>CANRNG010000006.1 GCA_947631935.1 uncultured Erysipelothrix sp.
GTTATTAGTAGGGTAGCACACGGAGTATATTACCATAAAGATTATATAATCGATATGATGCGAGTTTATCAAGTTAGCAACAGTACAATAGTTTATAGTCATGAGACTGCAGCTTATCTTCATAATCTTACAGATCGTTTTCCTAGAAAGTACTGTCTAACAGTTAAGCAAGGTACTAACTTAAGAAATAGAGAAGAATTCAATATTTTTTATGTTAATCAGCAAACATATGATATGGGAGTTGTGACGGTTAGAAATAACTTAAATAATGATGTAGTTGCTTATGATAAGGAAAGAACAGTGTGTGATATGATTCGAAGCAAAGATAGAGTTGAGCTACAAGTATACACTGATGTGATTCAAAACTATTTTAAAAATAAACCTAATATGAATAAATTGATTAAATATGCAAAGCATTTTAATATTGCTGAAAAAGTCTATGAGATTTCGTTTAAAATAAATTATATAGAGACTTCTATGTTTTAAGGGGGTCTTTTTTTGTGTTGATGAAATTTAAATTCTTACTCAAGGGAGTAAGATCGTTGACATTCTACATGTACCTGTTATAATAATGCAGCAGGTACATGTAGAAAGGAGTGGTATGATGCAGAGTGAAGAGAAAACAATAATGTATCAATTGGATCGTGTGAATCGTAATTTACGTAGAGGTAAAGGGAAGCCGCGTCGGGGGCATCGTCGGATTTTATCTTTGGTTTATAATAATCCTGAAATATCAACAAAGGATTTGGCGGAATTATTGGATGTGCGTGTTTCATCTTTAAATGAAAAACTGGCGCGTTTTATTGAACGGGAATGGGTGATGCGCGAAAAGAATCCATTAGACCAAAGAAGTTATCTTTTATCCATTACACCCATAGGTGTATCGGTGTTGGAGAAGGTGAATGCGGAAAATCTTGCTTTTCGTAAAAAAGTGGATGGTCTTTTAGATCAACAACAAAAAGAGAACTTGGTTGAACTTTTGAGTATTTTAGCGGATGGCTTGGAGGGTGAAGTTTGAGTATGCGTGGGGGTAGGAGGGTCGCTTTCTTAAGTGAAGAAGAGAAACTAAACCGTCCCCAATTTACCTATGATTTGTTTAAACGTATTACACGTTATCTCAGACCCTATTGGAAGCAGTTTTTAGTCATTCTTTTTATTATGGTTTTGATGTCGGGCATCAGTATTATGCCTTCTTTACTTACGGGTAAGATTATTGATGAAGGCTTGATTAAACAGGATTTATCAGCATTGGTTTATTGGATTTCACTGAGTTTAATCATTACGATTGGCGGTAATATATTGGGTGTGCTTCAAAGCTATTTGAGTGTTTGGATTTCTGAAACCATTGGTTATGAGATGCGAAACGAACTGTATCAGCACATTCAATCGATGTCTCATCGTTTTTTTACTTCGACCAATCAAGGTGAAATGATCACAAGAATGACCAGTGATGTGAGTGGGATTCAAAATGTGATTGCGAATACTTTGACCAGTATTATTTCCAATGTGTTGGTTTTGGTTGTTTCTTTAATTGCAATGATTAGTAAAAATGCCACTTTGGCGGCTGTGGGTATGGTTATTGTGCCTTTATTTGTTTTATCTTCTCGAAGTGCAGGTAAAAGAAGATGGAGTATGACCAGGGAAGCCCAAGATAAAAGTGATTCCATGAATGGCATTTTAAATGAGACGCTTAGTGTGAGTGGGCAGTTGTTGGTGAAACTTTTTAATAAGGAAGCTTATGAGTATTCGAGATATGCTGCTTTAAATAAAGATATTTCTAAGCTTAATGTCAAACAAAGTATGGCAGGTAGATGGTTTCGAGTGGTGGTTTCTTCCTTTTCAAGTATTGGTCCTATGTTGATTTATTTGCTGGGGGGTATTTTGATGATTCGATATAACCATGATTTGACAGTGGGTGATATTGGGGTGTTGGTGGCGCTTTTATCTAAGATGTATCAGCCCATTAATGGTTTGTTGAATACGCAAGTAGAAGTGATTCGTTCAATGGCACTCTTTACGCGCTTGTTTGATTATCTTGATATGCCCATAGAGATTAAAGAGAAAGAAGATGCTCAGGATCTAGAAATTTTGGATACTGTCGTTTCTTTTGACCATGTGTCATTTCGCTATGAAAAGAAGCGTCCAATTCTAAAAGATATTAATTTTACTTTGAATGAACATGAGAGTTTGGCAATTGTTGGTCCTTCTGGTGGGGGTAAGAGTACCATCATTAATTTGATTTTGCGTTTATATGACGCGACTGAAGGTAAAATTATGTTTGGTAAACAAGACATCAAAGACATCACGCTAAAGTCTCTAAGAGATGCGGTGGGTGTTGTGACGCAGGATACGTATCTTTTTAATGGCACTATTTTGGATAATCTTCTTTATGCCAATCCTAAGGCTTCTTTACATGAAATTGAAGTTGCTTGTAAACAAGCAAAAATTCATGACTTCATTGTAAGTTTACCAAAAGGGTATGATTCTATGGTGGGTAATCGGGGATTGAAGCTTTCAGGTGGGGAAAAGCAAAGGTTGTCCATTGCGCGTGTTTTACTTAAAAAACCGCACTTAATTATATTTGATGAGGCGACTTCTTCTTTGGATTCTATTGTTGAAAACGAAATACAAGAGGCCATTGAACCCATCTTAGCTTCCCAAACCAGTATTGTGATTGCACATCGTTTGTCGACCATTTTGTCGTGTGATCGCATTATGGTAGTTGAAAAGGGTGTTATTAAAGCCATGGGTAAGCATGAGGATTTATTAATAACCTCACCGCTATATAAAAAATTATTTAATACTCAATTTAAAGTGTTTTGATGGTATGGTGTAGATAAGGAGTGTTAGCATGAAAAATATAAAAACATACAATCGCTACAATGATGCATCTAAAGTGGTGCGTTGTCCCAATGGAAAAGCGCAAATGAGAAATGAATTGAATAAGTATGCACAAGCTGCCATCAATTTGTATGGCATAATCAGTAAAAGGTAATTGGTCCAAATATTCAATGACCAAAACCCTAATTTCAATACAACGGTGGCAGAGCTTGAAGTTGTCTTATTGCCGTTGATATTAAAGAATCAGTTTTATGCTTTTTATAAGGATTATGTGCTTTGGTTTCCTTTTTATGAAATGGGGATTGAACATGCCAATAAATTAATTTTTGATCAGTCTCATAAACCCAGATTTATACCGTCGCCCGATGAATTTTTATTCTATAGAAATTATGATTATTTGAATGCCCATGTTAGAACTGAATTCTCTCAATTATTGGATAAACATTTTGGGAGAGATACTGATTTTTTTACGATTAACAAAGTCGTTAATATATTTATGGATGACATTGAGTCGTTTCATTTGCACAAGGTTGTCTTTAATGCCTTATCTAAAAATGATATGGTTTTCGATAGTGAAAAGAAGCTTGAGCGCTTCCTTGAACAAATGATGAATATTATTAACAGTAGAAGGTTGTGGGAGAATAAGGCTAGTACGCCCATTGAAGTTATGGCGAAGTCTTCTTTATTTTCTCATATCAATTAATGTCACTTAAACATATCTTTGAGTCTATTGCAGATAAACAATCGTTCATAGTCTTCAATGGTATTTTGACTATAAATCAAAGCTTCCTTTTTTTCCTTGGGAAGTTTTTTTATTTTGTGTTCAAGTTGACTGGCGGATGAACGATCGATAGTTGACCACAATGCTTCAATACTGACCACAGAATGACTTTTGGTGTAGCTGGCAGCCGTTTTCAATTTGTTGATGTGTTCGTTCAGTCTTTTCTCAATATCGCTTGTAATGCCGGTATAAAGGCTATTATCGTCGCACCTAAGCATATAAACATAATACATATAATCACTCCCATTTCTAAATTCTACTTCTTAATTGTTTTTTCGTACTCTCTCCAACTTGCATATTGGGTTATCTCAAATTGACCATCCACGATAAAAGGTTCAGCCAATAAACCAAAAACATAACTCCCATCATCAAGATAGACTTTACCCAAAGTCAATCCCGTTGGTGTTGTATCCAAAAGTTTGGGTAAATTTTTCTTTGGAACAGACCAAATTTCTAAGTCTAGATTTGTGCCTTCGCCTGGGGTTCTCATGATGGCAGGATGTATGTCATAAATTGACCACATTCGATAACAATCATTGGTTCTTGCCTCACGCACAAAGGTCCCACCCAAATCTGTAACATAGTAGTTCAACTCCATACCACGCATAAATGTCCCATTCACTCCCATTAATACACTATCTTCAGCCATCAAAGAAACCTCCTTGGAATCAAATAATCCGATGGATACATTATATCATTAAATAATGACGATTCGTAAAGATGAAGGGTATGATTTGAAAGATTTGATAAAAATATGAGATGCTGTCTAAAGCCCATAAAATAGCCAATAAACAGATAAAAGAGTCTAAAATGTGAAAAAAATAACCCAAAAGTGTATATATGCCCCAAAAATAAGCATAATACATCCATAATCGTAAAAATAATAACCCAAAACTTTGTTAGGGAAATCAAATTCTTAACAACTTTTTTATTGGGATCTGATGAAATATAGCAAGAATTTAGCCATGTTTCTTCATTGGGTCGAATGACTACTATTCATATATATTTAAGATATAATATAAGCACACAGAAAAGGGTGGTGAAAATGGTACTTGATACCTTAGTCTTAAAGGATTTACTCATAGAATACGGCATGGATGAAATCAATGCATTACACTTTCTTGCGAAACTTGAACAAATGATTGATCAAAACAAAGATGACATTACAATCCGTACATCTATGGATGAATTTAAGCTGCAACTACAAAACCAAAAAGATTTAATATAATCAAAAAAATAGTATCTCAGTGGCCTACCAGATACTATTTTTGTATACTTTACTATAATGAGGTAGATATCCATGAAAATTATTATCAATGAGGAAACATCGAAATGGTTTGAAGAAAATGTAGATTTCTCAGTGACGGCATACTTAAGATTTTATCCAAGTTTATCTAGAGGATCAGATTCTGGTTTTTCCTTTGGAATTTTTCCACTGATTCCAACACGCCCCCATACAGTAACAGTCGTCAATGACATTACTTACTACATTGAAGAAGGGGATCAATGGATATTTGAGAATAAAGATCTTGTGGTTACTTTGGGTGCGCGGGGTCCTGTCTATCGTTTTGAATAAAGCTTCCTATAAAAAGGGAAGTTTTTTTCTGTTCTGATCCTGTGATTTAAATTTTGTCTGAAAATAGGTTGAGTCATATTTAATCGTTGTTATGTAATTGGCTTTTAAAAATTATTTCAAATAGATTAATTTTTTTTAAAAAAAGTTTTATTTCTAAAAAACATATGATTTTGAACAAAGTATCTGATTTTATTATTTTTAAGTTAAATTTTGAAAAACCTCATTACCGTCTAAATAGTGTATATTTTAGGCGCCTCGATTTATAACACTAATAAGTAGATTAGTGATTTAAAATACTAACGAAAAGTCCACTGTTTAAGCCATTTTTTCGATTTTAATAGTTATTACGTTTAAGCGCTTGCAATGTATTTTTTTTATGTTAAAGTGTGAGTTAGAAGGTAGTTAATTTTTAGGAGGGTAACGAATGAAAGATATTGTATCAATGATTTTTGATAATGCGCTCACAACTTTGGAAAGAAATGAAGTAAATAATTATATATATTCTTTAATACCAGATATCGAGGAAAAATTGATAGCTCCTAACTTGAGCGATCTATTTGATGTTGAAACCTCTCCAATTTCATTTGAATTAAACTTTAATATTGATAACGAAACTTACAATTGTATATTAAATCTCATTGTCAGTGCCTTTCCAAGAAATTTGTTTAGAAACACAAATTCTTGGGATGGCTTAAGAAAGTTTTATCAAAAAACTGTAACACCAATATTTACTGAAAATGAAAATGAAGTTTCTTCTGACAATCTTATTTCTGAAAGTAAAATTAAATTGGATAGATTTAAAAATATTCCAACAGGTTATGAATCTTTCGTCCATGGTGAATTTAACAATCAGTTTGATATGAATGATATTGTTTCAAGTGACAAAGGAATTTTTCATGAGGTCGTAGTTCTTGAAGATGGAAGTGCAGTTGGTCGAGGTAGCAACGTTTCTTGTCAGCTAGATTTTGATAAATCAAGTACGGACTATGTTGATGTCAAATGTGGTAGATTCTTTACTGCGCTACTCAAGAAAGATGGAACTGTAGACGTTCATGGCCTAACTTTAGATTACTTTATGAATATGAACCCACATAAGATTGGGGAATTGTTGAATTGGTACTATATCGGAGATTCATTCTTAGATGATTATGGTCCTGATAAGTACTACCCTAGAAATTTAAGATTCGTAGACATGCCACATGAGGAATTTGATGGATTCACAGACAATAAGATTCAAATTCTATCTACTAATGGTGAGGTAGTTAGAGAATATGGTGAAGTATCATTAAATACAATATTTATGGGCACTTTCTTTAAAAACTTTTCGATGTATAGACAAATGATTGAATCTGAGTATACATATAAGTTTATGCCAGATTACGTTTGGGAAAGAATGACAACCCATAAGTTTACGACCAAATTGAACCATATCGCTTCAATAGAAGTTATAGATGATGCTTTATTCGCGATTGATAAAGAAGGAAACAAGTTAACATTATTGGATGAAGATAAATTCTTCAATTCTTATACGGAATATTGTGATGAAAATTCGGATACAAATTTCTCTTAAATTGAAAATATAGTCATAACTTTATCTTAAATGTTAAATATTGGCGTATTATGATAGAATTTAAATATGTATTAAATCAACGTGGAGGGTATTAAATGAACATAAATTACGATGATCCAAGGTTCGCAAAACCTATAAATTGGATTCAAGAGAATATTTTACAAGAACATCCATATGAGTTTATTAAAAATGGTCGTGGAAATAGCCAAGAGGACTTACATTCGTTTTTAGATTTTATGACAAAATATCAAGATTGGGACATAGAGGTTCCTGAGTGGATTGAACTAGTGGATAGAGAATTTAAAGATAGTGAAGAAAGAAAAGCGTTTAAAGAAATTCAAGATAAATCTATCATTGTTTCGATTGGTGAGGATAATGGTCTTTCAGCTTCAAAGCACAATCAAAGTTCATGGCAAAAGTATAGAAGATTGCTAGAGCGCAAAAATTTTGATAAATATACGATTGACTCAATAGAACGAGATAGTGAAAGTATCCTAAGAAAACTTAGCACAAATACACAAGATAGCGATTCTATAAAAGGTTTGGCTGTTGGTAGTGTTCAATCAGGAAAAACAACAAATATGGCAGCTTTAATGGCTATGGCGGCTGATGTAGGATGGAATGTATTTATAGTGTTTTCAGGAACTATTGATAACTTAAGAGTACAAACAGAAAGAAGGCTTTATAACGAGCTTGCTTCGACAAACGGCAATGTTAATTGGGAGTTGATTGAAAAGTCTTCAATGGATGCGGCTAGCGCTAGGACTCCTCAAAATTTAGATTTTAATAACAATCAATATTTGATTGTTACTTTAAAACAAAAACAAAGACTTAAAAGGTTATATAAATGGCTTATATCTGACAAAGCAAAAGCCAATCAAATGCGAATACTGATAATAGATGATGAAGCAGACCAAGCGAGTGTAAATACAAGTGATTTAACTAAGGCTGAAAGAAATGCGATCAATAGAGAAATTGTTCGGCTTGTAAACAATGAAAATGACACTCAATTTAAATCTGTAAACTATATTGGGTATACCGCAACCCCTTATGCGAATGTTTTGAGTGAAAGTGCAGATGAATCACTTTATCCAAAAGATTTTATTGCTGTTTTAGAACAATCACGCAATTATATTGGTCCAAGCCAAATTTTCGGAGTGGAGGGCGAGGACAATTATCCGGGAATGGATATTGTTAATGAAATTAATAAGATAAATCATTTAGAATTCAACCAAATTGGAGATATTCATTTAGGTAAAGGAAATGATTTACCGAGGGCACTCAAAGAGTCAATCGCGTATTTTATTGCGGCATCAGCCTCGTTAAGGTTACACCGATTTGAAAGTCCAGTTAGCATGTTAATCCATACAAGTATTAAACAAGCACATCATGACAATGTAGGTAAGTTGATTCAAAATTGGTTGTCAAATGAAACTGAAGAAGTCCTAGAAATTTCTGAAAGAGTATGGAAAGAACAACATTCAAAGTTTACAATAGATCATTTTAAAGAAAGTGCAAGATTGTATTCTCATAATATTGATACAACCAAAAAACCTCACAAATTCTCGGAGTTAGTTAACGAAGTTAGAAGTATCCTAAAAGATGTATCTCCGATAACTAGTATTGAAAAAGGGGAATATAGTTATCATGATGGATTGCATATTAGTATCGATAACAGTGCTTACAATAAAATTATAAATGAAGATGAAGTATACCGTTTACTTTACCCAACCGATGAAGCGGTTCGAAATAAAACTCCGATATTTTTAGTTGTTGGCGGAGCAACACTTTCGAGAGGGCTTACTTTAGAAGGATTAATTTCTACGTACTTTGTTAGAAACTCAGGCCAGGCTGATACCCTTATGCAAATGGGAAGATGGTTTGGGTTTAGAATCGGGTATGAATTATATCCTAGAATTTGGATGAGTAGTAGCTCTATAGATCAATTTTCATATTTAGCGGACCTAGACTTTTCACTTAGAAAAGAAATAAAAGAACACAATGTACTAGGTTATACACCTAAGGATGTAGGGATTAAAGTAAAAACATCACCGAAAGCTATTAGATTAAAAGTTACCTCAGATAATAAAAGTCGAGGTAAAATCGAAAGTGATTTTGATTTTACAGGAGCAAGTATTCAATCAACTATTTTCATGAATGATGACGAAGTAATGGAAAGTAACTTGCAGCTATTAACTAATTTTATAGATGATTTGGGCTCTCCTAAAATTATTCAAAGGGAAGGTATGAATTCTGTATATTGGGAAAATGTCGAATTCAATTTATTTAAGGACTATCTTCATAAGCTAAAATTTAGTGAACGATTCAGAATGGGAAATAATATGGAAGCCTTTATTAACTGGGTTGATGATATGACTGAAAAAAGATTACTTGAAAATTGGAATGTAATTGCAGTTGGTAAAGGTGAAATTAACAGTCCTGAAAATAATTGGCACCAAAAACATTTTTCGTGGAATACAATCCAACGTTCAAAAGTTAAAGAAGCTCGTGTTGACGATATTAGAATTCAATCATTAAGGGCTCCTTTGGATTTGTACAGAGATATTGATATATCAAAAATAGAAGAGTTAGATCTAATTGAAATGGTAAAGGGTGGTCATTCTTCGAACTATATGGAAGTGAGAAGAAGACTTGGACTGTTAAAAACACCTCAAATAATGTTATATCGAATTGACAAAAACTCTAAAAATAGTACAAGCTCTAAAACTAGAGAAGACCTCAATACAAAATATGATTTAGCTGGTATTTATATTTCAATTCCTGGAGGAGTTAAAGGTCAAAATTATGTTACACACTTAACCATTAAAATTGATGCCAATGACAAATTAATTGCAGAGTACGATATAGGGGATGATTAATATATGTTAAATATAGAAATATTAGAAGTTGGAAAAAATGTTACGACTGGAAGTGGTGTGTTAAAAGTATTACAAAACTCTCACAGCCCTATTGCAGATTTATTTGTTAGAGAATCAATTCAAAACTCGTTGGATGCAGGAAACGAGCAAGGAAGCTTTGTTAATGTACGTTTTATAGTGGATAATTTTAACAACCATGACTTTTCTGACAATTTAGAAAAAATAGGTCCGATACTTAAAGAAAAATATAAAAAAGAAGAAAGTTTTTTGGCGATTAGAGATTCCGGGACAATAGGACTAACAGGTCCATTATCACATGATGATATGAATGGCCAAAATTTCGGGAACTTATTAAAATTGGTCTATGATCTCGCTAAACCACAAGAAAAACAAGGGGCTGGAGGTTCTTGGGGTTATGGTAAAACTATTTTCTATAGAATGGGAATCGGGCTCGTGATATACTACTCACGTATTAAATTACCGTCAGGAAAATACCAAGAAAGATTGGCTGTAGCGATGGTAGAAGATGAAGGTTTAGATGATGCAATAATACCTCCATATAAAGGTGATACTCGGAGTGGTGTAGCTTGGTGGGGAGAAAGAACTACAACCAACAGTACTGAACCAATCACCGACAGTGAAGAGATAGAAAAAATACTAAGTATTTTTAATTTAGAAACATACTATGGTAAGGAAACTGGTACAACAGTTATTATTCCTTATATTAATGAGAAAAAAATTCTCCAACATAACGAAATAGAAGCAAAGAACGGTAAAACTACTTCTACTATATATGATAGTTTGATTGATTACTTAAAAATTTCTGTGCAAAGATGGTATGCACCACGATTAAACAATCATCAGTACAGCTATAACAAAAAGAAGTATTTGCGTGTAAAATTTAATAATGATGACTTAGATTCGCACGATCAAGATCCGTACTTTAGAGTATTACTTGATATGTACAATTATGCAATCACCGATAATGAAAAAGCTATTAGTTATATCGATGATCGTAAGAAACTATTGAGGGAGACAATCTTTATCAATTCTTCAAGCGATGCAGCGCTAGACGAGAGAAATGTTGGTACATTAGTTTTCGGTGTATTCAACTATCAAGAATTGGGAATGTCTAGATCAAACTCACCACTTAACCCTCATTTTTTATCAAATATAGAATTAACAGCTAATGACATTAATTCTACAATTGTAACTTTTTGTAGACAACCAGGTATGCTTGTAGATTACGTAGATAAAGGGGATTGGGCGCATAACCTTCCTTCAAAAAATGAGGGTGAATATATAATCGCTTTATTTGTTTTGAATTCTAACAATAAAATTAGGTTTAATAATGATAAATATGTTCCATTAGAAGAATATATTCGAAAAGGAGAAGAAGCTGATCACATTAGATGGGAAGATCATCAATCATATGGTGTTAATCCGAAAATAGTATCTAGAATTCAAAGTAATGTTATATCTAAATTGAGGCAAGCTTTTGATGAATTAGTTAAAGAAAAACCAATGGACAACGACAGTCGATTGTCTAGAAGAGCGGGCGATCTTATTCTGCCTGAAAATAACTTTGGTAATAAGGCAAGAAAAATACCAACGAAAAAAAGAGAAAATGCGGGATTATCAAGAAATACAAGTCATTGTAAAACAACTATTTTTAATGACAAAATAAAGTATAAAAAAGATGGTATAGAAATACCAATTCAATTTCAAGTTCTGAATAGTAACTTAAAAACCATTTATGTTGACTTAGAAATAAAACAAGAATCGAGTAGCCTATCTATAGACAAGTTGGAAAAAGAAATTGATAAACCAAGCCCAATTTCAATTGGAAAGCTAAATTTAGTAAGCAATGACTCAACTTATATCTTCGATGAAAAAAACATTGATAAAGAAATTTCACTTTCTCGAACAAATTTCGGAACTGTATATCAAGTGCACCTATCCAAAAGTTTTAGTGTTGGTGAAATTTTATTAGGAACGATTTTTATTAGCGGAACATCCAAAGAATTTGTGCCGGTATTAAGGCTAAAATCAGCAAAGGGGGAATAAAACATGAAAATTGATTTACCACTTTATCCGGTATTGAATGAAGAATTATTGGAATTAATTGATGTAAATTTAGAGAATATAGAATTTAAATTTCATAAAAAAATTAAGGTTAAAAATAGAGAAACAATATCTATTGAAAAAATCGAAGTAGAGGATAATCTATCAAGTGTAATTGAAATCAATGGTCCGTCAGTGACTTGGGATGTTGCATATGATAATTTAATAATTAATCAGAAACTTTATATTAAAAACCCGAAATTGTTGTTTGGGGATTATGGACTTGCTGAGAGCGGTGCAAAAATAGGTATAGGATTTGTTTGGTATTCAAGAGAGTCTAAACAAAGGGGTGCAAAACATATATCTAGCTTTTCATCAAATGATTCGGTAATAAGTGAAGCATTTGAAGTGTCTTTTGAACCTGGTCAATTACGTGGTAATTTACACTACGAAATAATCTTGTTTATTGATGAAATTGATGAATCCCGTAGTAGTTATCTTGCGAATGAGTATGGTACTGTTCTAGGTAATATTTATAGTGTGGAGTTAGTACTAGAAGGAAACTCTTCATCATTTCCTATTGTTTCGATAGAGGATGATAATCAACCATTGTGGACCTTATATTGTAATTGGGGAGACCTTTCGGATCTGTTCGAAGACAGTGTTAGGTTGAGGTTAAATTTTAATCATAAAGATTATGCACTTTTAAATGTTGAATCCAAAAAATACAATGATGAATTTTTTAAACAAATAATGATTAATGTTGTAGCAATAATAATTCAAACTGCCTTTGATAAGAACGAAATAGAACTCGTTGAAGAGACAGAATATTTTCAACCTGGAACCATGGGGTCTTTAATAAAGTATTATTTGGAAACTCACCAAGTTAAGTATGATACCCCCACGGACATCTTTTCTTCTGTTATGCGAAGTATCTGGAGGTAATTACATGAACTTTAAATATATGTCAAAAATTGAAGCTGAGAAAGCTATGACTGAAGCAAAAGGTGATACAAAAAAATTACAAGCATTAAATAATAGTGAGTTTTATGAAAGACTAAGAAAAGAACTTCAACTTAGAAGTAGAACTATTAAGTATAAATATTTTGGAGACCGAGGGGATATAAGTAAAAAACCAAAAATACAAGGATACAAATATGATTTACTATTTGGACTTGAACTATATGAAGTACTTACAAGTGAAGTAGAATTTAAAATTTCACTTCGAGAAGCATCTAATCCTGAATTTTGGATATACTTGTCAGTTGTTGGTATTCCTGATATTATATCAGAAAGATGGGAAGGTCATAACTCGACTAGATTCTATTCCCAAAACACTAGAAATTGGCTCTATACATTATGGTGGTATATTCATTTGTCGTGGCAAGGAAGTATCGCTGATACAAAAAAAATAATTGAGAAAAACTCAACCGATACAATTTTAAACTTAGTAGAAAGAACATCACCAAAAGGATATAATATAAAATTATATAGAACCTTAATGCATGAGTATTCTAAAATAAATAAGGCGTCTATCAAAAATAAAGGAAGAGATATTTTTAGAACGATTCAAGTAACGAACACTTCACTAATTCAAACGATTGAACCTTCTTTGTTTAAGGGTGGAGAAATTACATATGTTAAGAAGCTGTTTAAATTAATAAATCTAGTAGAAGTAAATGGTGAATATGTTGAAAAGGAGGAAGAATAATGACCGAATTACTTAATGAAATTATTGAACACTTTATGACTTTTAAGATGGGTGCAAGACCTTTAGAAGGTTTTGATAAACAAAAATTAACCATCACTCTAAAACATCCTGAGTATTACGGAGTCGGAATTTTAAATGTTAATAATGTTCAGGTCAACGAAAAATTTGCAAATGTAAGACTAGAAAATAAAACATTTAATATTAATGGTGAAGAAAACCCTTTCTTAGTCTTATCAAGCACATTATATGAGCATAAATCAAGTTTTGCGCGTCTTTGTGAAGAATTTTGTAATTTAGGTAAGGATGATTTCAATCGCAACTTAATCACGACCGAGCCCATCAAATGGTGGGAAAAATGGAAAGACTTACTAGGAAATGTAAGTACTAATAAAACTCCGTATTCTGTAATTGGTGAGCTATTGATTTATAAACAAGAGTTAGAAAAAAAACATGAAAATGTTACATGGGAAGGACCAAAAGCAAAAAACCATGATATCGAGGGTGATGAGTATCATATAGAAGTTAAGTCAACATTACTACAATATGCCAATGAGGTCACTATTTCTAGTCAATTCCAGCTGGATGGGAATTATGACTTATATTTAGTCTTACTTAAGATGCAAGAAAGCAGTGATGGTATCTCAATTAATAGCTTAGTTGATCAAATAATAAGTTATGGGGTGGATGTAGACGGTGTTGAAATAAAATTGGGTGCTTTGGGGATGGCGCATGGTAGTAACGTTAGAGAGAAAAAATTTAGAGTGGTAGAAGGACGAAAATATAAAATTGACGAATCTTTCCCAGTTATTAATGCGGAGTCATTTAAAGGTGATCAAGTTCCGAGATATGTGAAAAAAATAAATTATACAATCGATCTTTCTTCGTTCGAGTATGATACAATTGAGTTTGACTAATTAACGAATGGAGGATTATTGTGTTAAAAATTGTTGAGACATTCTCGGGAATTGGAAGTCAGGCAAAAGCTCTAAAAAACATAGGAATAGAATTTGAGGTACTAAATACTGTCGATTGGGATATAAATGCAATCTACGCCTATGATATCTTACATAACGGAGCTCAAGACCTTTCCTTGGTAGATAAATATACTAAAGAAGAGTTAGTTGAAATATTGTCTCGATACAGTTTGTCCTCGAATGGTAAAAATCCAATGAGTAATGATTCTCTTGCAAGAATGAGAGAAGAAACATTAAAAAGGTTGTATGCTGCAATAATTAGAACAAAAAATCTTGTCAATATTCAGGATGTAAAAGCTGAAGATTTGCCTTTTGAAGTCGACTTACTAACGTATTCTTTTCCTTGCCAGGATCTTTCTATTAGCGGATTTTGGCATGGAAATGCTGGTGGAATAGATAGGAATAGTAATAACAGGTCAAGTATGCTTTGGGAAGTTGAAAGAATTTTGTTAGAATTAAATGAAAATGGTCATTCTTTGCCTAAGTTTTTGTTAATGGAGAACGTGACATCAATTAGGTCTGAACGACATATTGAAAATTTTGATGAATGGCGAAATATTTTAGTTGATTTAGGTTACGAGAATAAAGTTTATGATTTGTGTGCCTACGATTTTGGTGTACCTCAAATGAGAAAAAGAACTTTCATGATTAGTGTTTTTGTAGGAAATAATAAACAAAAAAGAAAAGTTGCAAGTAAATTTCTAGAGGAAACAAATCTCGAAGTACACTCTAAAAATAACCGTAAAAATCCAAACATATCTGATTTTCTAAGATTAGATTACTCAATAGATAAATATAAAGAAGAAGCATTAATAAGCACACCAAATGCAACCCCTTCGAGAAAGAAAATTCGCGAAGAAAATCCAGTCATCGTAGAAAACGGGAAAGCATTGTTGGATAGTGTGAGAACAATAACGACAAAACAGGACAGACATCCAAATTCTGGTGTTATTAAACATAATTTACATGGAAAAAAGAAAGTTATATACGATGGAAAAGGCGATAAAGCTGACTTTAGATATTTAACCCCTCGTGAATGTTTCCTTTTTATGGGCTTTAGTGAAGATGATTATGATAACCTTATCAACAATAATTTTGAGTCCCGAAGTTCAACTAATTTTCTTACAAAAGATAAATTAATAAAATTAGCTGGAAATAGTATAGTTGTTAATGTACTAGAGGCGGTGTTTAAAAATATGGCCGAATTAAATAAACTAATAAATGATTAAAATAGAGTAATGGAATTAATTCATTATTCTTTTTTTAATATAGTTTATAGTTACTTTTAAATCCATGAAACATTGGTTATAATAGTGGTAGATTTGATGGAGGGTTAACTATGCATGAAATTATAGAGCGCATTACAAAATTTAATAATGACAGAGACTGGGATCAATTTCATAGCCCTGAAAACTTAGCAAAGTCAATTGCTATTGAAGCAGGAGAATTGTTGGAAAATTTTCAATGGAATTCAGGTTATGATAAAGAAAAAGTAGTGGATGAGTTGGCCGATATTTTGATATATGCTCTTACTTTATCCAAGAAGATTGGAATTGATGCCAAAGAAATTATTATGAAGAAAATTGATTTCAATGAAGAGAGATATAATGTTAAGAATTCAAAAGGAAATAGCAAGAAGTATACGGAGTTTGTAGATGAAGATTAAGAGTATGCCTTTTGATAAAGAAACAGCAAATAAATTATCACAAAATGATATAGCGAGGAATTGGCCTGTAGTCTATATTCTCAATAATCGTAAAGAGGCTTATATTGGTGAGACAACAAGTGCATCAAATCGTTTAAAACAGCATCTTGATAATGATGATAAAAAAAGATTGACGGATGTGAGTATAATTATAGATGATCGATTTAATAAATCTGCTGTTTTAGATATAGAATCAAAATTGATTGAGTATATGTCTGCCGATCAACTTTTTGAGTTGCAAAATAGCAACAGTGGTATGCGTAATCATAATTACTACGATAAAGTGTTCTATGAAGCTTTGTTTCGGGATATTTGGAACAACCTAAAAAAGAAAAAGATTGTTAAGCATGATATAGATTTATTAATGAATTCAGATTTGTTTAAGTATACGCCATATAAGCAATTAACAACTGAGCAGTTTGATGTTGTTTTTGAAATTGTTTTGGATCTATTGATTTCAATTCAAATTGGGACTGATTTGACTGTGGTTGTGAATGGAGAATCTGGAACGGGTAAAACAGTCTTGGCCATGTATATCATGAAGATGGTAGCAGACAATAGTATGTTAGAACTCTTGGGTAGTATTGACGATCAATACATTGAACGTTTTATTGAGATGCAAGAAAAGTTGAAGAACTTTTCTGTAGCATTGGTAGTGCCGCAAAGTTCCCTTAGAGCTTCTTTGAAGCGTGTTGCAAAAGAAATTAAGGGACTTAAGGCAAATATGATTATTGGCCCAACCGAAGCTGCTAGAGGTAATTATGATCTATTGATTGTTGACGAAGCCCACCGTTTGAAACAAAGAAAAAATTTAGTAAATATGGGTTCATATGATCAATTGAATAGAGATAAGGGATATGCCATTGATACAACTCAATTAAAATGGATTATGGACGCATCTCCTTATCAAATCCTTTTTTACGACGCTGAACAAAGTGTAATGCCCAGTGATGTAAGTGATGAAGAGTTCTTAAAAGCATCTACTGGGAAAAATAGTAAACAATATGTTATTAAGTCGCAGTTAAGGGTTAAAGGTGGAAATGACTATTTAAACTACATAAAAAGTATTCTAAGTGATACGCCACCACTTCATCCAGTCACTTTTGGTGAATATGATTTTGTGCTATTTGAGAATATTACGAGTATGAAAAATGAAATTTTAGATAAAGAGAACATGTTTGGGTTGTCTCGATTGGTTGCTGGGTACGCTTGGAAGTGGAATACAAAAGGACTGAATTACGAAGACGCACTTCGAAATAATGTTTATGATATAGAAATTGAAAATGAGCGTTTTATTTGGAACCAAGCAAATATTGGTTGGGTTAATTCGAAAAATGCAATTAATGAAGTTGGAAGCATTCATACCATTCAGGGGTATGACTTGAATTATGTGGGCGTGATCATCGGTCCAGAATTGTCATATGATTTTTCTCGGAATGAATTTGTTGTTTACCCAGAAAAATATTTTGATAAAAACGGAAAAAGAACGGTAAAGGATATGAATGAATTAAAGAATTATATCCTGAATATTTATAAGGTACTCCTTACACGAGCGATTGAAGGAACATACCTCTATGTTTGTGATGATAATTTGAGAAAGTATTTGAAGAGGTTTATAAAAATAAATGGTATATAGAAAAAAGATCCAGTGAGCATTGGATCTTTTTTCTTAGATTTTCAATAATACAATACACTTACTAAGTGTAAAAAACTATTCATTCTTAAATGTGAATATAAATTTATCGAAATCTTTGCAGTCTTTAAGTGTCATCACGATGGATGTTTCAGTTAAATAATGCATTAATCCTTCAAAAATCAGCTGTAATTCTTTAAACTTGTCTTTTGACATTGCTATCAGAAATACAACATGAACGTTATTTTCGTCCCAATTAATCCCCTCTGTAGATAAGTAGACGCAAATAATGTTTTTATTTGCTTCTTGCGTAACCGTGTGCGGAATTGCAAAACCTTCATATCCTGTTGAAATAGCATTTTCACGCTCAATAACTTTGGCATAGAAGTTGTCATCCACATATCCCTGTTCGGATAGTGCATTTGAAAGAAGCTTAATAATTTCATATTTGTCTTTTAATTTTCCTTGCTCGATAAAGAATAGATCTCGATTGAAAAGGACATCCAAATTCAATTTGAAAAACTTAATTTTTTTATCGGTTTGTATTTCATTGATAATGCTTTTAATTTTAATAATATCGTTAGTATTAAAAAATGGCGAGATAGTTATTGTCTTTTTGCTTAATTTAATATCTTTAACTTCAATTGTTGTAATCAATAAATCAAAGTTATAACAACCCAATAAATCAAGGCTATCAATTATATGTAGTGTATTTAATTCGTTACTAAAGTTAGATTCAATCTTTGCATATAATGTTTCGGGAATATTAAGATATTCAGGTGAATAGATTAGAATGTCTAATAATTCGGAATTGGTTTCAAGTTGTTCTACTTCTAGTCCTAAGTGCAAAGCAATAAAGGAGATTTCATTTTCGTCAACTTCACTACTAATATTATATTCTTTGCTTATTCTTGAATAGATAAAAATTGCAATGTCATACAATAATGGAAATGATTTTTTTAAAGTTGCCGCCAGAGGATTCACTAATTTTTTGTTGTTGTTGACTCTGAAAATAAGGTTGTGGATATGTAACGTAAAATTTAACAATGAGGATTCTTCGAAGAAATTCACATAATATTTTTCACTTACATCGTTGAATACTTCTTTTAAAAACTCAGTAAGAATTTGGATGTTTTCTTTATATTCATAATTCTCAATAAAGTTTTTAACATTAATGTTTGCTTCAAATAGTATTCTTATTTCTGTAATTTCTTCTTGATCAAAAGTAATGTTCAATATTTTTTGGATAGTGTTTATGTACTTGTCAGAAATGTAGGTCACACTCTCGTTAAAGTCAACAGCAAGCTCTATAGTATTATCAGAAAGGCGATGGCCGTGTTTAATTCTTGAAATAATTATTAATAAATGCATGATAATATTGGTTCTAGAAAAGTCGTTAATGTAAAAATTGAATTCTTTTTGAAGCTCATTCAGTGTTTCTGTTACTACTTTTACGATATGAGACCCAAAAACTTCTGACAAATGATCGTTGGTAATAAATTTTTCAAAGTCTTCTGATTTAAGTATCTTCATTATTAAATTTCTTCTGTTTGTTTCGCTTCCAACTATATCGATATAGTTATTGTTTGAAACTATTTTTAGATTATCTCTCTTATACTCTTTATTAAAATAAACCAAGTCTTTTCTCAAAAGAGAATCAGAAATTGACAGTTCCTCAGCTAAGTCGTATATGTTGACTTCTTCATTTGAAATTAAGAGTTTGGTTACGATAAAGTAAATTCTATTTTGTAATTCAAGTCCTTCGTTAGCTTTAATATCTAAATCAAAGTTCGCATCAATGTTTTTAATATAACCGTGCTTTGTTGATAGGATAATTGGATTATCATAGTATTGGTTAATTGTTTTAATATCGTTAATGATGGTTCTATTTGACACACCAAAAAAATACGCCAATTCCTTACTGGTAATTGATGTGTCTTTTGAAAATAAATACCTTATTATTTCATTTTGTCTGCTGTTCATAAATTTAGGATATCAAAACTTTAACGAAGTTTCAATTACAAAATTTCATCTAGCGACGAAGTTTTATATATTCGTCACATGATGAAAAAGTATATTTTTGTTTTTTAAAAATCGAGACTACAATGTAAATGTAAAATTCGAATTTTAAATGAAGGAGGAAGAATTATGGACTCGGTTAGAATTCTATTGTGTTGTGGGGGTGGCTTCTCTAGTGGTATGCTTGCGCAAAAGACACGTAAAGAGGCGATTAAAAAGGGTATAAATGCAGTTGTAGATGCAAGATCAGAAAGTCTTGTTTCGGAATACCTAGATGCTATTGATGTACTATTGTTAGGTCCCCATTATACTCAACAGTTAGATCATTTTACAAATTTGGCTTCTAATTATAATGTTCCTGTTGCAGTTATACCGAACGATATATATGGAATGATGGACGCTGAAAGACTTCTTCAGTTTGCATTTCAAACGATAGAAATTTCGAAAGAAAAAGGAGAATAGAATGAAAAAGTTTATTGATTGGCTTACGAACAGTTTTGCACCGTCAGCGCAAAAATTCTTTGCTAGACCATATATCGCAGGTGTTTCAAGTGCTATGGTTAAAGTTTTACCGTTTATCTTAACTGGATCACTTATTTATATTTATCAAATTTTTGTAGGGTTTTTCCCGTCAGTATTTCCTGATTTAACAATTTTACTTAAATTTTCATTCAGGATGTTAGGTTTAATTACTGCATTTCTTGTTCCTCAACAAACTATGGAGAAGCTTGGATATAAAAATTATGCTATTAATGCAGGAATTACAGGTGTTCTCGTGTTCTTGGTATTTATGAATCCGCAATTTGATGAATCGGGTTTGTCAACAATTACATATGCTTATGCAAGATTTGGACCAACAGGTATGTTTGGGGCATTGTCTGCAGGATTATTTACCACAGTTATCTTCCACTTTTGGGCAAAATTGAGAATATTGGAAAACAATACTTCGCTTCCAGATTTTATTAGTGACTGGTTTAGAAATATATTGCCAATTCTTACAAGTGTAGCAATTTCTACAGTGCTCGTGCTCGTGTTGAATATTGATATCTTTAATATTGTAAATGATTTCTTCAAGCCTATTAGTAATTTTGCACAAACTTTACCTGGGTTTATGTTGCTATCTTTCTTGCAAGCAGGATTCTTTACTTTAGGTGTGTCTCCTTGGGTATGGGGCGCAATTCGTACTCCTATTTTCGCAACTGCTATTGCTGCAAATATTGCAGCTGTTGCCGCAGGTCAATCACCTGAATTCATCGTTACATATGAAGTAATGTTTACTTTAGGGTTATTGACCTTAGGTGGACAAGGAAGTCCACTTCCGTTGGTTTTAATGATGTTAAAGTCCAAAAGTAAAAAACTGCGTCAATTTGGGAAAGTCGTATTAGGACCTGCAATATTCAATATCAGTGAACCAATCATGTATGGCTTACCGGTTGTGTTTAATCCAATCATGATGATTCCAATGTGGATAAACTCACTATTGGGAGCAGTTCTAATCTGGGTTACTATGAAAGCGAATTTGCTGGCCATTCCAAGTATTTCATTACAGACTGGTTCGATTCCTGCTCCAATTAGCTCATTCTTGATTACTCAAGATTGGAGATCGGTAATTTGGTGGTTTGTATTTCTATTAGTGTATGGACTGGTGTGGTACCCGTTCTTTAAAGTATTAGAAAAACAAAAATTGGAAGAAGAAATTGCAGAAATAGAAGCAAACCAATTGAGTTAAAAACATAAAGAAAAATTTAGTGGTATTTTGAATTAAATACCACTTAGTGTTTATTAGGAGGTATAAAAAATGGATGAAAACAACCCATTATTAAATGTTGCAATGGAAATTATACTTTATTCTGGAGAAGCAAGAACGTTAGCGACGAAAGCACTAAGCGATGCCAAGAGTAAAAATTATGAAGAAGCAAATAACAATATTAAATTGGCGTACGAGGAAATTGTCAAGGCTCATAAGAGCCAAACAAAAGTTATTCAAGAGTCAGTGTCAGGAAAAAGTTATGAAATAGACTTACTGTTTATCCATGCTCAAGATACGTTGATGACAATTAAGTCTGAACTGTTAACTTTTGAGGAAATGATAAAAGTCTATGAGATATTAAATGAACTAATGGAGCGTAGAAATGAATCGAAGTAATTATTCAGCTTTTCCAAAAGATTTCTTGTGGGGAGGGGCTTTTGCTGCATGTCAATTGGAAGGTGCTTGGGATGTTGGAAATAAGGGCATTTCTGTTTCTGATATTCAACCTTTGATTGATATAGACAGCCGAAAAAGCATTTCGGCTGAAATGGGGGGAAGCTTAAAGTCGATAAAAAAATTGATTGAAGATGATTCCATGTATTTTCCAAAAAGACACGGAATCGGATTTTATTATAGCTATGAAGAAGATTTGAAGTTATTAAAAGAGTTGGGATTGCGAGCTTTTCGAACATCAATTGCATGGACCCGATTATTTCCTACCGGAGAAGAACTTGAACCCAACAAAGTAGGTGTTAAGTTTTATGATCAACTCATAGAAGAAATTGTTAAGAATGAAATGGAACCCATTATTACAATCTCGCATTATGAAATGCCAATCAACTTGTCGTTAAAGTATGGTGGTTTTGCGAGTGAAAAGACTGTAAAAGCATATAAAAGATTTGCGAAGTTTGTTATTGAAAGATATGGAGACAGAGTGAAATACTGGATTCCATTTAACCAAATAAATTTGTTGTATCCTGCAGGTTTCAAATCCACAGGTGTTTATGATGATTTTTCGAACAACATCTTGGAGTCTTACTATATTGCCATGCATAACCAAATATTATGCTCTTCTTACTGTAAGTATGTGGCGAAGAATGTCGGTCTTGATATCAAAGTGGGGATTATGCTATCTGATCGTATAATGAGTCCAAAAACATGTAATCCAAAGGATATTATACTTGCTACAAAGAGAAATCAAATGGAATATTTTAGTGCAGATGTTTTGTTAAAAGGTTTTTATCCAGGATATGCTAATCGTTACTTTATGGACGAAGAAATGAGTGTTAGTATGAGTGATGATGAGTTGGCTTTCATTTCGAACAATACTTTGGACTTCCTTGGTTTTTCGCAATACTCGACTAGAGTTATTTCTGCGGATTCATGTACAATGAATCCGAGCACATTCGAATTGAATCCATATTTGGAGTCAAGTGAATGGGAATGGAGAGCAGATCCAATTGGTATTTACAATGCGTTAACAAACTATTGGGATAGATATCATGTTCCAATCATGATTTTAGAAAATGGGTTGGGTGCAGAAGATGTGCTAAAAAAAGGTGAAGTTAAGGATAACTATAGAATTGATTATCTTTCGAAATACTTATTTTATACAAATGAAGCGTTGAAAGATGGCGTTGAGCTCATTGCCTATTGTTTTTGGGCAC
Organism: uncultured Erysipelothrix sp.; assembly: GCA_947631935.1. Classification (GTDB taxonomy): domain Bacteria; phylum Bacillota_I; class Bacilli_A; order Erysipelotrichales; family Erysipelotrichaceae; genus Erysipelothrix. The sequence goes on from CANRNG010000006.1 coordinate 23,171, forward strand.
CAATTGATGTTGTAAGTTCATCAACATCTGAAATGTCAAAAAGATATGGTTTAATATATGTTGATATGGATGATTTCGGAAATGGAACAAAAAAGAGAGTAAAGAAAAAATCTTTTTACTGGCTAAAGCGGGTCATTGAAACTAATGGTCAGTTGTTGATTGCGGAGGGTTAATTATGGGTGTTTTCTCTTTTCAATTAGAAATGTTCGTAATTATATTGATTGGTTTTATTTTGGCAAAGAAGAATGTGATAAATAGTCAAGTTAGAGAAGGGCTCACTGATATCATTATGTATTTGGTTCTTCCTTGTTCAACAATTATTGCTTTTGATATAGAGCTTGATATTACTATAATTAAACAAGCAACAAGTGTACTCGTTGTTTCATTGTTTGTACAAATACTGTATTTAATCATCAACAAATTTAGTTATGTTAAATTCGGGAAGGAAGAAAGAAAAATAGTGCAATATGCTACGATTGTTTCAAATAGTGGTTTCTTGGGACTTCCTTTATTGGATAGATTAATTGGACCCATTGCATTATTATATGGTTCGATTGCACTTATACCTACAAGACTGGCGATGTGGACGTTTGGTTTATCAATATTTTCTGAGGAAAAAGAGAATCGGTTTAAAAAAATCTTACTTCACCCTTGCGTAGTTGCAATTTATATTGGTCTACTTTTAATGACTTTAAAAAGCAACGGCATCTTTATGCCTGCTGTAATTTTAAATCTTGTATCTAGAATAGGATCAAGTTTAACTTTGTTAAGTATGTTAATAATTGGTTCACTTTTAGTCGATCTCAAATGGGTGCATTTTTTCGAACGTAAACTAATCAAATATTCTTTCAATAGATTAATACTAATTCCTTTGATTGTTTATCTAGTTTTGAATCCACTTGGTTTGGATGACTTAATCATACAAGTTAGTGTTTTGCTAGTTTCAATGCCTGCTGGACCCACGGTTGCAATGCTCTCGGAGAAGTACGATAGTGATTCTGTGTTTGCATCGAAGGTTATTATCGTATCTACATTACTTTCTTTGATAACACTACCTATTATTTTTTATGTTTTAATTTAGTTTCAAAAATCGATTAAATATGGCAAGAGTTTATCATAGATATATCTAACCCTATAAAGACAGTTATTTGAATTTACCTTTCGAAAAAGTCCAGATAAGACTGGATTTTTAATATAGATTTGCTAAAGTAAACCTATAGTTGACACAATGAAATGCTGAATGTTCTTGTGGTATGGTTATGATTTGGTTATGTTTGATGTAGGAGGGTGACTTATATGACATTGGGTGAAAAGATTGCGTATTATCGTAAAGAGATGGGGATTTCTCAAGAGGCTTTGGGTGAGAAGTTGGGGGTATCACGTCAAGCAGTTTATAAATGGGAAGCGGATTTGAGTTTGCCTGACACACATAATCTTATTGAGTTGAGTCGTATCTTTGGGGTGGATCTCAATATGTTGGTGAATAATGAAGTGAGTAAACCGCTCGCAAATAATGGGATTAAGGCAAGTTATAATAAAATTATTATTGCACTGACTGTCGCAATTGTGGTTCAGTTTCTAGGATTAGTTTGGTTAGCAAACAAAACATCTGTACTATCAGATGATTTGTCTACTTTGACTTCCTTTTACCATTACTTAAGTAGTTCTAATAATCAACAAAACCAGGATGAAATTTATGAAGTTTTTAATGATTATAGCATCACAGTTTCAAGGTTAGATTATGAAAACGATGAAATTGAACTCCTATATTCCTTTTCATTCAAAGATGAACCAAAGGATATGGTATTTAAGTTGTTGGCAAATGGTAATGCTTCGATATTAGAGAAAAACGATGAGCATGGATATGAAGGTATACTCATTTTGTCTTACGCTAATACCTTGGACGTTAGTGTTGTGCTAGAAAGCCAAACTTCCGTTAAAACATTACCTATTTTAGATGTCGCTAACATTGTCTATGAGTATTTCTTCAATGTTAGGGTTGAGAATGTTTTTATTGAAGATGGGTTTGTGAATATGTATTTAGATTACCGATTAAGTGATTACTATTATGCGCCATCAGAGGCAATTGTGAATCATTCAATTGAAATAAAAGATGATGCATTGGTGGTTAATGGAACCTACACCATCAATCGTATACGTTACGAATTTTTGGATGCGAATGATGTGGTTGTCGCAAATTGGTTTTATGATGAAGCGGTTGGATTTAAAGAACTATCTCACAACAGCTCGACACCCATAACGAAAGATAAATTTATAGAGGACGAAATATATGTAATTCGAACTACGATCACTGATAGTAGGGGTAATAACTATAGTTATCAACAACCCAGTTTAAAATTTAAAAACGGAAATTTTGAACCCCTTAATTACGAGTAATCCCATTAATTTTAATGCTTCTTTTACAAGAGTACATTTCTTGAAAACAAAAACTGAATCTTCACACGAGATTCAGTTTTAATTTATCCATTCAAATGTTTTCTTGATTGATTTCATAAACCGATTCATTGAGGCTATAGGAAGTATAGCCTTTTTCATTGAGCAAGTTTGAAGCAAGGTTGGAAAAAGCACAAAGTTTGCCTCTACAGTAGAGGATCACCTCTTTATCTTTGGGGATTTTATGAAGGTTTGCTTCCAGTTGATCAATGGGGATATTGATGGCATTTTTTAGGTGTTGATGGTGAAACTCATCTTCAGGTCTCAAATCAATGAGGGTGATATTTTGGTTTTTGAGTTTCTCTTTGGCTTCATCATGGGTGAGTATGTTTTGGGTTTGGTGATTGAAGTCATCTTGAATGTCTTGTATCTGAGAAAGTTGGTCTTGAGCAACATCCAGTAATAAGTAAACCAAGGTTCTAATTTTCTTTGAAGCAAGTTCATAAATGATGTTGTTTTTATCGCGCGTTGTTTTAACGAGATTGGCTTCTTTGAGGATTTGAAGGTGTCTGGATGTGTTCGCAAAGCTCATGCCAGTTTGTTTCACGATGGCTTCCACAGTTTTTGGGCTTTGGGTGAGAATATTTAAAATTTCCAGTCTCTTCTCTGAAGCAATGGTTTTGGTGAGGGTTGATATTTCTTTGAATAAATCATTTTTATAGTTTTCGGCGATAGTTTTAAACATGGTGGGTCTCCTATTCAATTACTTAATTAAATAGTATCGAAATTTGAAAGATGAGTCAATTTATTTGATAGGTGAGTTGTGATAATGGTATAGTATATCTATTCAAGTGTTTAATTGAATAGAAGGAGATTCCTATGATAACTGAAACGATAAAACTTTCATGGACAGGGGGAACCCTGGGTAAGGGTGCGGTATCTAATGATAATGGTTCTGCTGTTTTTGCGATACCTACAAATCTTAAAGGGAGTGGTGAAGGGTTTTCGCCTAAAGAGTACATGATGGCAGCAGCTGCAACCTGTATGTTTACATCCTTGGTCTATTTGGTAGCGTCTCGTAAACTTCCTGTAACAGATATTGCGATGGAATCCACCATAATAAAAGACGATCAAGGTGCGTTCAGTATTGTTCATAAGCCAAAGCTGAAGGTAGTGGAAGGGGCCAGTGAAAACGAATGGGCCATGATATCGCGTGCCATTGATTCAGCAGACAGAGTGTGTGAGATTGGAAAAATATTGCGTGCAGGTGGTGTGCAGATTACGGTAGAGAAATCGTGAATATCACTTCCAAAGTCTATGAAGTGGGAATTTTGATCGTGAGTTTACTCTTAGGATCTGCTTACTATTATTTTATAGATAACAAAAAAGATTTTATAAAAGAGATGGGCGATGTGATCTTTCAACTCATTATATTTGTGGTGGGTTGGAAACTTGTTTTGAATTTTAATTTTTTAATACAAGAGCCCATGTCAGTCTTGGTTTATCCCAGCAATGCTTTGAGTTTTTATTTGGGGATTATTTCAACTGTGATTTACGTGTGGTTTAAAAACCGAGCATTACTAAAACGTGTGGATCTTTGGCTTCGTTTCTTATTACTGGTTTCTTTCTTCTATGAATTTATGATGATTATATATTACAAGGATTATACCCGAATTTACTACTTGGTTTTATTGGGGTTATTGTTGATAAGGGGGCATAATTGGTGGTGGTTCAGTATATGGCAGGTGGGGATTGTGCTTCTTAAATTATACTTGGGATCCATGTTAGTCTTTGGCTACAGCGTTAATATTTACTTTCATTTAATCTTTATGGTTGGAGGTCTTTTATGTTTGAAACAATCTCAGGGTTAGTGCTCGCTTTAGGGGCCGGTGCACTCTCGTTTCTATCGCCTTGTGTCTTACCCATTTTCCCGGGTTTTATGTCTTATGTGAGTGGGGTATCGCTTTATGCGCTGGATGAAAAACGCCATCGCAAGGTCATGATGACCCATGCCTTTTTCTTTATTTTAGGTGTATCCTTGGTCTTCATGAGCCTGGGCATGGGCGCAACCTTCTTAGGAAATGTAATCAAGGGCTTATTTGTTGGAAACACGGGTTTACTCATCCAAAGAATTACCGGGATCTTTATTGTGATCATGGGACTGTCCTTAGGGGGATGGATTGTGGTACCCTGGCTGTTAATGGAAAAAAGAGTCCAATATAAAAAAGAAGGTATCAGTTATTTGGGAACTTTCTTAGTAGGATTGGGCTTTGCGGCAGGGTGGACCCCCTGTATTGGACCCATCTTTGGATCCATTTTACTTCTAGCATCAACCAACCCTTCCCAAGGCATCTTCATGACCTTATTCTATGTGATTGGATTTGCGCTCCCTTTTCTATTCTTAACCTTATTTATAGGAAAGGTAAAGGTTATTACGAAATACAGTGGTGTTTTGGTGAAGGTGGGCGCTGTGATTTTAATCGTGATGGGTATTGTTTTATTTATGGGCTGGATGCCAATTATTTCTAATTTTATTTTAGACTTAATTGAGGGCACATGGCTCAGTAGACTGGGGTAAGGTATGGAAAAATATAAAAAAACAGGACTGATGATTGTGGTGGTCTTACTTTTGGGATATGTCTTTGTGGATTACTTTAGATCCGAAAGTCAGAAGACCGATTTAAATAAAGATATGGAAGTGGGTTTAAATATCGGTAATAAGGCACCGGACTTTGAAGTGACAACGGTTGACGGATCAGTTGTGAAGCTGAGTGATTATTATGGCGAACCCATTATGTTGAATTTTTGGGCATCTTGGTGTCCGCCTTGTCGCGCTGAAATGCCTGACATGGAAAAATTTCATCAAGAGACAGATATTAAAATCTTAGGCATTAACATGATTGAAAGTGAAAAATCAAGAGAAGATGTGGATGCTTTTATCAAAGAATTTGGACTTACTTTTGAGGTCTTGTTGGATCACAACAACAAGGGTGTAGGTTTGTATCAGGTTATTTCAATTCCAACTACCTATTTCATAAATAAAGAGGGTGTGATATCCTATAAATCAGAAGGACCCATGAACTATGAACGCATGGTTCATGAATATTCGATAATTAAGTAGGTGATTTCACAATGATATATGTTGCACTTCTGAGAGGGATTAATGTTGGGGGTAATAATAAAATAGATATGAAGCTTTTGGAAGGAATGTTTCAAAACTTGGGGTATCAATATGTGCAAACATACCTTCATACAGGAAATGTTATTTTTTATAGCGAAGACACCCAACTTGAACCCACCATTCAAGATGAGATTTTAAAGATCTTTGGTTTAAAGATAAGGGTATTGGTGATGAATTATAAAACATATAAATCAATTCACGACTTAATTCCCTCAACGTGGACTCAGGATAAAGATAATCGGTCTGATGTGATGTTTCTTTGGAATCCAATTTTAGATGTGATGCATAATGAAAAAGTGGATACTTTAATTTTTCACGACCAAGCGATCTTATGGACTGTGACACGTGAAAACTACTTTAAATCTGGATTGCGTGATTTGTCTAAAAGTAAAGTTTATAAAGAAATGACGATTCGCAATGTGAATACAGTGCGTAAAATTATGAAGATTATGGACAATACCCATGAGATAACGATGGAATTGTGATACACTGTTAATAGATTTTTAAAACGCGAATCTTAATCAATTATGCGTTTTTTTATGGGTAGATTTGGAAGTGTGATAACAGTGAAAGAAAAACAAGTTGGAATACCATATAATTGGATTATTTTTAAATCTTTTTTATTGGCAGGGACCTTTACCTTTGCGGGTGGGATTGCGATGTTGCCGACACTTAAAAGAGATTTGGTAGATAAATATGATTTTATGACTAAGGATACTTTTTATGACTACGCTGCAATGGCGCAGGCTGTTCCAGGCATCATTGGTCTCAACTTTGCTTTACTCATGGGGAAAAAGGTGAATGGGAAAGTTGGGATGGCTTTGGCGGCGTTCGGTACGATTTTTCCAGCCTTTTCATTGATGCTTGTTGCAACAATTTTGGCACAATTTATTCCAGAAGCAGGACCCATTCAATTTGCGATGTTGGGGGTTAGGGCAGCCTCTACTTCGGCTGTGTTTATGGCTGCCTATAGTTTGGCGCAATATTTGGTTAAAACCCAGGAACACTGGATTATGGTGTTGATCAGTTTCTTTGCGGTGGGTATTTTAGGTATATCTTCACCCTATGTCATTTTGGTGGCAGCCTTTATTGGCTTTATTTACCATAAGATGGAGCGTGAATTATGATTCTATTGATTAAAATTTTTCTGAGTTTCTTAAGAATTGGACTCTTGGGTTTTGGGGGTGGCTATGCGATGTTATCGATTATCATTGAAGACGCCATGAGTTATGGTTTAACCATCGCCCAAGTTACAGACCTCAATGCGCTTGATATGTTGGTTCCAGGTCCCATATCCATCAATGCTGCAACATATGTCGGTTATTTGGTGGCAGGATTTTGGGGAGCGAGTGTTGCTTCAATTGGCGTCAGTATCCCTTCCTTTATCTTTGTTTATCTTTTTGGGCGTTTAGAAGACGCCATGAAAGATGGCAGCGCCCTTCGTGTGATGTTGAAGGCTGTTAAAGTTGCTGTTGTGGGGGTTATCAGTGGATCGGTCTTTATGCTCTTAAGGGAACTTGTTTTAGAAGACCTTAACCGTGCTTGGTTTGTGTTGGTGATCTTTGTTGTAAGTATTGTGATACAGATAAAAAAAGATATCAATCCGATTTTTATCATCATCGCTTCTGGGTTATTGGGTTACCTATTATATTATGTTATTTAGATCTTTTGTATAAAGGTCTTTTCTTATGCCTTAATATTTGGTAGATTAGTAGGAGTGAGATTTGGAGGTGACGATGATCAAAGGATATATAAAAGGATTGGTATTGGTGGGAGTGATCGCATTACTTGCGATGGTAGTCGATGGCTATTTCCCCAACAACCTAATGGGACCCTCTGTTTTTGCGTTGGTTTTGGGCATGCTTCTAAATCGATTTTATAGCAAAGATGATTCGTTTAAAAATGGTGTTGATTTTTCTTCAAAAACAATCCTTAGAATGGGCATCATCCTTATGGGAATTTCTTTGAGTTTTGGACAAGTTATGGTTGTGGGAAAGTACGCCCTTGTTTTAATGGCATTTACTTTAACGACCGCTTTTGGAGGGGGCTATTTATTAGGAAAACTCTTTAAGGTGGACTGGAAGTTAACCAGTTTACTTTCAGTCAGCACCGCCATTTGTGGGGGGAGTGCTGTTGCAACCTTGGGTCCTGTTATTGAGGCAAAGAATCGAGATATTGCGTATGCGATTTCTGCTACTTTTATTTTTGATATTTTAACCGTAATTTTATTTCCATATATGGGCATGCTATTGGGTATGGGTGATACAGGATTTGGACTTTGGGTGGGAACAGCCATCAACGACACCTCATCCGTAGTGGCTGCAGGCTATGCTTTCTCAGATGTGGCTGGGAGCTTTGCGATGATCGTAAAACTAACAAGAACCCTCTTCATCGTACCCATTGTCTTAATCTACGCTGCCATCTACACAAAGAAGCAACAAATTAACAAAAAAGTATCCATACGAACCATCTTTCCTTGGTTTATCTTGGGATTTATCTTGATGGTAGCCATTAGAAGTACAGGGATCCTTCCTATAAATAGCGTTAATGGTATTGCCAAGTTATCTAAGTTTCTCATGGTCATGGCCTTGGGGGCGATTGGATTGAAAACCAGTATTTCAGAACTTAAGGGCGTAGGCATCAAACCGATGGTGTTGGGTGTGAGTATCGATACCTTGGTGGTGGTCGTGGCCTTAGTCATGCAAGCAGTTTTATTAAAGTATCTCTAACACGAATCATTTCGTGTTTTTTTATAATATAATCCTTTAAAAATATTGATAAATCTTGTCACAAAGAAAAGTGTTGTGGTTGTATTTATGATATGATACTAATTAGAAATGAGGTATAACTATGTTTAATGAAAAAGAAACTTTAGATACATTGGTATCACTTTTAAAAATCAACAGTCCATCAGGATATACCAAAAATGCGATTGCTTTTTTGAAAGAAAAAGTGGATACACTTGGATACAAAACAGAGGTTACCCCCAAGGGTAACTTGATTGTGAGTGTCATAGGGAAAGACACGACTGTCACAAAGGGTTTGAGTGGTCATGTGGATACATTGGGACTGATGGTTCGTTCAATTAATGGGGATGGCACACTATCACTCACGACATTAGGCGGTCCTTTAACACCTACCCTAGATGGTGAGTATTGCGATATTGTGACCCGTAGTGGAAAAGTATATACAGGAACGATTCTATCTAAATCGCCTTCAATTCATGTTTTTAAAGATGCTTCAACTAAAGCACGGGATATCGATAATTTAATCGTTAAGTTGGATGAACGTGTCAAAGATAATGAAGATGTGTTAAAACTGGGCATCTCAAATGGTGATATTGTGGCTTATGATCCCAAAGTGGTGGTAACCCCATCCGGCTTTGTGAAATCAAGATTTTTGGATGATAAAGCATCCGTATCAATTTTAATGGCGGTCTTAAAAACACTTAAAGATAAAGAAATAGTGCCGGCAACCAATCTTAAATTCATCTTCTCAACCTATGAAGAAGTGGGGCATGGGGCTTCTTATATACCATCTGATATTTCAGAATTCTTAGCAGTGGATATGGGCTGTATTGGGTTGGATTTGGCCTGTACTGAATTTGATGTATCCATCTGTGCCAAAGATTCTTCAGGACCCTATGACTATGACCTTACATCAGAACTCATTGAATATGCAACGAAAGCAAAATTAAACTATGCGGTGGATATCTATCCCATGTATGGAAGTGACGCTTCGGCTGCCTTAAGAGGGGGAGCCAATATTAAAGCGGCACTCATTGGACCCGGGGTGGCCAGTTCACATGGTATGGAAAGAACCCATGTAGAAGCGTTAAAGAATACCTTTGATTTAATTATGTTATATATTGGGGCTGTATGAAATATAAAGTAATATTATTTGATGCAGACGATACGCTTTTTGATTTTCAAAAAGCAGAAGTCGTGGCCTTTGAGAACACGGTGAAAGCTTTTGGGATGGATTATGAAGCAAGTTATCACTATGAGATGTATCATCAAATTAACACTCAAATTTGGCATGAATTTGAGAAGGGAATGATTACCCAAGAAAAACTCAAAGTTGAAAGATTTAGAAGGTTTTGTGAGCAAGCCCAAATAGCGGTGAATGCGAAAGATTTTGCGAAGTCATATATGGAACACTTGGGTCAATGTTCCTTCTTATTGGAAGGGGCGTATGGGTTGGTGGAACGTTTGAGTCAAACTCATATTTTAGGAATCATTACCAATGGTCTTACGATGGTTCAAGAAGAAAGAATTAAGAAATCAAAGATTGCGAAATTTTTCAAAACCATTGTAATTTCAGAATCCATTGGGATTTCAAAGCCAGATCCCAAGATATTTGAACATACCCTACAACAATTGGATGTATTTGAGAAAAAATCGGTGCTCATGATTGGGGATTCACTCACATCTGATATCAAAGGGGGTATCAATTTTGGGATTGATACCTGTTGGTATAATCCAAAGGGGATTGTGAATCACACTGATATCATTGCGACCTATGAGATTGAAAAATTTGAGTCTATTCATGAACAAATCACCCATCTTTAAGTAAAAGATGGGTGATTTTATGTATAAAAAAACGCCTATTACATAATAGACGTATTATCTTTTATATGGTGGAGCTTATCGGGATCGAACCGATGACCTCCTGCGTGCAAGGCAGGCGCTCTCCCAGCTGAGCTAAAACCCCATATATAGTTAAGATTAATGGTGGGCCTGATTGGATTCGAACCAGCGACCTCACCCTTATCAGGGGTGCGCTCTAACCAACTGAGCTACAGGCCCATTTCTTAACTGCTTTAATAATATACCACTGTAAATCGTGAATGTCAACAGATTATTGAAGAATCTTACATTTTCAAAATAGAAGATCGTAAGGTGTGATAATTCCAAGGATGGCTTGGTGTTTTTTACCTGTTTCAGTCACTAAAATAGTCTTGAGTTTGGGGTCTGCTTCATAGAGATCAAGGATTTGACCGTAAGGCATATTTTTAGGAATGTATAAATACTTTCCGGATTTTTCGTCGTTCTTTAAAACCTCTGAGATGGGGGTATCTTGAATATTAATTTCTTGGTTATTCATGTTTTTGGCCAACCAGTTGGCGATACCATTATCCGTCAACATACCTTGGACGACTTTTCCTTTTAAAATGGGATATTGGTGAATATTGGTGTTTTCGATCGACTTTAATGCGTTGATTAGTGGTTCATCAATTTGAAACGATATGACATTTTTGGTCATGAGTTCAAAAGCTTCTGCTTCTGTAGGTAATGTTGCAAGAAGATGATCTAAAAGGTGAATGGCTTTTTCATTGACTTCAAGGTAGTTAATGGTTTCATTATGTGCAAAAACATTTCGAATACGATTTAAAGTATCCAAGGCAGCTCTATTATCTACAAGAAAAGGATGACGGCTCTCATTGATGGTTTGAGAAAGTGATTCGTTATCTTTGCCTTCTACTCTACGAACGAATTGTTCAAGTTTTCTAAATTTGTTTAAAAATTGTCGATTCATAACCTTACCTCTTTAAAAAATATTATACCATAGTTGTGAACTTTGATATAATGATTTTAACAAAGGGGGTATTTTGGTGCACGATGTCAAAAATACGCGTAGAAATATTATTATTTATTCTGTTTTAGCGATTGGGATTATGTTTGTGGTGGATGCGATAATTCAACCAGGATTTTGGATAAAATCGCTGATTAAGGTTTTCTTTTTTTTGGTGATGCCAATCTTTCTGTTTAAAGATAGAAGACATTTAAATTTTAAACAGATGCTCAAACCTACTTCTATGAAACAACTCTTAATTTCACTGATTTTGGGTATGACTATCTTTGGGGTGATTGTGTTGGCTTATTTTGTGTTGGATGGGTATATTGACTTGGGATTGATTCAGGAAAAGCTGGGGACCAATTTAAATGTGAATGCGGATAATTTTATCTATATCGCTATCTATATTTCACTTTTCAATTCTTTATTAGAGGAGTTTTTCTTTCGTGGTATATTATTCTTGGGATTGAGAAACTTGGGCATGAAAGCGTATGGTTTGAGTGCGTTTCTATTTGCGATTTACCATGTCGCAATTATAGGTGGCTGGTTTTCTTGGGAGATTTATCTATTGGCCATGTTGGGATTATTTGTGGGGGGTCTTATATTTAATTTCATAGATAAGTGGGTGGGGAATATCTACCACTCTTGGCTTGTGCACGCCTGTGCGAATTTGGCCATCAATTATGTGGGTATGATCATGTTTGGATTGTTATAATTTGTTTATTTAAGACCGCCTGATGGGCGGTTTTATTGTGTTGTATCTTAATTTAATTTATGATGCTTATAAAGTATAATGTTGGTAGCGGTTACACTTTTTAAAATTGTGTTAAAATTGACTAGCGGTCAACATTTTTGCTATAATAACTGAGTGGCAGGAGATGATTATGACTGAATACAAAGAAAAAGAAGTTCGAAAACAAGAACTGGTAGAAGTCGCATTGCGCCTTTTCTCAATGCAAGGTTATGAAAAGACGACAGTCTCAGAAATCGCAAAAGCATCTGGAGTTGCGAAGGGTTTGGTGTACTATTACTTTTCGTCTAAAGAAGAAATTCTTGAAGCGGTCGCAAACTATGTGTGTTCTAGACATGTGGATAGACTGCATAAAAAACTCGAGAGTTCTCGGTTTGATTTCTTTGAACGACTCCTATTATTAATGGAAGCGTATTATGACATTCATCCATATACAAAAAGTAAATCTGTACTTGGATGGCATCAAAATACTGTTTTTGCGGATGTGTTTCACCGCATCTATCTCAAACGTATTGATGAGATCTTGAGTGACATTGTGACTCAAGGTGAAACGGAAGGATATTTAAAATTAGAATATCCCAAACTGATGATTGTGATGACTTTAGAAGGTATCTTTGGATTGGGCCGCTATGAAGGGGTTAAAAAATCTGAAGTAATATTGCTGATTGAACAATCATTAAACCTACCGAAGCATTCTCTATTTAATAAAGGGAAGCAGCTTTTAACACATTTTGAAAATTAAGGAGGCGATAGTGTTGAACGATAAGTTTGAAAAAATTCTTGAACTTGAAGCCGATATCAAAGGGCAAAAAACAGATCTTCCGCGTCGGAAGGAAGCCATTGTCGGTGAATATCGAAATAAAGCGCAACAAGAGATTGCGTCTATTTCACGTGAACTAGAACGCAGACATGAAGAACATATTCAAAAAGCGCTCGATGAAGCAGATGTTGAACGTGAAAAAATCATGGCGCATAAAGAAGCCATCATTGATCAAGTTTCAAAGGAGTATGAAAAGAATCGTGAACAAGTGATCGAAGATATTATTATGGAGGTGATGACCCATGGCCATCGTTAAGATGAGTGAGTTTGATTTACTGATCCGTAATAAGGATGTGGATGCATTACTTTTGGCACTGCAAAGATATAAAAACGTTATGTTTAAGGATAAGGTGGCTGAAGTAGCGGGTTTTTCTCTCTATGAAAGTACTTATGATTTTGAAGATAATGCGGATAAGCAAAACCATATTCAATCGATATTAAAAAGATTGGACGAGGTTAAGAAAAAAGCGGGTTCTAAAGGTAATCTATTTCAAGACTTGGGTCTAAAAACCATGAACTTTAATGAACTGGATCAAATTGTTTCGGATACAGACTTGGATAATATTTTGGATATGTATGCAGAACATTATGAGAGTGCTACCCATTTGGTTGAAAATTTTAATATTCATTTTCCTTGGGAAGATGCGGATTTTTCAACTGAACTTTTAAAGAGTTTGGAAAACGTTAAACCGATTATTGGTAAAGTACCCAATGAGCATTTAGATGAATTGGTTGAAGTTTTAAGTGAACTTAAAGATATTTACTTTATGTATGAGCCCAAAAAAGAAGAAGAAGCTTCTATTATGGTGGTCATTCCAGCGCCAATTTACTGTGACAAAGTCTATGTCTTGGTTGATAAATATGAGGTGGAGTTGCGTTCATCGATTTCTTTACACATTGAAAAATATTTAGAGGTGATGAAGATGTATCTGCGTCGTACGCTGGATAAGCGGGCCAATATGGATGATCGTATGTCTCGTTTGGGCTTGTATCAAGAAATTCTGAAAGCCCACTATGAAGCGCTTAGAAATGAGGCTTTGCGTGAAGAAAGCAAACAAAAATTCTTAAGCTCTGAACATGTTACGTATATGAGTGGTTGGGTTTATGAAGAAGATTGGGAAGCTTTTGAAGCCGTTGTTTCAAAGGTAACAGAATCTGTTTATGATTTATCACTTGAAAAAGCAGAAGCCACTTCACCAGAGATTCCAATTAAACTTAGAAACAATAAATTTGTATCCGCGTTTGAACCGATTACCAATATGTATTCACAACCACGATACGATGAATTGGATCCCACGCCACTTCTGGCACCATTCTATGCATTCTTCTTTGGGATGATGTTGGCGGATGTGGGCTATGGCTTGGTGATGGGGATTGTGATGTTTTTGGCTCAAAAATATTTGAACCTGAAAAAAGGCACCAAAGATATGGTCCGACTGTTGATGTACGTGTCCATTCCTACCGCATTTTGGGGATTGATTTATGGTTCCTTCTTTGGCGGTATTGTACCCATGAAGGCGTTGGTGGATATTGGCAGTGAATATAATACAATCCTGGTTTTGGCACTTGGATTTGGGATTGTCCATCTCTTTTATGGATTGGCAATTAAAGGATATATTTATTTTAAAAATGATAAGAAACGTTACATTATTTATGATGTTATTCTTTGGTATATGACTTTACTGGGGGCGGTTGTGTTGGTATCACAAATGTTTACGGATGTGATGGCACCTTATACGACCCTTGCCACCATTATAATGGTTATTGGGATGGTTGGGATTGTCCTTACCAATGGACGCGATGCGAAAACTGCGGGTGGTAAAGCCGCTTCAGGTCTTTATAGCTTATATGGTTTAACCAATTATATTGGGGATGTGGTTTCTTATTCAAGATTGATGGCACTGGGTCTATCAGGAGCCTCGATTGGATTGGCGTTTAATATGATGGTCGACATGGTTTCAGGTATGGGATTTATCGGGGTCATCTTTGGCGTTTTCTTGTTTATAGGAGGGCACACCTTTAATCTCTTAATTAGTGGTTTGAGTTCCTATGTGCACTCTGCGCGTTTAACTTATGTTGAATTTTTCGGTAAGTTTTTTGTGGGTGGCGGTCGAGCCTTTAAAGAGTTCATCGCAAAACCGACGTATATTGATTTAGAGGAGGAATAAAAGTATGACAGTATCTGAATTTATCTTAAACTATGGGGGCCTAATCTTTGCATTACTGGGAATGGCTTTGGTTGTCATTATCCCAGGCTATAATTCTGGAGTTGGTGTTGGTATGGTGGGTGAGGCTACAACTGGACTTTTGATGGATGAACCAGAAAAGTTCGGTAAGAGTTTGCTATTACAAATGATGCCTGCATCACAAGGTCTATATGGCTTTGTTATCGCAATCATGACCTTGGGTCGTTTACATGTGGGAATGGGACTGCAAGAAGGATTGTATATTTTTGTGGCTTGTTTACCGATGGCAATTGTCGGGGGTCCGACTGCGTTAGCACAAGCACGCGTTGCGGTATCTGGTGTACAACTCTTGGCCCGTAATGAAAATGAAATGACCAAGAACATTATCTATGCAGTTATGGTTGAGACATATGCGTTATTGGCGTTTGTTTCATCAATCATCTTGCTTAACCAGGTGGCATTCTAATGACTACCAAAGGTATTGGCGCTCTCATTGATTCCATCAAAGAAGATGTCCAAGCCGCAATGGATGTGGAAATTAATTCCGCAAACGAAGCTGGTAAAAAGCTTTATCAAGAAATGATGGATGAAGCGAAAGAGCGATTTGAAAAAACAAAGAAAAAACAAGATGAAGAAGTCCTTGTCATCTATAAAAATGAAGTTAAGAAAAGTCACCATGAAGCCCAAATGGATGTAGATAATTACAAACATGAACTGGTAGATCGTGTGATGGCAGAGGCCTTAGAAAGACTTCAAACCATGGACACAAAGGGTTTTATCACCAAGCTGGATGCCGTTTTGGCTAGAGAAAATGGTAAAGAAAAACCACGTATCTCAGTTGATTCAAGCTATTATCCTGCAGTCTTAAGTTCGCATGGTACAGAGTATCAAGTCTTAGAAGATACAGAGATGACACCTGGATTTGTGTTGAAATTTAAGAATTATGATGTTGATTGTGAATTTAAACGCTTATTCCAATATAATTACGATACCATTGTGAAAATCACGTTGGTGAACTTATTTGGAGAAGACAATGCGTAGTCAGTACTTACAAGAAAATGTTCAAGTGATGCAAATGGTTTCAAAATTGGATGACTTGAAAACAGAAGGGTCTGTGGATGCGTGGATTTCAAAGAAACGGATTGAAATGCGGGATTATCTTGAATCTGTAGCAGTGCCGACCCCTATTTTGAACATGCTTTATTATCCTGAATACATGGGATTAAAAGCACTTAAAGATTCCCAAGTACTTGAACTCTTTGTGAATCATGAACCGGGGTCTGTTGCTGAGAATTATGGCAAGGTGCTGATAGATTTTTATGCCTTGGAATATTTTTTGAGGCTTGGAAAAAGACCTGCCTTATCTCATGAGGGTTATATCCCAAAACATGAATTTGATGGGGCTAATAATGCAGCACAAGTTGCCTATAAATCACCCTACTTCAGATCCTTGGTGAACTTGTCTTTGGATACGTATCGTAAGGCCATGGACGAAGCGCTCTATAAAAGATTTAAACCTTTTTCAGAGGGTGCTATGGGATTGGATGGCATTGTGGCAAAAGCGATAATTTACAATCTCAAATTAGAGAATATAAGAATTAAAGAAAAGGCATCGGTATTAAAAGTAGATGCTGATAAGATTGTGAGGGATTTTTATGTCTAATGTTGTTTATTTAACATTCAATCAAAAAGAGCCCCTTATGGCCAGTTTTGGGATGGATGTGGTGACTTTGAATAAAAGTGAACCCGCAATGGTGATGGATCGTGAACTGCGATCGCGTCGTGTTGAGATTGCTTATATGAGTAATGAAGTCTACCGTACATACCAAGATTTTTTCACCAATTATGAAAAAGATTTGGCTTATATATTATTTGACAGTCAAGACCCAACCAGTTCGCTTGCGAAAAGAAGGTTGAAAGATGTCTTGGCGTCATCCATTGGAATACAAACACGTTAGGAGGAAGATAAATGGCATATGGTGTAATCACAAAAGTATCTGGTCCCTTGGTCGTAGCTGAAAACATACCAGGCGCACGTTTATTCGATACTGTCTATGTTTCTGATAAAAAACTACTTGGAGAAATCATTGAAATTCGGGGGAGTAAATCTTCAATTCAAGTTTATGAAGAAACATCGGGTATTAAGGTAGGTGAGCCAGTAACATCACTCTATCGACCGCTCAGTATTACATTGGGTCCTGGGATTCTTTCCCAAATCATTGATGGCGTTGGCCGTGATTTGGGACAATACGAACAAGCATCCGGGAACTTTTTACAACACGGACTCCATTTTGAGTCTATTGATAAAGAAAAAAAATGGGAATTCATTCCCTTAAAAAAAGTGGGGGACTCAGTTAATCAAGGTGATATGTTGGGGTATGTTAATGAATACCACCTCAAACATTACATTATGGTTCCAGTCGGTATGTCAGGGGTACTTACCCACATTGAGGCAGGTTCATTTGATGTTACTCAAACTGTAGCCATCATTGATGATGGCACAAAACATGATGTTACCATGATGGTCAGATGGCCCATTCGTAAAGCAAGACCCTATTTAAACAAACATTTGCCTACAGAGCCATTGATTACAGGTCAAAGGGTCATTGATACCTTTTTCCCTGTCGCAAAAGGGGGAACTGCTGCAGTACCTGGGCCCTTTGGTTCTGGTAAAACCGTAGTCCAACACCAAATTGCGAAATGGTCCAATGCGGACATCGTGATTTATGTTGGGTGTGGTGAGCGTGGAAATGAAATTACAGATGTGCTGAATGAATTTCCAGCCATCCATGATCCACGTAACAATGCCCCATTAATGAATAAAACTGTTTTAATCGCAAACACTTCCAATATGCCTGTAGCCGCACGTGAAGCTTCCATCTATACTGGTATGACCATTGCTGAATACTTTAGAGATATGGGTTATCATGCCGCTATGATGGCGGATTCAACTTCAAGATGGGCCGAAGCCCTTCGAGAAATGAGTGGCCGTTTGGAAGAAATGCCAGGAGACGAGGGTTATCCAGCCTACTTAAGTTCAAGACTGGCTGAAGTTTATGAACGTGCTGGCATTGTAACACCTTTGGGTGAGGATAAAGAAGTGGGTTCAGTAACCATGATTGGGGCAGTTAGCCCTGCAGGTGGAGATTTATCAGAACCTGTGACCCAAGCTACTTTAAGAATTGTAAAAGTCTTTTGGGCTTTAGATTCTGAACTTGCTTATGCAAGACATTTCCCTGCCATTCATTGGTTGGATTCATATTCGCTGTATCAACAATCATTGGAGCGTTTTGTGCGTAAAATGGGAGGTAGAAATGTTTCTCGAAACCGCCAACAAGCCATGATGATATTGAAAGAAGAAAGTCGTCTACAGGAAATTGTACAACTCGTGGGTAGAGATACCTTGAGTAATGCTGATATTTTAAAATTAGAAGTTGCGCGCATGATTCGTGAAGACTTTCTACAACAAAATGCTTTCCAAGATGAAGACACTTATACTTCTTTTAAGAAGCAAGCTTTAATGTTGTCAAATATTATTGAGTTTTATCATAAAGCCAATGATTATCTCAATCGCGATCATGTTTATATTGCAGATATTATGAATATGGAGTCGGTATACCTCATTTCAAGAATGAAGTATGTTTCAGATGATAATCTGAGTCCACTTGAATTGATTCCGCAAACCATTGAAAAAGAATTTGAAAAATTGGTTGAAGGGGGCGAATATGCATGAGAAGTTATAAAAGTATTAGAGAAGTCGTAGGACCACTTTTAATTGTTGACCATGTTGAAGGGGTTGCCTATGATGAATTGGTTGAGATCTACGTTGGTCATGATGATCGTCGTATTGGTCGTGTCCTAGAAATCGATGGCGATGCGGCAGTGGTTCAGTTATTTGAATCCAATATGGGAATTACACCCGAAGAAACACGGGTTCGCTTTATGGGTAAACCCATGACACTTCAAGTATCTGAAAGTATGATTGGTCGTGTTTATGATGGTAAGGGACAACTCAATGACAAGGGTCCTACCTTAATTTCATTTGAAGAACGTGATATCAATGGGGCAGTTATGAACCCAATGGCACGGAACTATCCTGATCAATTTGTACAAACTGGGATTTCAACCATTGATGTCTTGAATACCTTGGTTGTGGGACAAAAACTCCCGATTTTCTCGGGTTCGGGATTGCCTCATAATGAGTTAGCAGCACAAATTGCACGTCAAGCAACAGTTCTTAACGATGAAATTGAATTTGCGGTTGTGTTTTGTGCGATGGGTATTTCTTATGAAGAAGCCCGATTCTTTGAGGATGAATTCCAAAGAACGGGAGCCATTGATCGTACCGTTATGTTTATGAACCTGGCTGATGCTCCGGCTATTGAACGTATCATTGCGCCTAAAATGGCGATTACAGCCGCTGAATATTTGGCCTTTGAACAAGACATGAACGTAATTTTAATTATGTCGGATATGACCTATTATGCAGAATCACTTCGTGAGATTTCTGCTTCTCGTAAAGAAATTCCAGGACGTCGTGGTTATCCAGGGTATATGTATACCGATTTGGCAAGCCTTTATGAGCGTGCAGGAAGACTGAAGGGGAAACCAGGTTCCTTGACCATGTTGCCTATTTTGTCGATGCCAGAAGATGATAAAACACATCCCATTCCTGACTTAACAGGATATATTACCGAGGGACAAATCATACTTAACCGAGATCTAAATCGTTCGGAAATTGTACCCCCTGTGGATGTCTTACCCAGTTTGAGTCGTTTGAAGGATAAAGGAATTGGTGAAGGCAAGACCCGTGAAGATCATGCGGATTTGATGAATCAACTCTTTGCATCCTATGCTCATGGTAAATCTGTGGTTGAAATGGCTTCGATTTTAGGAGAGAGTTCGCTTTCTAAATTAGACAAACTTTACGTTAAATTTGCGGATAGTTTTGAACAAGAATTTATCAAACAGGGATTCTATACCAATCGAACCATTGAACAATCCCTTGATTTGGGTTGGGATTTATTGTCGATGCTACCCAAAGCTGAACTCAAACGGGTCCGTGATGTGTTCATTGAACGCTACTATCGAGATGATGAATCATGACACGCCGCCTCAATGTGAATCCAACCCGTATGGTCCTCAATGATCTTCAAAAAAGAAGAGACATTGCCAAACAAGGTCATAAACTGCTTAAAGAAAAACAAGACTCTTTAATTCGTCAATTCATGGAGTATTATGATGATGCTCAAAATATGCGTCGAGAAATTGAGACTGATTTTGCTTTAATGAGTCAAGATTATGTTTATGCAAGTCTTGAGATGGATGAAGAGATCATTAAAGAGAACCTCCAAGAGGTGAATGAATCGCTCCAAGTTGAGATGCGTAATGAGATGGTTTTTGGGATGAGTGTACCCAAATTTGAAATTATATCAGAGAGTACACCGACACAGTCATCTTCCATTTTTAAATCGCATCATCGTATTGATAAAATGAAACAATCGCATCCAAAGGTTCGTGAGCGTTTAATCGCTTTGGCTGAACTTGAGAAAACGTGTTTCATCTTGGCCAATGAAATTCGTACGACACGCCGTCGTGTTAACTCGCTTGAGCATAGAACGATTCCACAGCTGGATGTAACCATTACTTACATTAGGTTAAGAATTGATGATCAAGCCCGTTCACAACAAGCCCGTGTTATGAAAGTAACGGATAAAGTAAAGTGAGAAGAGGTAAAACTCTTCTTTTTTGTTTTGTTAATTTTTATTAACAATTCATAAATTGTCTTTTATTATCTATAATTGTATAATTATAAAGACCTATTATGGGATTAGGACTGGAGGACAATATGGCTTTATTTGGTATGGCTCCAAAATTAGAGTTAAATGTTATTTTAAGTGGTCTGGCACTGTTTATGATTGGGATACATTACTTAGGTGATGGGCTGACAGAAGC
>CANRNG010000007.1 GCA_947631935.1 uncultured Erysipelothrix sp.
TTTATTCAAGAAATCACTTATGGATATAATAATCTACCGTACGTAGTAATGTATAAGATTAAAAGTGGTCGTTATTACTTACATATCTGGATTGCTGATCGTGAATGGAGTAATGAAGTTAAAACCTATGCCAGAGACTACTGGTTTGACAAAAATACAGGTAAAACAACAACTGAAGATAATCCTAACGCTATAAAAAAATGTAGCAAAGGTGATCCTAAGCTAAATAAGGATGGTGATCCTATCATTGTAACCTGGTCAAGCACCAAATCATTAATCTTTAATGAATCTTATGAGTTCAGTCAACCTAGATTGTACGACACGTTTCAGGCAATAATGACAAAAATTAAAAGCACTATTAAAAACAGATTATTGCGCTCAAAGAGTGGCAAAAGACGATCTAGAGTTTACTTTAAAAAAGGGGGTGATCGTAACAAAGAACACTTATATCGTGAAGCAGCTGCTTTACAGCTATATATAAGTTGGGAATGTTACAGGTCGATTCTTGAAGTCTTTGATTACGATAAGTGGTATTCAGATAACTTGAAGATAGGTGAAATCGGTTATCCAAACGTGTTGGAGCCAGTCGGTAAAAAGGCAAAAAAAATACTAAGTGTTTTTTACCACTATATAAACAGAATAAAACATGGTAATTTCACCAAAGAAAATGGCGAGAAAAGTTATATCTTCAAAAATGTTCGATATATGGTTGGAATTTACAATCTCACTATACTAAAAAGAATGTTTAAAGAAGATATTAGAAAAGTTATGGAAGGTAAATAAATGAACAAAGGATCCTGGCAAATGAAAAAATTGGAAAAGTTATTACTTATAAAAAATAATTACTTGTTTAACTCTTTAGATAACATGACACAAGATGAAGTCAATAGTTTTTATGGTAGTTTAATGACATTGCTTGAGAAAAATTTTTATTTTCCTCTGATAAATCAAGTGGGATATCAATTCGATAATGATCTTGATAGAAGGGCTTTTGATTTATACTTAAAGATTAGTAATTCAAGAAATTTTAATGAAAGGATAGGTGGTGAAGAATGAAAATTAACAAAGTACAAATAGTAATGTTTGTTTCTCTATTATTATTGTGGGTAATCCTAACATCTTACATTTCAGAACTATTAAAATACGCTTTGAATATACCTGAAACCATTACGACTGTTACGTCATATATTTTGTTGTTTATGGCAATGATGAAAGTAGTAAACACTAAAAGAGATATATAAACGTGATGTCCATGAGAAAGGAATAATAATGACTGATGAACGAAAAAAAATAATCAATCGTATTAAAAAATTATTAGCAATGGTTAATGGGGGTACGATCCATGAAAAAGAGGTCGCAATTTACCAAGCGCAGCGATTAATGGCAAAGTATCACATTGAAGAGTATCAAATTAGGGATTTCGCTAAAGATAAAATTGTTGAAGTTATGTCGAATGTATCAGTAAGAAAAGTCATTTGGCAGATATTGGCATCATCTATCGCATCTAATTTTAGATGCAAACTGTATCACAGTAGTCCGAATGGAAAACGAACCTTAATTAGACCTGTATTTATGGGTTATCAAACAGATGCTGAAGTCGCCAAGGAAATATTCGAGAGCGCATTTAGGTTTGCTAAGAAAGAATCGACCCGTGTGGCAAATTATTATTATCGAACAGAAGGTACATCGTTTGGTGTTAAGGATGAATGGTTGGTGGGATTCATTAATGGATTAAAAGATGGGTTTGCAGATCAAGTAGAGTTATCAAATGAATCAGCATTGATGGTAATAATACCACCAGAAGTTGAAGATGTTTATGGGAAAAAGACTTGGGCTAATAATGCTTTAGATCCGTTGGGTGTTAATCGAAATGGTAATAAAGCATTGTATGATGCGGGGTTCAATAATGGTTATGCGTTTTCAAATAACAGAAAGCAAAGTGCCTTGAAAGGGGATTGAGAATATGAAGCGAAACAATGGTTCGAAAAATAAAATTGATATGTTTGATTTTTTTTCTGTGCTTATACCGTTTTTGGTAGTCAGTTGGATGTTTTGGAGAAACTTTATGTTGCCGATGTTAGTAATAATTTTTGTTTGCTCTGTGGTATATACTACACATTCATTTCTGGACTTTTTAAAAAAACAGTCTGATTCAAACCATTTATTGCGAAATCTATTACCTAAGAAAAGTAAAAATAAATGTTTTATTAGTAACATGGACATGATGTCCATGTAGAAAGGAAATAAGAATATGAGTAAAGTTATTGTAGTTTTAAATCCAAAAGGTGGTGCAGGAAAAACAACCACTGCCGTATCAATTTCAAATTGTTTATCAACAATAGGCGACGTTCAACTTAAGGATGCAGATCCGCAAGCATCTGCTACTTCGTGGATTGAAATCGCTGAAGAGTCAGGCGAATTGCCATTTCATTTTGAGATTACCAATAAATCTCAAATGGCAAGAAATAGCGAAAAGTATGATTTTACAGTCATAGATACACCACCTCAAGATAGCTCAATAATAGATGCAGCAGTTAAAGTTGCTGATTTCATCATCATACCAACAGCACCAAGCGGATTAGATCTTGAACGTGTATATGGAATAATCGAAGTCTTGGATTCAAACAACTATGCGGTGTTATTTACTCAAGCAAATCATCGAACAAACACATATAAGTTTGCCCGTGCAGCCCTTGAAGATGAAAAAATAAAAACATTTAAGATATTTATTCCATTCAGGGAATCAATTAAGTCATCCTTTGGGAAACTAGACTCATGCGAACATTATGGTGCATTTACACATGAATTGTTAGACCGTTTAAAAGAAGGTGAAGAAAAATGAGTAATACTGGAATCTATAAACCACGAAAAAAAGGAATCAAATCTACAAGCGATCTATTCGTAAATAATCAGCAAACAAAATATGAAGAAATCTCATTAGAGGATATTAGGCCTAATAAGCTGAACAACTTACCAATAACAAATGTAGAAGAGCTTGCTGAAGTTTTAGAAAAAGATGGCCAAACAGTTCCGCTGGTAGTTTATAGACATGATGCTACTTATGTTTTAATTGCTGGTGAAAGAAGGTGGAATGCTTTGAAACTAACTGATATCACAACAGCACATTGTATTGTTGTTGAAAGACCGAAGGACGAAGTTGAAGAACGTTTGATGATTGAATCAGCAAATGCGCAACGTGAAGAAACTCAGGAACTGGTAAAATTACGAGTTGATAATTTTGAAAAAATATATGATTTGCTAAAAGAAGAGAAGAAGATTGAGACAGGGGTACTAAAAAGGGACTGGATAGGATTAAGAATGAATATGTCTGGGAGGAATATTCAAAGATATCTTTCTCAAACACAACATGGACATGATGGCCATGTAGATAAAAAATCGTCAACCCAAACAGAAATTAGTCAGGTAGTTAAAGTCGCGAAAAGCCTCCTTAGAAAACTTGAAAATATAGACTACTCAGATCCTTTGATAAATCATAGTGAATTATCTAACCTATTTGGATCACTTAAAGAATTAGACTATGAAGTAGGTATATCAATTAAACAAATTGAAGCACAGTTAAAAAAATAAAGGGGATCTTATGAGAAAAATTGCAGCATTCATATTCAGTTTTATTACCGCTATTCTGATCGTAATAATACATATTGTTTTGGGAATATTCCTAACACTCTATCAATTTTTCATGATCTTAAAGAATGCGTTGGTGGGAATATGTGGACTCATATTAATTATTTATGTTTTTGTTGGAAACTGGGAGTATGTTAAAAATGCGTTTCTGGCTATGGTGATATTAGGCGTTGGAGGCTTAATAATAGATTTGTTAGCTCTAGGATTGGTTAACGCTCCAGAAGTATTGAACGAAAAAAGAGAAGCACTAATTCATGAAATCCGTTGGGGAAGGAGTAATATTAATGAACACATTAAATAAAATTGAACAAATAATTGATTCAGTACTATTAGACGATCTACAAGAAAGCTATCCAAAAGAGATATTGTATGATATTAAGAGAGTTTTAGATAGCGGTAAAAATCCCAAGATTGCTGATCTATCAACCGTTTATCCTTTGTTTGTAAAGTTGAAAAATGAAATTTGTGAATGGATCGGATTGCCTGAACCAATGGTAATTGAAAAAATTAAAAACAAATTATTCACTCCTACTGAAGTTAAATTAATTCTTACCAATATGTTTTTGGTGGTTGAAGAAAAGGAGGAAGCTGATGAATCACTTTATTAAGGGCAAAGAGTATATTGAAATTATGCGCCAAGCTCAATACTTTAGTCAGGATCCAGGAATTGGGCATAAAAAATTGGTAGAACTCTTTAATCGAGCGCATGGTACTTTTTATTTAAAAAATGGCTTCTTAGAATTTGAACCAGATTATTATGCTTGGACAAAGTATTCTAAGGTGGGTAGCTCGTTATTGAGAGTTAATGATGATGATGGAAAGAGGAGTGATCACAATCTAGATTTACGTAATGCAATGGATGATGAGTTCGATGTAGTAAAAAGGATGATTAAAAGGTTTAATAATGCATTTAAAGATTGGGAGCGTGGCGATGAGTGGCGTGCCTTCTGGGCGGAAAAGTATATCTTCCACTTAAAAATATATGATCATATGGATAAGTACTATTTTTCAAAAAGAACCTACTACATGTATAAACACTGTTCTGAACATGTAATAAAAACGGAGTTCCATATTTTGCCACACAAGATTGTTAACCCTTTGCAACATCTTTACGATAAAGCGTTGGATGAATATAACCAGTGGATGCAAGATGAAGGCTTGCCACCACTCGTGATTGAAAATTAACATGGAAGTCCTGTCCATGTTGAAAGAGATATATAATTAAACATTTACTATAAGAAATTAGTAATGAAAGGAATACTGGAAAATGAACAAACAAGAACAATTAAGATATGACTATATTGGAGTTGGTATATGTATCGCTGTTGCATCAGTTTTGCGTAATAGTGCTGGTTCTTCACCAAGTGTAACTGAAGCGCTTTGTGGGGCGGGTATTGATATGAAAGAATTGAATAGGCTTAAACCATTATTAGATTTGGATGATTATGAACATATAATTAAACATTTACGAGAAGAAAGTAAAAACGATAGGTGGAAGTTAAGGGTTGATGGTGACAATGGAGAAAGCGGACAAGTGTTTATTCAGAATCTAAACGACTTCCTAAGAAATAGCGATGAAATTGATGAAAGAAGTAATCAAAGTGTAGAAGTCAATAAACAATTTTTAATCGATGAAGGATATTTAATTGAGGAGAAGTTTCCTACTAAAGTTAATACAGATAAATAAACAGTAAGAAAGAAGAAGTAGTTTATGAAAAAAGGAATTGAGTTGTATGATGTGCTGTATATCGCTTTTTGTATTTTAATTTTTGGATTTTTCATGGTTCTAATAATATCTGTTGAATTTTTAAGAAATTTATTTTTGCTGTTTTTGACAACAGTATTTTTTCTTTTCTTAGGTAATAGATTTCGCAATAAATGGTTTGATTCAGACAATGAAGAAATCGAACATAACCGTAAAACACGGGATGAATTGAGAAAATATGATAAGGAAAATCGGTGAAGGTAAGAAGCACTGAATCAATACCACTAAATAAAAATAATAACTTGTCAGTAAACCATTAAAAACTGTTTGAAACCCTGCAAATAAAGGGTCAAATGCTATCACACAGAAATCACATACTTTTTCCCAAAACGATTGGGAAAAATATACACCCCAAATATGCTATACTACTAATGTAGAGGTTATGATGAAACTTGTCCCCCCCACATGTTATCATTGTAGCTCTAATAAAGGGCTGTAGTTAGTATTAACTACAGCTTTTTATTTTATATACTATGGAGTATGTTAAAAAAATAGTATATATTTAAAGTAAGAAAGAGAGGATATTCCATGATCACAAAATTAATAAAGAAGGTTCCAAAATCAATTATGATCACAAGTACATTGATTCTAACACTCATTGTAGGAACCGTTACGATCGACGCTTTCAAAAACAATGGCAACAAACCTGTTGTTATTTTCAAAGAGGATATCGTCTTAGAGTATGGGGACGAGATTCATTCCAATGACATCGTGGACTTGTTTGTTGATACTGAAGCATCCGTATTTAAAACTTTAGAATTTCTCGAAGCTGAAATTGACACGTTTGTAGTTGGAAATAATCAATCAACGATGTTAGAATATTCCTTAAATGGATTAAGAAACCAAAGCGAATTACTCTATTCTGTTGAAGATACGAATTCACCCGTCTTGGATAATGTTTCGGATTTGGTTGTTAGATATAAAGAAGGAGAAGAAATTTTGGTAGATCTAGTTGGGGATGCCACAGCAAGCGACGTCGTGGATGGGTCATTGGAAGTAAAAATTGATGATTCAAAATTAGATCTGAATAAAGATGGAGTCTATGAAGTGGTAGCATTTGCTGAAGACAAAAATGGTAATATAACTAAAGAAACATTCAAAGTTACTGTCGAGATTGAGGTTGTTGATTTAGAAAACTTGTCAAACACTGGTAATGAATCAACCCAACAAAACACATCAAAGAAACCCGTAGCTTCTGGCCCTTCAGGTAGTTCAAAACCTACACAACCATCTAAGCCAGCTGATAAAGAGACGCCTTCAACTAAGGAACCAGATCCAATTAATGAGGATAACTGTTCCTGGTATGATTGCCCTCCAGAAGAAAAATTTGTGTCATCTGACGGATGGACATATTATCTATATAAAGTATATGATACATTTCCAATGTGTAGAACTGCTGCAGATGAACTATTAGATTCTAAATCAGAATGGATTTCTACCCTTTGCCTAGATACTGCGCTGTACTATGTTCTACACAGTGAAAGTTGACTGAAACTATATATAAACATGGGAGTCCTAAAGGCCTCCTTTTTACGTGGACATCGCGTCCATGTTGAAAGAAAGGAAAGAAGAGAATGATAAAAATATTTAGGAAGTTAAGAAAGGTTTTTGAGAATATCGTTCAATTAAGTTTAAAGAAAGTTTATAAAGCAACTGCAATATTTGTAGTTGCTTTTTTAGTCTTCTTTACAGCTGTCATACCTATAATTGCTGCATCAAGAGTTACAACCACTCCAAATATAAGTGGCACGAATGTAACTGTGAGATGGAATCAAAATACGTCATTTTATTGGGTAGGTAATTATCCAGCAATTAATGTTGATGGTGTAGTAGCATACTGTATTGAACCGTTGGTTACGGGAGTACCTACCAACTCAGCATCTGCAACTAATTTAGACTCGTTATCTCAATTAAGAGTTATGCACGGGTATTCTCAAGTAAATAGTATTAATACCTCACAAAAAAGACAGGTTTCTTTAATTGCAAATTATGGATATGGATACCCTGGCCATAATACAACAGCTTATAGATGGGCGACCCAAGTTCTTATTTGGGAAGAACTAGGGTTTACTGTAACGGGCGGCATAAACATATCCACGGAGAAAGCCAATATATCCGCACTTGTGAACAATCACCGTAGCGTACCGTCATGGAATAAAACAACAAGAACGGTTAAGAACGGAGATATAGTTGACTTATCTCATAGTTCAATATCGATGTTTAATATTACAACGATTAGAGGATTAACCGTAACGGAACATTTAGGCAATACTTTAAAAGTTAGAGTAACAGATGCAACAAACGCATACTTAAGGTTAGATAAAAAACAAGGAATCACCACAGGTTCTTCTTTAATCTATACTGATGGTACTACCCAAAGAGCGGGTGTTTTTGGGCTTTATGATCCAGTAGAGTCGATATTAAATTTCAAACCCGCTACTGGAAATATTACACTTGAAAAGCAAGACGTTGCTAAAAAAACATATGCTAACGTTGTTTTTGAGTTATCACAAAACAAGTCAACCATTCTGGGGACATACACGACAGGTTCAAATGGAAAAGTAACTGTTTCAAACCTTGAGGCAGGAACCTATTATGTAAGAGAAAAATCAGTGCCAGAACCTCTTGTATTAGATCCGTCATGGAAAACAATCACTGTTACTGCTGGAAATACGACGGCATTCTTAGCAGTGAACGAAATTAAGCCAGTGGCAACCATTGGAATTAATAAAGTTAGAATTGATACTAAAAAAGCGTCTCAAGGCTTAGACGTAGAAGTATGGTATGACAAGGTTCAAAATTATAACTGGAATTTAAGCGAATACAGTAATACTCCTATAAAAATAACACTTACAAATAAAACAACTGGCAAAGAAGTTCTGAGTAAAACACATACAATTCAGAATTTCCCCACAAGTGAAGTATACAAAGTACCGTCAAATTTATTGAGTGTCAACAATAAGTCTAATTATGAGGTTTCGCTTTCGGTTGCATCAAATGTTTCGCATCAAATAGAAATTGATAAATCACCTATAAACACAGATGGCTACACTGCTTCTGAAGCTTTGATTGAGCAAAAAGCACAACATGGACAAGATGTCCATGTAGAACAAATTATTCGTACAGAGCGAGAATTTGGAAAATCGATGCAAACTTGGAAAGAAAGTTTCACCATTGATGTTCCTGTGATGAAATCACTCCGCGCAGGAAGAGGGTATGCTTATGATACTCTTGCTTCTTATTCGAATGAGTTGAATCAATCCCATTCTTTCGAGCTAGTGTTGAATTCAAGTAATGAATTGGTAGATGGTAATTGGTATCAGCGTGGAAGCACTCATGCAAAAATACCTCTTCTTTTAAAAGAAAATTCAACTTATGTTACGCCACGTGTTGCTGCCAAAAGAGTTGTTAGTGGTGATGCAATATCAGGTGATCACTATGATAGTTTATCATCTTCAGAAAAATTGAAATATAGAGAAGGTGGCCATCAGATTTTAACTCCGATGTGGTCAACCGATGTTGGGATTTATGATTTATATTTAGAGACATCAAGTATTGGGGTCAATAGTTTTAGGGTAAAACTGAATGACGAAATTGAAATCTATGCTTACATGTTCGGATGGTTTGACGAAAACGGAACATCACCAACCATAAAAGAAGATGAAACGATTATCTCTCCAATTATGGCAGTTGATCGCGATGGCAATGGCATGATTGACATGTGGGATGAATCGGGTGTTCCTGATAACTGGGGTGTTGAATTAGCAGATGGGACTAAAGTCCTTACCCTTGTTGAAAAGCAATTTTTTGATATTCTTGGGCCTGCCACTGTCTCATATGATTTAAACGGTGGGTCTGGATCTTTTCCTGGACTTGAAGTTACAGAGGGGGATTTATATCAAGTAAACGCCTCCACCCCTACAAAGAACAATTTTATTTTTGGTGGTTGGACAAACAGTGTTGATGGTAAAACATATCAACCTGGAGAGTCTTTCATAGTTGAACACGATACAAAGTTAACAGCACAATGGAAACAAAATGTTTATACTGTTACTTTTAATCTTAATGGTGGTGGTGGGTCAATTGCATCACAAACTGTGGAGTATGGATCCAAGGTTATTAAACCATCAAATCCATCTCGTACTGGATATTCATTTACAGGATGGAGTCCCGACATCAATCAGCCTATTACAACAAATACAACCTTTGTAGCACAATGGTCAATTAACACATATAGCATTACTTATAATGCAAATGGTGGTAGTGGCGCTCCAAGTGCGCATACCAAAACACATGATCAAGCTAACCAAAAAATAAGTTCAACTGTACCCACTAGAACAGGTTACACTTTTGTCGGATGGAATACCGTTGCAGACGGTAGTGGTACGAGTTACGCTTCGGGTGCCAATTGGACTGTTAATCAAAACTTAACACTATATGCAAGGTGGTCGCTTAATACATATAGCATTACTTATAATGCAAATGGTGGTAGTGGAGCTCCGTCATCCCAAACAAAGGGGTATGGAACAAACATATCCTTAAGCACAGCTAAGCCCACTAGAACAGGTTACACATTTACTGGATGGAATACTTCAGCAAACGGTAGCGGTACGAGCTATGCTTCGGGTGCAACGTATACAGGAAATGCAAACGTTACGCTCTATGCACAATGGTCTGCAGACACATATAGCATTACTTATAATGCAAATGGTGGTAGTGGCGCTCCTGGTGTTCAAACCAAGACACACGGCACAAAAGTTGCTTTAAGTGCTACAAAGCCAACCAGGGCAGGATATACTTTTGCTGGGTGGAATACTTTAGCGAATGGTAGTGGCACGAGCTATGCATCTGGTGCAACGTATACAGGAAATGCAAACGTTACACTGTATGCAAAATGGACTGCAATGGCTGTAACCACACATACAAAAACTGTCTCAAAAGCATTTAGTAATAACAGTGCATACACTTTAACGTTGAAGTATACTTCTCACTACCAAGGCACAATCTTGTTAAAGGTTGAGTATGAATACTATGTACGAAAATCAAGTGGTAGTGGATTCTTTTCAAATGTCTCTGCAAACAACTCTTATAGTCAGACTGTAGCAGGCACGAAAACCAGCGGTTCTGCCACCTATGATTTTAGAGTACCACCACAGTTCAGTAATACAACATTTAATAATACAAATAAACGTACTGGAACAAGAACAATTAATAGTACGTCATTTACAAACAGTATTACTGTAACGGTTTCTTTAGCCAATCTTGGTAGTGCGACTGTTAGTGGTAATTTTAATAAGTAAATTTTAAGAAGGATCAACATGGACACTATGTCCATGTTGATGGGAAGGAGTAAATAGGTGAGGAAAATATTTGTAACAACCATGATCTTTGTTTTAGGGATCGTGGTCTTTTATTTGTTAGTACAATATAATCTTGAATCTACATTAAGAGATAGTATTTTTAAAACAACTGAGCTTGCAAGTGAAGCAGCTCTTATTGAAGCACAAGACGGCTCTTTAAGAGTCAAAGAAAGTGGTATGACACTTTACGATTTAAAATATTTTGAAAGTACTTTTAAAAACTCGTTTGAGAAATATGCAACATTTAATTCGGAAAAGGTAAGCCTAGAGTACAGATTCGAATACTTTATAATCAACTCAGAAGGTGTTGAAGAAATTATTACCTCAAACAATCCATTAAATGATAATACGGTTGTAAAAGCAGTTACTACCATAGTAATTGCAGATGGAAACGAGTATAAAATTAGAAATGTTTTTGATATAACGGAAGGTAGGGTTGATTAATGGAAGAGAAATTAAAGGGTATTATTGAATTAGTTGAGGATTCAATTAATACAGATTACCCAGACCTTGCCGTAGAAGCGATGTTTAATCCAGACAAAAGGTTGGAGTTAAGGAAACGAATACTATCAGATCATAAGAAAATTTTATCAGAAGATACTGTCGATACAATTTTGGCTGAAATTGTTGGTTTGGGCTACTTTGAAGATTTGATAAGGGATGAAGAAATTACAGATATTGGGTGGAATGGGACGGATTTGTGGGTTGAAACTTCTCAATATAAAGAGAAAATTGTGGATGTAAAAATGGACGAACGCTATATAAGAAGAATCATTCAAAGGTTTGCTAATTATGCGCATCAAGATTTTTCTGAAAAGAACCCAATCTTGGATACACAGTTGGGGAATATTCGTATTAATGCAGTCCACAATGTAATCTCAACGGTTGGTACAACAATGTCAATGCGACACGCCCGAAATCGACTTGTTTTAACAAAAGAGAATTGGCATACATTTGCAAAGATGAGTGTTTATGAACTTTTTGAAGACTTATTTAAGGTAGGTATAAATGTAGTAATCACGGGAGAGGTTGGTACAGGTAAGACTGAACTTCAAAAACTTTTGATTGGATTCGTGCCTGATAAAGAAAAATTGATTATGATCGAAGACACATTAGAAACTCATTTGAAAGATATTTATCCTGAAAAAGATATAATTTCTTGGTTAGTACCACCAGGTTTCAGTCATACGCAAATGATTAAAGCCTCATTAAGAAACAACCCAAAATATGTAGTGCTTTCTGAGGCGCGTGATGCAGCGATTTATGAAATCCATCAATCTGTACTAACAGGTCATAAAATCATCCTAACAGCGCACGCTGTGGATGCTAGAGCCTTTATCCCACGAATGATTGGGATGACTAAGCAAGAATACGATGTGGACGAGCGTACGTTAGAAATGGAATTGTTAAAATATTACAACATCGGAGTCCATATAGAAAAAAGACTGATCGATGGGAAAATGCATAGATACATAGATGAGGTAGTCGAGTACACCGAAAACGGATTACTTACACTCTATAAACAAGTAATAATTGAGGGTGAAGATACCATTGAAATTGAAGAGTCATTTGGTTTGCTATCACAAGAAATGGTTGATCTTTTGAAAAACCATAATATTCATTCAAAATGGAATAATCAAATTCCAAAGAAAGGGGGTTAAAATAGTGAAAAAGCTAATGTCTATAGATGAAATGAATGCAATTAAGACAAAATATGATCACAAATTATCAAGGAAAGATATATTCAAAATGGCGATACTGCCTGCAATATATTTACCAACGATCTTGTTTTTAACTTTCTTTTATTGGTGGTTAATACCAATCGGTATAATCGGAGGATTTGTTTATGCAATTACAGTTATGATTCCCAAACAAATTCAATCAAGCTATGAAAGACAATCTTTTAGAGAGAGAAACAGGTTTATTAACAATTTTTCCCAAAGTGTACATCGGAAAAATGCAACAATCTTGGATGCATTGACTGAGGTTTCCAGTCATCGTTTAAAAGGAGAACTTCAGACTGATATAAAACAATTGGCCGCAAAGATTGATGGATTAGAGCCTGCTGGGCGGAAAGATGCATATAATGATTTAATTAACAAATATACAAAAGATAGAATATTTGTTCAATTCGTCGAACATATGATCACGTTGGACATTAATGGAAAAATGTACCTTGAAGCACTGGATGAAACAGCTGAAGCTCATGATCATTCACTTGAGTGGCAAGAGCATTTAATGGAAGAAAAGAAGGCAAAATTAATTTATTACTTAGTCAACAGCGCGTTGGCTTTTTTATTAGCTGAAGCAGCCATCTTATTAACTTGGGAAACATACCTTCGATCATTCGCGCATTCGGTCGTTGGCTGGATCTTTGGTATCGCCTACCTGGGAATGACATTTAATTTTAATCATCGTTTTGTACTTGATTATAACGACGAAG
The DNA here is from genome assembly GCA_947631935.1 of uncultured Erysipelothrix sp. Lineage (GTDB taxonomy): Bacteria > Bacillota_I > Bacilli_A > Erysipelotrichales > Erysipelotrichaceae > Erysipelothrix. The sequence continues at coordinate 13,214 of CANRNG010000007.1, forward strand.
AAATCATGGAGGTAAGGTTTTAATGAAAAAAAGTCTGTGGTTGAAGTTGTTATCGAAAAATGTAATTGACATGCAACATGAGATGGGCGACACCTACCAACGAATAGAAAAGTGGTCGATGAAATTACATTTGTTTTACTTTTTATTGATCCTAGTTTCAATTGTAATGTTGATTAGAATCGATAACAAAGTGCTATCCGTTGTCCCGTTGGGTATGGTAGTTCTTCTCAGAAGTGCTTCTATGTATGATGTAAAACTTCAATTTAAAACATTTTCGCAAAGAAGACATTTCGAATTTTTATATTTTTTTACACTTCTTGTTCCCCACCTAAGTAGCGCAAGGGACAGTAAAACAGGGCTTTATAGAGTCCTTACAAAAATGGAAGAAAGATTAAAAGAAGAAGGTGAAGGAGAAAGTGATGGTGTTCTAAAGGCAGGAGTCAATCGACTAATTCTTGAAATGACAAATAATCCAGGAGTGTTGACTCCTTTTATTGATTTCGCAAGAACGTGTTCTGGCACTGAAATTGCTGAAGATGTTGCGGTTGCATTGTTTGATTTCCAACAAAATTCAGATGATCAACAAGCAATTACACGACTTAAAAATAAAGTTAATAGGGCTTTAGAAAAACGGATAGGCGAAATTGTTGATATTAAGTTAAGAAGATTCAATTGGTATTCTGAGCGGGTGGTAATGGCTGTATTCGTATTTTTGATTGGGATCATCGGAACATCCATCTATGTGCGGGTGGTCGATACATTTAATTTGATTAAGGATTTAAATTAACATGGACATAATGGCCGTGTAGAAAGGATAGTATGTTTAAAGCAGAAAAAGGAATTATAGGCGACTTTCTTACCATGTTTATTTGGGGAATGGTCGTTGTCTTTATTCTTGTCTTCATGATCGTTTTCAAACAGGTCTCAGACAACAATCATATGGTTGATTATTCTAGCCAGGTGGTTGCGAGATATGGAGGTATGACAAACCAGGCAAAGAGAGAAATTGAAGAATACAGTATGACGACTTTTAACGGTAGATATAAAGTGATCAGTGAAATTCAAACAGCACGGTCATATGGCCAACCGCTAAAATTTACATTGTCGAGTGATATAGAAGTGTTGTATTTTAAAATTCCATTAAATTTAAAAATCGGTGGTACATCCACTTCAAGGAGGCGGTGATGTGTTTAGTGGTGAAAAAGAAATCACACACGAACTTGTAATGATGATTTACTATGTGCTTATTTTTGTTGGGATGATTGCTCTGATGTGGGTGTTATTTAAACTTAACGTAGCCATCGTAGATACGACACAAAGTTTTTAGGAGTGGTGAGATGAAAAAGGTTTTCTGGGGGTTACCCCCTTAAATTAATAAAGGGTCATTATTAATTTTTATTTAAACATAATGCGATAATCGCAATAGGAGGTCTAAAATGTTTAAAAAGTTATTAAAAAAGTTGAATGGATTGGTTATTCGTAAAAAAGTACAAATGGAAGGTGTAGCGGTATTTAGTGCTGAAAAAGAACAAACAAACACTTTAGTGGGGATCATTTATATCCTAGCAATTGCTGCAGCAGTAGGTGCATTGTTTTTACTTGCGTTTCCTGAAATTGGTGATACAGTAGTTGATTCAATCAAAGGGTTTTTCACATCGCTAGGTGTGTAGGTTGAGATGGTTTCGGCAAAAGTTGCCAATAAAATGATAAAAAACTACTATGATCGAGTGGGAAATGACTCATTAAGAATTAAATTTACAAAGGTTCTTAATTTTTTGGTCGATCAAAAAGTAAGCAAGCAGGTGTTGTATGAGTTCTATCATGAATTCGGGCATCATACCAAAATAGTTGAATTAAAAGGAACAAGTTCATATCTAAAAGTGGACATGTTCCTTTTTCGTTTTAAACAAGACAGAGTTTTTGTATCGAACCAAGATAATAACGCATCTTTTTGTTTAGGATACTTTATAGATAGAGATCCAAAAACATTTATTAATAATTTTGAAAAGGTGGCTTTTGAGGGGATGAAGTTTAGTCAATCTCTTTTGTTGTTCAGTATATCAAATTCTTTGTCGGGAGCTGTATTTAACATGGTTAATTCAGCGTATTGGCCTTTCTATAGAAAAGGAAGCGACCAATACTTATATAAATATCACTGGACTCTTGGTAGAGCCATTGAATTTAATTTAAAGTCTATTGAATATGAAAAAAAACTAGAACAAACGATTCTAGAATATAGGGAGGTTTAGTATGAAGTTACTACACATGAAATTATTGCGTATAAAAATAATGACACTATTGGCTTATACCCCAACCGTTAACGAGGGAGAAGCAAGAAATTTGTTTTCTGGCTTTATGACACCTTTAACAAGTTTTCTACTGTTTGGAATTCCACCTTTGACAGTGGTCGCTGGTATGGTCGCAGGTTGGAGATACTTTCAGTTAACTGAAGAGGAAAGAGAGCAACGTCCACTTGGCAAATCTCTAACTTCAATTGTTAAGTGGGCAATTGTTCTATATGCATTTCCGGTAATCTTACGCGTGTTTGGTTTGTATTGAAATCTAATAGCAAGGACAATTTGTCCATGTAGGAAGGAGTGGGTTTATGACTTGGGCATGGGATATAGTAAGATCTCTTTTTTGGGGAATTGTTGAAGCGAGCTTATGGCTTACCGATACAGTTTACTCAATTACATCAAGTGTTTTAAAATTGGACGTTGGGCAACAAACTATTTTGTGGGGGTGGTGGAGTGTCCTAATGTTCTCAATTGCACTGTTCGTTTTAATTCGAGTTGGATCGATGACTTTAAAGTTATTTCTTGATGAAGACTATCGAGATAAAATGGGTTCAAAAACAATTCTCTTTAGAATCATACCTGTTGTTCTTGCAATGGGTTTGGCCCCGATTGGGATAAAATATGTTACAAGCGCGGGTACGATTGCAGTTTCTAACATTTCTATTTTTGTGGGTGGAGATCCAAAAATAACACCCAGCACTTTATTACTATCTAATGTAATTAACGAGAAAAAAGGTAATACGGTTGTAGAATACAAACTAGATGACATTGAAATTAACAAGAAAAGCACAGTGGACGGGAAAACCTATGAATATTTTGACAATTTTTCTGAGATTGTCATTATGCTTGTAATGGCTATTATTGCTGTTGCTGGGTTTCTTTTAAATGCAATTCAAATTGCTAAAAGGTTCTATTCTATCGGTGTCAAAATTCTTATTGCACCAATTCCAATTTCAGGATTAATCAACCCAGACGACGATAGTTTTGGGGTTTGGGTAAAGATGATTGTTGCAGATGTTTTATCTAATTTTATTCAATATTTGTTACTCTTCTTTGTTTTAATGATTACAAGCTCACAACAAGTTAGAACAGCTGTTGGCACATGGGGAATTATTATTCTTTTTATTGGGGGTATCCTCACTGTACTAACTGGAGTACCAGAGCTTGCAAGACTAATTGGTGGCGATACATCTACTGGATCAGTAATGCAACAAGTTGCTTCTGTTAGGCACGCAACTGCAGGTTTTGGTAGTGCAGTCGGTGGCGCTCTAGGAGGTGCTGCTGGCTCGTTGGCAGGTGTTGCTGGGCTTGGTGCTGCAGCATCCGCTGTGATTGGTGGAAAAGCACTAGGAGGAGAATCCTTTGGTGTTATGTCTAAAGCTTTAGGAGCTACAGGAGCTGCTTCAAATGGGTTTAAAGGAGCAACATCAAAGGCATCAAATTTTTCGTCAGGTAGAAGCGTGAATGAAGAACCACAAGCAACTTATTCGACTTCATCGGCTTCAGATGAATCTTCTTCTACAGATTATGGATATCAGTCTTATGCAAAAGAAGGAACTTTCGCAAAAAAAGTAGCTGAGTATGGATATGAGAACACAGGCAAAAGAGCAACAATTGCCAGAATGGCCTCTGTCGGTGGAAGACACATGTATGCTTCATCTGTCAATCGTATCAATCAATCTGCACCAATGAAATTGGCACAACGAGTTAGAAATCTAAATCAGGTTCCAAGTGGTTACCAAACAGAGAGGGATGAATAATATGATATTTAAAAATCCTAAAACATTTAAAGGTGGATCGCTAATAATGGGGCAATATAGAGTTGTAGACCTAATCTTGCTTATTAGTGGGTTTTCGGTCAGCATCATTGGTCTAACCGTCTTTTTGTCTGGTGAAGTTGATGGATACATTTTATTGTTTTATATACTAATTTGCTTATTCCCAAGTGTTATTGCATTTATACTAACTTCTAAAATACCTGGATATCACAATGCATTGGAGTTCTTACAGGTTTGTTATCAATTTTATAAAAAATATCAAAAAAACTACATGTGGGAAGGAGTAATAATTAATGACGAATCAGAGTAACAAAAAGTCAGTAAAAATTGGAAATTATGAAGTTGTTAAAAGTATAAAACCAGTCAAAAAAACTGCGAAGTCTGTTCAAAGATTAAAAAATAAAGTTGCATCTACTTTAGAGTGGCTAGATTTATCTGATATTTATGAAGATCATATGATTTTGAATAAAGGAAAAGTTGAAAGAATTGTAAAAGGTTATAAAATACACCCTCATAACATTTTTTTAGATTCATCATCAGAACAAGCGAACCGTATTGGTCGTTTACGAGGACTTTATAATAGTGTCAATTTTAAACTTTACCATGCATTTGTTTTTAACCCAGTAAACTTGGATATTCAAATTGCAGAATTATCCAGGCAATATGAAAGGGAAGACGATTCTAAAATCCAGGAGCTGATCCTTGACGATATTCAAAAAATGATGGTATTTATCGATATGTGGAAAGAATTGGAATTTTACATAGTCATTCAAGGAAAGCCTGGAAAAGAATTTGATGATCAATTTATTCAACTGGGACAAGAACTCAAAGCATCAAGATTAATTTATCAAACATTAAACAAGGTAGATTACGATAACTATGCAGCATATTTGTTTGAAAATACATTAATCAATGATTTCTACTTTAGTAGAGGTGAATTTAATTTGGAGATGCCTGAAATAGAAAACGAGGTACAATTATGAGTTTATTTGATAAAAGTAAGATCGCACCTACTTCGATACGTGTGATGCGAGATTACTATATTTTAGGTGAGCGTTATTTTAAAAATTTACTGGTAACCTCGTTGCCAGATCGTTTCGGCTTAGGAATGTTATCATTTTATATTTCAGACCAAAACATTAAACTGTTTATGGTAACTGAAAAATCTTACATGGATATTCCTAAGGCATTAAGAAACGAACTTAGAGAAAAGAAGCAATCATACAATAAATCAAAGGATGATGTTGTTCGTGAAAGATTAGCAAAAGATATCGATTCACTGGATGCTTACATCAAAGACTTCGTCAATAGTGGGGATGTCAGTCATAATGTTCTGATGGTTTTTTCGTTGGGCGCAGATACTCTTGACGAGTTAAATAGGTTGGTTAAGGATTTAAAGAGCAGACTACAAGTAGAAGGCTTTTCTACTGTAACCTTACAATTTATGCAACTTGAATTAATGAAATATACAACGCCCTACTTTGTTGAAGATGCTTTGCCTAAAGTACTCAAGGAAAGTTATGGATCTGTTACTACATCTACTTCGGTTGCAGGAATGTATCCATACACCTTTCAATCTTTAAAAGATCCTGGAGGCATGCTTTTTGGTAGAGAGAAAAACCAAGCAGGAATTGTTCTGTGGAATCCTATGCTTTATAAACACGATAAAGAACGTGCGCGAATCGATAATCGTTTAACTGGGAATTCGGTCGTTGTTGGTGTAAGTGGCAGTGGGAAATCTACTGACATGGGATTAATCATCAGACATGCTATCAGACAAAAAATGAGAATAGTATGGATTGATCCTGAAGACAGAAATATGTACTTAACAAGAAAATATGGGGGAAACTTCGTTAAATGGGGTACCCGCGACTCAATGATCAATATGTTTGATTTAAAACCCATTTCAACTGAAGAGGGTGAAGAAGTGGATCGTTTTGATACAGAGTTGGCCATGCTTAATGTCATTAGTGAATTTAAAGAAATAATGAAACTCTATAAACCGACTGTTAATGAAGATTCTTTAGATATTATTGGGCCTGTCATTATTAAAATGTATAAGAACAAAGGCATTGATTTTAATACCCAATTTGAATACTTGGGTGTTAAAGATTATCCAATTTTAGAAGATTTAAACCATCAGATTGATTTGGAAATTGAACAACTGAAGGACGATGAATCGAATCAAGGTATTGTTCATCTATACCGTGATTTGCAATCAAAAATGTTACCAATGCTTACAGAACATAAGTACTACTTTAATGGCCACACAACCATTGTTATGGGTGAGAATGGTTCGGAAATTTTAGCTTTTGGTAGTAAACAACTTTATTCTGTATCGGTTGAATTAAGAAGTGCTATGAATCATTTAATGTTTAGGTTCGCCTGGAGTCTTTGTTTGGATCCACAGGTTGATTCGTTATTTGCAGTAGATGAAGCGCATATGATGATACTTGAAGGATTGGCTGCGGAACAGTTGGCCATATTCTGGAGACGTGCAAGAAAATACAACAATGCGTGTTTATTAGGAACGCAAGAACCACAGGACTTGGCCAGCGATGTTCAAGTCAATGGTGTTTCTGTTTCAGTTCATGGTAAAGCAATCTTTAATAACTCAACCTATAAGATTATTAAAAAGTTGAACAAAGACGGTGTTGAATCGGTATCAAGGCTCATGACTATTAATGACTCTCAAAAACAAATTATTCAAGATTTTGATATGGGAGATGCATTGTTTTGTTATGGGGATCGAGTTATGAGTGTCTCTGTTCTTGCAACAGAAAAAGAACTAAGAGAATTTGAAACGATGGGATGATATGAAAAAGAAACTAATTGGTGCTATTGGTGCTGCATCAATGGCTTTAATAATTGTGATTATTGTGGTGGTGGCAGTTGTTTCTGTTGTAGCTGCCCCTATATCAATTGTTTCCAGTATGTTTGCCCAAATGGGGAATAGACTATATGGATCATCCTCAGAATCTACTGATCTAAAGGATGTGCTTACTCTATCCTTACAAAGTGCAGAAGTTCAAAGCGACATATCTACTCATTGGGGAAGTGTTATTAATCAAGATAAAGATGTTGGCGTGCCTCTAAATTACATTGTTATAACTCAATTTTTGTCTGGGGTTGAATACCATGAATTAACAGATCCAATCAAAAAGGAAATTGTTGATGCAACCAAAAACAAACATACCAGAATCGAAGTCGATGAAGAGGGTGAAGAAACAGCAGTAGTTTACTATACGGTTGCTTCAGAAAGAGAATTCGCGAGTCGGATTAAACAGATAGAGCCTTTTAAATCTAAATTAGAACTCGTTAGTAGTAACGTGTTGGCAAGTTATTTATTAGAAATAACTGATGTATATCACCATCCATCACTACCTGTTGAGTTTGTAGAAAACCATAAAGGATTTATTTATCCATTACCTAAAATTGCTCATATAACTGCTGAATACGGTTGGTATGATCCTTTTAATACAGGTACCTTAAGTAGACATCGAGGGATTGATTTGGCTTATGCTGGCGATATAAACACCTGTGGAGTACCTATTTACTCAGTCAGCGACGGAACAGTGTCTGTTCGCAATAATAACCGTGAAGATGAACGCGGTTTTTTTATTACTATAAAAAGCGGCCAATATGAGTTCCAGTATTATCACTTAGCAGCTGCTTCAGGGCTAAAGGTTGGAGATACAGTTTCAAAGGGAACGTTTATTGGCGCTATTGGTAACACGGGAAAATCGACTGCTTGTCATTTGCACTTAGGCACAATGGTTAACGGTGTTTATTACAACCCTAGATTAATTATTAATTTTGATAATCCCATAGTGTATGAAAACTAACATGGACATCGTGTCCATGTAGGAAGGAAGATGATTGTGAGTTTTGGGAACAAAGGGTTCAGGAAGTGTTTGTTGGATATAGTTTTGATGGTGGGGTTGTGTCGGCTGACGATTGGCAATTTATACCCAAAAAAATAGTATTAAACCAAACAAAAATAGGTCTCAAGAAAAGAGGTGAAAAAATGGTAGAAAATGAAAAATATTGGATTATAGAAAGTGAATTTAAAGGTTCTGTTAAAGATATTCAAATCAACAACCAACAAATTTTTGAAACTATAAGGTGGAGTGATGAATTACTTAGAGAAAATGGATTTAATGTAAATTCGGAATTCATTGCAGATATGGTAGAAGATCTAAATAAGTCATGGCAAAAAACAGAGCATTTTTCTTTTGATTCATTTGAAGAAAGTTTTGCAAATGAATTAGAAAAACTTGAATATTCAGCTGGGGAGAACCTTAAATTAAATATTGATGGTATGTGCGTTACTTTTAATAATGAATTAAATAATGATCAGGAACTAGACTTATAAGAAGGGAGAATAATAATGAGTGGAATAACAACAATAACCTTGAATGAATTGAAAGAGCAAATTAACAATTATGACGAAAATATTGATTATGTAATTACGGTTTCTTTTAATGAGCGTAAAGAGGGTAATAAAGATGAAACTAGCAGTTAGACAAGTTGTAGAGAAAAGATATCAATCCGACATAAAGATTGATACCTACGAAGATGCGTTACATCTGATCATTGGTAATTTCTTTGATTTGGATAGAGAAGCGTTCATAACGATTAATTTGGACAAGGATGATAGGCCTATAAACTTTTGCATACAGCACGTAGGCTCATTGGATAGATCGGTGATACATCCCAGAGAAATATTTAAATCTGCGCTACTATCGAACGCAAGCTCGTTTGTTGCGATTCACAATCACCCAAGCGGGTCTTTAGTCTTTAGCCAAGCGGATAAAGATAGTAAAGAAGCTTTGGATAATGTTGGCGATTTATTGGAAATTCCACTGAAAGATTTTCTAATATTTAATCCAAATCAAGAATTTGTTAGCATTAATGATGAGGAAGATGTTAGAAAACTAAATGAAAATGAAATCCAGTTATCATTAGAAATATTACTTGATGAATCGAATGTTCTTGAGTCTGTAGGAACCAGACAAAACCATTTGACTAAAGATAAACAGTATCAAATAGCTACAGATACTGATGTAGAAAAATTCATTCAAGGAGGGACAATTAACGAAGGAGATGAAAGGTTAAATACTGTTTTATATTTAAATAAACAAAACATAATAACTGGCATCCTACGATTTACAAACCCAAAATTCTCTTTAAAACAAATTATGAAAGAGGCTGTTTTAAGTAATGCATCACGATTTATCTTTGTTCGGGAAAACGGAATTGTCAACGAAACCTCCGATATAGAAAATTTTGAAATATTAAATAATGTGGGTTCAACATTTGGTATTAGCTTATTAGATTACTTTACATACAATAAAGGGAAGGTGGTCTCATATAGAAAGGACTACCCTAACCTATTTAACAATTATATTCAAGAGGATCTGAAAACTGTTGAAGAAATTAAAGTATATTCAAAATACGAAAATTTAACTTTAAGAGGATATATATTAAATGATAAAGATGAGATCCAAGAAATTGTTTATTTCAAATCAAGTCCAAATAATATTGCATCTTTCATAATGCACAACAAGACTAACAAAGTTGTTGTAACAGATCTTAAAGATAGCTTAATTGTTACTTCAGAAATAAGTGGATTTATAGATCGGTGTCCTGATCAAGACTATCTCCAAAATTATCTTCATCCAGCAATTTTAAAAATTCAACTTGAAGATGAAAAACCAAAGGAAATTGATTACATTATATTTCCAGAAGGGGCAACCCCAATTTACGAAAATAGTTTGGTAAGAATATCTCAAGACGAAGGTCATTCTTATATTACTAACAAAAAAATAAATTCTTTAAGTAAAGTTGATTTGTCTGATAAGAATCTTCTGTCTGAGTATATTCAATACATTATTGAAGATCCATATGTTACCTGGTATTTCGATGATGTTAAAGATGTGCTATTTGAAGCGATACTAAACTCCAGTGATAAAGATATTTATTTAGAATCGCTAATAGAAAGATTAGAAGATATAGAAATGCAAAACGACGAATTTGGAAAGCCTAGTTTGCCAGAAGCGTGGTTTATTTTTGATAAGAATACTCCTAAAGTAGAAATTATAGGTTTCTTTAACGAGATGCAGTCAAGTCATTATTTTGAGCTAGAACAATGAGGGAGTGATTATGAATGAATGACAAAGAGAGAGTATATGCAGAATTAAACGAATATGATTTTATTGATGAGTCTATATTAGATGGGGAAGAGGATGGAGATGGGCCATGACAAAAAGATATAATAAGACAATAGAAAAAGCACAAGACGAGTTGCTGGAAACTATACTTGGATCTTTAAAAGAAAATAAATTGCCTTGGCAAAAACCATGGAAAGGTAATTTTTATTCTCCATATAATCCAACAACAAACAAAGAGTATGAAAAAACAAATAGGTTTACTCTATTGATTACCCAATTTGTAAATGGTTGGGAAGATCCGCGCTGGATGACATATAAGCAAGCGCAGGCCAAAGGATATTGGATTAAAAAAGGATCTGTAGCAACCACACTTTACTTTGCTCAATGGGTATATCAAGATACAGGTAAGCCACTTAAAAATGAGGATTATTTTGGTTTATCAGATAAAGAAAAAGATGAGCTAAGAGCAAAGCTCGTATTAAAATCGAAACCCTTCTATGTATTTAACGCAGCACAAATTACTGGATTACCAGAATTGGAGAACGAACCTATTGTGCCGTTGACGTTCAATAATACTTTAGCAGAAGAATTCGCCAACAATCTCATCAATAAGATGAATTTAAGGGTTGAACACCTCGGTACATCGGCATACTACATACCAAGCGAAGACAGAGTTGTTATGCCCCCAGATTCACTGTTTGAAGACGAACAATACTATTACAGTACTCTTATTCATGAATTGGGTCATTCAACGGGGCATGAATCGCGATTGGCGCGCGATTTAAGCGGTAAATTCGGGTCTAAAGAGTATGCTTTAGAGGAACTTAGGGCAGAGATGGTTTCGGCTCTCATGGCGTTAGAAATCGGTTTTGAAAACAGTCCAGAACATATTATTAACCATCAGGCTTATTGCCAAAGTTGGTATAAAATTCTGGAAGACAATCCCAAAATTTTGATGGATGCAATTCGAGATGCACAGGATATTCGGAAATATATGATCGAAACTGGCGAGCTTGATTTAATAATTGAAGCAGACAAAAATAATCAATTAAAAGAATTTAATAAAGTATACTATGAATTCGTTGAGCGTGAAGGCCTACCTGTCCGGGTGGAGGGTCATATCTATACATTAATTAAAGGATCAAAAGATGGAGTTAGATTTGAAGTTGAGTTTGATACTGTCAATTTCGTGGAAAGACATAGATTGATGGATGATTATATTTCGTTCACAGATGCAATTTCATACAACTTAAATATGTATACTGAAGCTTTAAGAGAAAAACTATCTTATGATGGTTTATTAGAAAAAAGTGAAACTGATATAAAGTTTACAACAGAAGATTTGGTACATATTAGACAGATGATTGCTTACACCAATAACGATTTAGGTGATGTTATTGATAAAATGCTTCAACCTTATCTTGAAAATGGCAGCATTCATATTGATTATGAATTAATCGCAAAGAATAAGTTTGATATTGTCAGTGAAATAGATCATGAAACTATACAATACTTTCAAAAACATGGAATTGACACTGCTAAAATTGAAAAGGATTTAAAAAACAAAGAGCAAAACAAACAAAAAAATAGAATTCCTATAGATCAATTAAAAGCAGAAGTAAGTATAATCGATTTTGCAGAAGAAGTTTTTGGTCTTAAATCAGTATCTCAATCAGGTAATCTTTATCAGTTAGTCGAACATGATTCTTGTAAAATATATCGAGATAATTCTTTTGTTAGGTTCTCTCAAATTCAAGCGAATGGAAAACCTGTTGGTGGAAGTGTTATAGATTTTGCAATGCATTTCGGTGGTTTGGAATTGTCTGAAGCGGTAAAGTTGGTTGAAAATTATTATCTTCAAAACGGGAAAACCCAAAGAATATTTACAGCCATTCAAAAAGACGAAATTTTAAACTTGGAGTTGCCTGAAAAAGAAAGTCATTCAAAAAATGTTTATGCTTATCTTACCAAAACTAGAGGTATTTCTGCATCGGTAGTTAATAGATATTTAAAAGAAGGACTTTTATACCAGGAAGCTAAAAAGGCAAACTGCATTTTTGTTGGAAAATTAGGACAAGATGTTCTATACGCAACAAAAAGAGGGACTCGAACAGACAGTAAATTTATGGGCGATGTGCCAAAATCAATAGTCGAGGTGGGGGTATATCTAGATAATGGTTCATCTACACTGATTTTAACAGAAAGTGTAATTGATCAGATGTCCTACCAAGTTTTAGAAAAGAATCCAACAAATTACAATTACTTAAGTACTAACGGAGTAGCCAAAGCTATGAATGTACTAAAATTTCATTTGGTAAAAAGAAATGAGAACGTTGAAAAGGTTATCCTTGCATTTGATAATGATGACAAAGGCGAGGAGGCAACATTAGTGTGTGCTGAGTTTTTATCAAAAGAGTATCCAGAAATCGAACACTTTGTTATCAGCCCCAAGAATAAAGATTGGAACCAAGATCTTCAGGAATTAAAGTTTGGTAAGATTAACGAAAAAAAAATAGAAGACCATTTAACACAACAGGTGTTAGATGAACATGTAATGACTAAAAATTAGGAGGAAAAAATATGTCAGCAAAAATGTTTGTAGTTGGTAATATTACAAAAGAATTAGAGTTAAAAGAAGTAGTAGGAAGTGATGGAACCAAAAAGAACGTTTCAAATTTTACGGTAGCTTGTCGCGACGGAAAGGGATCGGTTTATGTTCAAGTAACAGCATGGGGAAGCGCAGCTGAAGTAATAAAAGAAAACACTACTAAGGGTTCAAAAATTGAAATTTATGGTAGATATAAAGTCTCTTCTTACAAAACAAAAGATAAAGAATCAGAACAAAGACACTATGTAGAAGTTGAGTCTTTTGAATTTTTAGATCCGAAGCCTGATAAGCAGATTGGTCTTGATGTTTAATCAGCATCTTGATATAATATAGGTGCTTAATTAAGCGTTAACGATCATAGGCAATCTGTCTATGTGGGAGGCAGTTAAATCTGTCATAGAAACGAAGAGGGTGAGCAATCGCCCTCTTTTATTATTTAAAGTAACAAGGCACATCTAAAGTGTCTTTTTTTGTAGTTTGAACACTTTATCCAGGTAGAAAGGATGAATTTACCTAAATGAATATTTACGATGTAGACAGAAATTATACCGAATATCTTCAAAAAAAAGAAATTGAGGAACGGGGTTTTACTACAGTACCTAATTTCGATTATGAAGATGTAGGTCGAGAAAAGAAATTTGTTTCTGGCCCCGTATTTGAAATTGACAATATTAAATATTATGTAGGTGCATCTCATAAAAAAATTTTAAATGATGATTGCTATCCAATATATTTTGAAAAGGAACCAGGGATAATTAAAGGAACTTTGAGATTTCAATACATGATTCCGATAGCACCCAGTGCCGTTAAATTTAGAAACATAAGAATGGAACCTAGTAAAAGCAGAAGAAATTTCTTATGGCAATATTTGAAAAGTATCCAAAAAAACAAGCCTTTTATTATGGAAAAGAGTAATGAAGTCTATTTGAAACAGATATCTAACCAAATTCCAGAAGATCTAAAGGATCGATTCAATCAATTCAAATTTCTAGAGTCAAAGATGATCCAATACGAATTAAATTACAAATTAGGATTACTGAATACTGAAGAAGAATTACCCGTTGTTTATAATGAAAATCTTCAACAGCATATTGTATTATATGAGGGATACGGAAGACCAGTTGAACCTAAACACTTGAAAGATTTTAATTTACTTGCGCACACAGTGGATTTTGATTTAGAAGAAATGGAGTCTGTTGAAGAATATTTAAATGAGATTGAGTTGTAAATTTCAGGGTGTTGAATAACAAATTTCTTACACAAAGTCGTTTTTTGTTTGGGTTAAAGCAAAACTTGAATAAAAAAAGAAAGAGAGCAAAGAAGATTAATTATAAAAATAGGAAGAAAAACCGTTTAAGTTTCCCACCCGTTTTTCGAGTAGAAAAACGGGGCGTGATTTTGCATCAGATTTACAAATGGAGACTTACTAAAAATTAAGATTTGAATAATACGATAAATCTAAGGTGAGAATTAAGCAGGTACAACAGACCATTGTGGTAGTACCTGCTTTTTTGTTTTTATCGTTGAAATAATGATATTTCTTTAAAAACGAGCATAAGGGGTTTTGGCGTACAAAATGTACACCAACCCAGGAGAACAAGTGGACATAGTCCACTTTTTAAAAGGTTTATGTTTGGCGCACAAGTATAAAAATCTTGGCGCATAGTCGAGTTTATTTGGCGCACATTTGGCGCACAGTGATTTTACGGTAGAAGGAGTAAAAATATGACAAGAAAAACTGTTAGAAAGCATTTGAGAATTACCCCTCAAATGGAAGACAAAATTCAGCAATTAAAAAGTGCAATAAATGCAGAAAATGAAAAATATGGAAAACCAGAAGTGAGGGACACAGAAGTAATCGAAGCAGCTATAACCTTTTTTCACTCTCATACTTTTGGAAAAGATGTCATGGAATCGACTGTAGATCAACTTGAAGTTATTATTTCATCTTCTATAAAATTGACGATGAGAAATTGGTGGGATGACTTAGCTAAGGCAATGAATAGATTAAATTACAATAGTGATAAAACTTTAGATTCGCTTTATATTTTGATGATGTCTTTGGATCTGATTCCAAACGATCAACAAAAAATGAACGACTTAATTAAAGCAAGTGAAGTCTACCATGATGTAGTCGACGTCGCTATAAAGAAAAAGAATGAAGGGTAGGTGAATTAAGTGAGTGTAGATTTAGCTACAAACTTTTCCTTTATGGTTCACGGAAAGGAACATCGATCTCAAGGTGGTCGAAGGAAAAATGGACTGGTGTCGTCTAAAGATTTGATTGGTTACTTGCGTTACACACGCAGGAAGGACTCTAGAGAACCTGTTAGAGATAATCTTGAAGTAGAAGGGGGATACTTCGAATATACCAGTCGCGATTCTGCATCAATTAAGACTTTCACTAACTATGGTTGGTTGACTGCAGAAAAGGACATAGACAACTTTAAAACTGAAGTGTCCAATAGTTTTAATAATGAGGGTAATATAGCTTGGTTACCGATTCAAGCCTATAAGGATTATATGACTGCTGCTCAATATGGACTATTTCATGCTGAAGACTATGCTGCAATTACTGGAAAAGTATTAAATAAGTTCTTTAAATATGTAAACTTAGACCCTAATAATATGTTGTGGTGGATGGATTATCACAACGATAAAAAACATCCACATGTACACCTTGTGTTTCTTGAAAGAAACCAAACTAGAACGCGAGGGAAATTTACTCAAAAAGAATTAGACTATTTTAAAGGGGCTTTATTCCAGGAAATGAAGTTAAGAGAAATGATCATAACAGATACATATCAATTGAACTTGGACGTAATAAAAGAAAACTCCAACGATAAAAAAATGCTTAGGGAAGTGATCAGTGAAATGATTACATTACGAAAAGATGATGAAATAAAAAAAATGTTAATCAATTTAAGAATGAAGCTTCCATCTAAAGGGCGGTTGCAATATGGTGCATCACACATGATTCCGTACAGGTCGGAGATTGATAAAGTGGTCGATACGATATTAACCCACCCGACCATCAAGGGCGATTATGAAACCCTAATTACTAAATGGCAGTTTTTGGATAGTGAAAAATCTAGAGAATTGAAAACAACCTATACTGCAGTTTTTGATGCTGAAGATGGAAAGCTTAGAAAAAATGTGGCCAATGAAATTTTGAGAAGCATGAAAGATATAGAAAAAACAAATGATAAAAACATAATTCGTAGTTTCGATGAAGAATCTGAAAAGCAAGTTGAAACTGAAGATGGTCAAAAGAATGGCTACAAGAAAAGTGATCATCAAGAAAACTCAAAATTAAACCCGTTAGAAGAATCAAAGAAACCTAATGAAACCGAATATATTAAATCATATGCCAATCTCCAAGTGAAACAAGCTTTAGATAAAATTGAAGCTGAAATTGAACATGAGGTAGAACAGGCTCAATATGATTACTACGATGGAAAGGATTTTTATATATGATAAAAAAGATATTTTTTATAGTATTGGGTGCAATCTTTGTATATTATTCACTTGCATTCATTATGCTCAATATTGGGTATTTCGTGTTGTACTTTAAAGCCACAATTCAATCGATTGAAGACTTAACAAATTTCCCGTTACAAACTAATTTGAATTTACTAAAAACCCCAGAATACACTTTATATCAAAGAGTAGTGTTTTTGGGAACGATATTTATTATTGCTCTGATATTGGTCAACAATCTTTCGACTTTCTTTGAAAGCAGAGGGGTCTGGTTAAAAAACAAATATGAGAGAGCAAGCTATTCTAAATGGTTAACAAAAATTCAGAGAACGCGCGGGTCGTTATTTGTAAAAGTAAGTAAAAAAGGGAATGTAGTTTATACTGGTGTAGAAGAATTGTTTATAAAGATGAAAAATCCAATTGCAAAACTTCAGAACAAATATGTAGAATGGAGAATGTTGCCAGACACTAAGAAATGGAACACAATACCGACATATATTAACAATGGTGAAAAGACAAGAATATCTGGTGGTGTACCAGTTATGGCTCTAAGGAAATATCTTTTGTTTGGAAAGTTTAATAGGCTGTGGTATTTGACAGGAGATAAGCATTCCCTTTTTGTAGCGTCTACAGGTAAAGGTAAATCCATGACCTTTGTTTTACCTATGATTTTCAGCTATATTGCAGCGGAAGAAAACATGGTTATTCATGATCCAAAAGGTGAACTATACGCGCATACCAAAGATGCCTTAAAGGATGCAGGCTACAAAATCGTAACAATAGATTTTGTACGCCCCGAGTGTAGTGATGGATGGAATCCGTTGGATGTGCCTTATAAAGCGTGGAAAGAGGCCTTGATAGATGCTGAGGAAAGGTTGATGCAATCCCATGATCTGGATATCCAAGGGAACTTTATTGAACGCTCTAAAGGAGAGGTTATCAAGAAAAAAGACCTCTATAAACACGCAGAGTTATCTGAAGCAGTTGAACAGGTGTTAGATATCGCTCGGGCGATGAGTTTTGAAGAAGATGCAAAAAATCCATATTGGCACGAAGGTGCTGGAGATATGATTGCGGGATGTTCTCTATTTATGATGGAAGAGGGAAACGAAGACTATGTAAATTTAACAAGTGGACGATACTTAATTCAGTTAGGCGATGAAGACGGAAAGGGGACTCTTTTAAAAAAATATTTAAACGAGAATAGAGATGTTGATGCACCTTCGCGTTCTAAATTAGACACTTACTTAACTGCTGAAGGAGTTACTAAATCAGGATTAAAGTCAGTCTTTAATAATAAGATGTCATTAGTTACAGCAACGGATGCAATCGCAAGAATGACCTCAAAAAGTACATTTGATATGAGAGATGTCTTTACAGAAAAAACTGCAGTCTTATTAATGACACATGATGAAAAGTCAACATACTATCCTTTGGTAACTATGTTCTTTAAACAACTCTATGAAGTTGGAATTAAAGAATCAAGAAAAAATCCCATGCGAAGATTAAAGATTCCAATGAATTGGGTCATCGATGAGTTTGCTCAGTTGCCAGAGATTAAAGACATTGGCCCAATTTATGGTGCCGCAAGATCCCGCGGTGTGCGAATAAATGCGTTTATACAATCTTTTTCTCAGTTAGAAGAAAAATACGAGAAGAATGTATCGAACATTATCGAAGATAACTCAACAAATGTTATCTACATCGGATCCATGACAACCGAAGCACAAGCGCACTTTAGTGATATTGCTGGAGACGAGCTTGTATGGGATAAGAAGAAAAAAGATTTTATTACCAGACCTTTAATAACTAAGACAAGGTTATCAAAAATGGAAAAAGGTCGATCACTCATTAAGACATTAGAATGGGATCCCTTCATGTCTAAGTTACCCCCATTTACTAGATACGTTCATTACCGTAAACCAGATTGGGATAAGGAAGTTAAACCTCAAGAGAAGGTTAAATTCTTTAATATTAAAGAGGCTTCTAAAACTAAACTGAATAAAAAACTTTCTAAATTAGGAAGCAAGCGTTTAGAAGTAAATAATTTTAATGAAATTGATACAAACCAGATCATCAATAATAAAAAGTTAGAAGATCGAGGCATGATTAAAATTCAAGATTAATTTATTGGATCTAACAATTTAGTTGTTAGATCCAGTTTTTTTTATAATTTCTAATAATTATAGGCCGTCCATTTGTAAATCTGAATCTAATCGTGGATAAGTGTACATAATTTTTCAAATGCGAAATCAAGTAATGAACTCTTTTGTCGACTGTACCTTATCATGGGTCGTTCCAAATGCAAGATTCAAAACTTTTTAATTTACTTCGTAAATTTATAAAAACTTTTTCTCAAGCGTAGCAAAAGCATTCCTTCACTTCGTGAAGCCTACACCCGCGCCAACGCGATTTTCGGTGCTTTGTGCTTTACGTCTTGCATTTATCTCTTTACCCCATGATGCGTTAAAGTCGGCACTAAGATAGATGCCTAGAAAGAGTAGGTGGAGTATGAAATACTTTATCGCAAGAAATGTTGAAAATGGAGAGCAAAGTCTGTATCAATCAGATAATGCAAGAATTGAGAAAGACTGTTATGTTGTTGTAAGTGATTATGATGATATACCAGTAACGGCTAAAGTGGTTGAAATCGTTAGTAGGCACAAAGCACTGACTTCTAATTTCAAACCAATTGACATAATTGGCTATGTCGATATGAGTTCATGGTTAGCAAATCGTGAAAAAGAGCTTGATAGTATCATTCTGATTGATAAAATGGAGCAAGAAATTAAACGAGTTCAACTTATGGACAAGTTAGAGAAGTATGCAGGAAAAGACCCAGCAATTCTTGAACTATGGTCTCAGTTGAATGGCCACAATAATCTTGATGATTAAATAATCGTAAAGAAAAGGTATATATCAATTTAGATACATACCTTTTTTTGAGTTGTTAACGCCCGTTCGTCGGCACTTATGCACGACTCTCTTTCACTATCTTAGTTAAAACAGTTATAAAATCATAGTGTCTAATATTTAGCACGATTATTATCAACAGTATTTGATTAATTTTGAATTTAATAAAAAGGAGCTGTAGCTCTTTCTTATTTAAATTTTTTCTTTAAAAACCGAATAAAAAAGTAGGCAATTGAAGTTATTAGTAATACGAACGATATAAATATAATTATTTCAATTAATTCTTCCATAAATATCCCCTTCTATATGAGCCAAGTTGTACGCATTCTTCCAATTGCACTCACTTGAATAGTTAGATAACCTGTTTTCATTGCAACAGGAATACCTACCATATCTTTATTTGATTCCCAGTAAAGAGATGCTCTTGCTGGCGTAGAATGAGTAGCTTTTTTGACACCTATTTCCAGGGACATTTTGGTGATCGAACGAAGATAATATTTAACATGGGGATTATATGCATCTGTTATGGCGTATCCACCACGAGTATCTAACACATATTCAAACGATAATGTTCCCAAACCCTTTTTTTTCTCTGCTCTAAAGTAATACACTGTACCACTTGGGGGTGTTCCACCACTCCACCCAGAATCCCCGGATTTGAACAGTGTTATTGGGTTGTTGTTATGAAACTCAATATCTGTTAATGTTAGCTCGACTGAATAACCTTCTGTTTTATTCTCTTCAAGAACAATAGTTTCTCCTATTTCTAAGTCATATATATTTATTTCGTTATTATTTTCTTCTGCTTCTGTCGAAATAACAAAAGAAAGAGAAATTAATAAGGATAATCCAAAAACTAAAATTTTTTTCATTTTTCCCTCCTACCCTTACGGTTTATATCTATATTTACAATTATAATTGATTACATTGATGAGTAAAAGACTTATATTACGTCTATAGTTATGATATAATGAGAGACAGTAGTCAAAAATTAGAGAATTCCACTTTAAGTTTATTATAAAATAAACACTATAACAGAAGAACCAATATTTTTAGGTTCTTTTTTCTTTCATAAAGCATGACTAAGATTTGTAGATGCCTATATTGGACATTATTTTATATGTATTACCAAAAGCATTGAGAATGCATTTCATAAAATCATTAAAAACCACGAATTAGCAAATATGATCAACTAACTATTAGTAAACCTACAAAAGGAATAGGTTTTGGATTGTTTTATATGGATTTTATAAACTAAATTTTCATTCTTACTGTACAGTGGATATAATGGAATATGCTTGCTCAATTTAATTGAGCCGTTTTTTAAAGAAAAGAGGATTAATTATGCAAAGTTTGATTATTAATAAAATGGAGCAAGAAATTAAACGTGTTCAACTTATGGACAAGTTAGAGAAATATGCAGGAAAAGACCCAGCAATTCTTGAGCTATGGTCTCAATTAAATGGTAAGAGTAATTATGAAGATTAGGTAATCATATAAAAAGGTAGGTGTCAAAATTGGGAACTGCAATAGTTATAAAAGTTTGATATTTCGAACATCCTGCCATTCAATTTCTTCTGAATCTAGAAATAGAGTGATATCGTCAGCATAACCTTCAAATTTTCCTGTGATACTGTCGAGCAGATTACCGAATGAATTACGTATATTCAACTTTATTTCAAAAAGGTGATCTGAAGGAATTTTATCAATTATTAGTCTAGACATTGTACGTAATTCCTGTGTTTCCTTGGTTACTTATTTGGTTAGCATTAATAGATGGGGTTATTATCCCATAGTGTCAAATGAATGTGGCCAAATCATGGAATGTGTCAGTTCCGAGATATAAATCCTTTAACCAAGTTATAAGTTTGTGATTTATTTTGATATGAACTACCCTCAAATATCGAGAAATCGTTGACTTCTTTTTAACAGGTTGAAATTTATTAGATTTCTCAAAATCTAATGTATTAAGATAAGTATTGATGATGTCAATTTCATTTAAATGTAAATCTCTAAGGCTAATATAGTTTTTTAAATGCTTCTCAGAGTATCTTTTCGTCCTGTTGCTAAATATAGATGCGAGATTATGAGAGATATGATATACTAATATTAAATAGCTTGATGTGTTAGTGAAATCACATCTTCAAAAGAAAGGAAGTACAATATGAATACTATCTGGAATACTGAGACAAAGAAAAAATTTATGAGCGAAATGATTTTCTTGTTAGGATTTGGCGTTATATTTTTCGGTTTCTTGTTTTTTGCTCTAAAAATTGTTCCAACAGTAAGAGAAGTCGTTCTATTCTTGATTGTAGCAATTGCAACTCAAACAATTAAAATAATAGTAAAGAATAAGAATAACCACAAATGATGTCAAGACCCCAGTAAAATGGGACAGTAATAAAAAAGCAATTGAAAATCGAGTAGGGGATAAATCATTATTTTATTTATCGTCCTCTCACGCCACTGTATACGGTGGCTCAACATATATTATATGGAATATTGAAAGTAGAGGGTTTCTATTGAGGGGAATTCTCTTTTTTCTAATGTTTCATCACATAAATGAATTAAAAGAAAAATATGGTGAGCATATTTGGTAGAATAAGAATGAACGCAGACATTCATCATTGGGATTCAAAAGTCCTATTATCTATGCACGAGAATTGAGTAGATAACTATTTTTGTCCGTTTTTAGTGTTGACAAGTCCATTATACGGTGAATCTAACAAGATATAATAAAAAGTCAAATATCTACTCAAGAAAAAGTAGTTACTTCCAAATTATTTAGTAGAGTAATAATAGCCATCACAAGCATAATGACAATCTCAGAGAAATCGTATGTTGAGCAGTTGATTAGAAAAAATCCCGCTGTGAAGTGGATGGACTTTTATCAATTATAAGATAAATATATAATTATCTCTAGAAGTTTGCTTAACATTTTAAGTTAAAATTAAAGAAATTGGTGAAAAATATCAACACTTGCATAAACTATATCATAAATATTTTTAAAAGTAACCCCTTACATAACTGTTTTTGTGAGATAGAATTATAATAAAGAAACACGCTACGAGCGTAAAGGAGGCATTACATATGCAGAAGATTATACGAACTTTTACAAATTGTATACTTTCACTATCATTGGGGTTGTTACTGTTTACTCCTGTAACTGCACAACAACCAAATGGTGAAGAAGATTATTACTATGAATCTTTAACAGATTCCACAACCATTAAATATAACAGTGATGGGACTGTTGAGTCATTTATTGTTCTTGGAGATAGCCAGGACAATATTGATTTGTTTGGTAACTATGATTTTGAAAATAGATCTATGGTTGAGACCCGGGCAATATCATGGACTTTAATTGGGAAATTCTTAGTTAAAGTACTTATATATGTTGGAGAAGTGGTAGTAATAAGTTGTATCGACGGAGGCAACATATGTAAACCATTATTACAAAAAAGATTCGCTTTTCCGCAAGTAACACAGGCCGAAGCAAATAGATTGCCGGTTGCTTATTGGAGGAGATTTACTCCTGGAAGAGTTCCTGGTTGTGAACCGATGCATTCTGGGCCATGTAATTCTGGATACTGGGAATATAAATTAACAAGGCAATAATATATAAAATTTTAAAGTTAAAATTGATTGTATTGCGGCAGAAGTCATTATGTTAACTGCGCAGAAGGCGCAAATAAAGATACCAATCTGTCATTGTTGTTGGTCGCTGTTATTATTGTAAATTTGTATCTAAACTTTATGACATCTTTTGGTTTTGCTATCAAATTCTTTGATGGGACTGCACAGTTTGATATAAATGAAGTTATTGATATGTATGACTATACATTGAAAAGATAACTGATATTAACTATCCTATCACTTTTAGTAGTGGGTATACCGTCTTTGGTTACGATTCATAAACTTACTAAGGCAGAGAAAACTTCTTAAATAGAAATTTGAGTTCTTGTAAGTGCTAATAGTACTTTTGTAATTGATCTCATCTTAGGATGGGACCTTTTTTCATTGAAGTATTATTTTCTTGCTAGGTTAGTAAGGTGTGGATGTGATTATAGAAAAATTAAAAATAATTATAAAAGTTTGATGTTGCGTATATCTCCCCATTGAATATCTACAGAATCTAAAAATAGAGTGGTATCGTCAGCATAACCTTCAAATGTTCCAGTGATACTGTCGAGAAGATTGCCGAAAGAATCTCGGGTGTTCAACTGGATTTCGATCTTCCTAGATTTCAAAAAAGCAATCTGAAGAATGTTATCAATTTCTAGTCTAGACATTTTAGGTAATTCCTCTATTTCTTTGGTGGCACTAATTTGGTTAGTTTTAATAGATGTGGTTAATTCTGCAATTTCAAAAGCGGTACCCCATTTCAAACCAAAAGGCCTATCTTCATAATCATTATATTTTAAAAATTCTTTTTTTGACTTATTTCTTTTCATCATTTTTACCTTCAATACCACTCATTCCGCCTGCATGTCCACCGACAAGAGAGCTTCTTTCAATTGCTCTTCCACCTTTAAGTAAGCTGCTAGCATATACAAGTTTAGTAAAGCCATGTTTTTGCCGAATAGTATCAACCACCTTGTCAAGCTCATCATACTTATCGAGCTTTTTGGTGTCCTCAAATAAACTAATTTGATGGTGTGTTGTTGGTTCGAGTTTTGAACATGTTACACCAATGTTTCTAACCACTTGGCCATAATAGTTTTTGTTAAAAATTTGTAATAAATATTCACTGATTTGTTTGCTGCTGTGGGTAGCATCAACATTTATTTGCTTGCTGAATCCCTTTCTACCATCTTCATCAATATAACTTAAGGAATAGCCTACCCAAAGACTGATCGAAGATGCGCTTAGGTTTTCCCGTCTGAGTCTTGTAGCTACCTGGTCTCCCATTTCTCTAATAACAACTTCAATTTCATCTCTTTTGAAATAATCGCGGTTTAATACTTGCGAATTACCGATAGATTTTGATTTTGGTGTATATGTTTCACCTAAAAAAGTGCGATCGATACCCCATGAGTGAGCATAAAGTTGTGATCCGATAACACCCATTTCTTTTTTTAATTTATAGTAGTTAAAATTTGCCAGGTCTTTTATTGAGAAAATTTTCAGAGAATTCAATCTTTTTTTTTGTCTGGCGGCCAATCCCCCAAAAGTCTGTTAATTCAGGTATATTCCATAGCTTAGTTTTGACATCTTCATATCTCCACTCAGCTTTCATGTTCTTGTTGTGTTTTGCTTCGTTATCAAGTGCAAGCTTTGCGAGAAGGGGATTGTCTCCAATTCCTACAGTAGTATAAATTCCAGTTTCTTCGTAAACTTTTGTCTGTATTTTCCGAGCAAGCTCGAAGGCCGTTTTACACTTAAAGTATCTGAGTGAATCTGTAACATCTAAAAAAGTTTCATCAACAGAGTAAACTGCAATGTTATCATCATCAACAAAGGATCTATAAATATTGTTTATTTTTTGGTGGATGGCCATATACAGTTTCATTCGTGGGGGCGCGATTATTAAGTCCTTTGGGTAAGGGAAAGGAAGATCTCTGGCTCTACTAACATTAGAAATTCCATATGATTTTTTGGCCATTGGACTTGAAGCAAGAATCAAACCACTACCTCTTTCTTTTTGATTGTTGCTGGGATAACTCATAACAACAAGTTTGACCCTCAATGGATTCAAACCTCTCTCTACAGCCTCACAAGAAGCGTAGAAACTTTTACAATCAATACATAGTATGTCTCTTGACGGTTCTTTATTGTAATCAAACTCCAGGGTACTTTCAAACATGATACCACCTTCTTATTCTATAGTAATATTATACAACAGAAAAATGATTGTTTTCTATACTATTATGAGGAGCTTTGATAACATATTATGAAAGCTTATAAAAATTGATATGTTTTCAAATTTCAATGAATTAGATATAATTGTCTATGGAGGGTTAAATGGGAAGAATGAAAACAGCAATATATTGTCGTGTTTCCACTGATGATCAAGCAGAACATGGGTATAGTCTACGCGATCAAGAAAGAAGTATAAGAAAATACATATCGTTGTACGAAGATGAATTTATTGACGAGATTGAAACATACATTGATGATGGTTTCTCAGCAAAAAATCTAGAGAGAAGAGATATCCAAATATTGTTAAAAGATATTAAAGATGGAATTATTTCCAAAGTTGTCGTACATAATTTAGATCGGCTTACCAGGAGTATTATGGATCTGATGTTTCTGATTGAGTATTTTGAGAAATACGACGTAAAATTATATAGTTTAAAGGAAAAAATTGATACTGATACGGCCATTGGTAGATTTTTTGTAAGTGTTATTGTTTTAATATCTCAGTGGGAAAGAGAAGCTATCAGCGAGAGAACAATTAGGGGTATGGATCAGTCTTCTTTGGAAGGTAATTATGTAAGAGGTATGCCACCATTTGGATATGAGTTGATTGATAAAAAATTGGTAATAAATGATAAAAAGGCAGCAATTGTAAAGCAAATTTATACGATGTACTATTTTGAGGAAAATAGTATCAATCAAATTTATCATTACCATGCTTCGAACCATAATGACTTTAATTTTATATGGACATATGACAGAGTGAGAAGGGTTCTAAACAATGAAATTTATACTGGTTTATTTAAAAACAAAAGATTAGAAATACGTAATCATAGTCCAGCTATAATTAGCGAAAAATTATTTAAGGAAACCCAGGAGATGTTGAAAATTAAAAACAGATACAATTCTCTTGGATTTATATTTGGAAGAAAGTGTTATAATTCAAAAACGAAGGAGAACCTTGTTTTAGATAGTACTAAGAAGCCAAACAAAACATATTATTACTATTATGATAGAAAAGAGAATATTAGAATTAATGAAGGTCTGTTGGATTCACAGGTAGGTAAATGGATGAATGTATACTTCAAAGAGAGAGTAAATGAGATCATAGTAAAGAAGATATCTGCTATTAATAGGCAAAATTTAGAGATTAAATTTGTTGAAGAGTTAATGATGATTGGTGCGATTACTAAAGAATACTATCTTAGTGCGATTAATAAATTATCAAACGTAGCAAAAAATAGAATTTACGATATAGAAGAATTACGAAATAACATTCAGTACTGGGAAGATTTAACCAGGAATGAAAAAATAAAATCGATTAAGTATTCTGTTGATAGAATTGAGATTAACCTATCTACAAAGTCAATCGAAGAAGTGTTTTTCAAAGTTGAATAATTGCAATAAAATTTATCTATAAATAGATTTTTATCAAAAATTAAAATATTTACCATTTTTACTTTACTAGATAGTAATAATATAGTATAATTGTTTTGTGAAGAAGATTCGCATTAAATGATAGCGCAACTGATTGAACAAAGTTCGATATTAAAGTTGTTGGCGCACCATGAGCGAAAATAGACCGGAAATTATTCTTATAATTTCTGGTTTTTTTGTATTTCATGAGGTGTAAAAAATGGAAAGAAAACCTTTGGGAGTGCTGTTTAGCGAATTCGTGAAAGATGAGTTTGCTAAAATTGGTTTAGCTTCAATGGACAAGATCATTCACAAGAAAGGATTCGGTTTTATTCCGAGTTTACACAAGATATTTTATACTATGGTTTTTCTTTCAAAAGGAGCGATATAATAATGATAGTATTAGAAGAAAGGTAGGAAATATGATGAAAATTAATGAAGAAGTGACCTATTATGCAGAACTTGAACCGGATGCAAGAGGATTTCAAACATTTTTAGAAGTTAAGAAGTATGAGGGTAGGATTGTCTCTGTTAGGGTGGATGGGGTTAACTATGCTGATAATCCTTATGGTCCTTATAAGTCTTTGTCTGAAAAGTATAATCATGATATGCATGAAGAATCTAACACTTACTATCGTGATGCAAAGGTGGCTTATGAAAAAAGTATTTTAGAGGGGGGTCCTTTAATTAGAGTTCAAGGTGCTGGGGCACTTTATAATGATTTGTTGATATTGTTGGATAATTTGAAGCGCATATGAAATGAAAAACCGGGATTGATAGAGATCTCGGTTTTATTTTTGTTCAGTCGAAGAATCTTGTATTAAAGTGTTGATGAGGTTGACTGAATAATGGGGTTGTAAGAAAAAAACCAGTTTTGAGACTGGTTTTATTTTGCGACGATAGCATCAATTTCAACAACCGCATTCATGGGTAGTTGATGGACTGCAATGGCAACTCGGGCTGGTTTGTGCGCGCCCATAAAGGCGCCATAGATGCCGTTTACGGTTTGGAAATCTGCCATATCGGTGAGATAGATGGTACATTTAACAATGCCATCAATCTGATAGTCAGCCCCTTCTAAAATGGTTTGTAGGTTATTAAGGGCTTGATGCGTTTGGGCTTCAATCCCTTCTTTTAATTGCATGGTTTCTGGATCAAGTCCAAGTTGTCCTGAGACATAAAGCACATCGTTTGCGATAGCGGCATGTGAGTAAGGCCCAATTGCGCTGGGTGCGCCTTTAACGTTTAATGTTTTCATAATTTTTTGACTCCCATCTTAAAACATATTCTTGTGTAGATATTGTATCATAAATTCTTTGTGCATGGTGTTCATCAAATGTTTCAATTACGATATTTGCGATAACACGATTGACACTCAATCCCAATTGGGTACGATTGTGGTCGATTTGAATGATGTTGCCATTCAAATTGGCAATGTCATTGATGAGTTTGGCAAGGGTGCCTGGCTTGTCATAAATTTCAGCACTGAGCTCGATCAATCTTCCCCGATTGATTAGGGCGCGGTTTAGAGATCGATTGAGCATTTCAACATCCACATTCCCACCCGAAAGTACACAAGCAACTTTTTTATTTTTAATGTTAATCTTATCACTCAGAATGGCAGCATACGCTGCTGCTCCTGCACCTTCTACAACAAGATGGTTCTTTTCGAGTAAAGATAACATCGCGTCATAGATTTCATCTTCGTTCACAGTTACAATATGATCTACATACTTTTTAACCATTTCCAATGTGATTTTACCGGGTTTTTTAACTGCAATCCCATCAGCGATGGTTTCAAGTCCAGTAACTTCAATGTGTTCATTAGCATCAATACATGCTTTCATTGAGGCGACATTCTCAGCCTCAACACCAATAACTTCAATTGAAGGCTTTAGTTGTTTAAGGACATATGCAACACCAGAAATTAAACCGCCCCCACCAATTGAAACCACAACCGTATCTATATCCTCTAAATCTTCAAATATTTCCAAACCAATAGTACCTTGACCTGAAATAATGTCGACATGATCATAAGGATGCACGACTGTATAGTTGAATTTTTCTTTTAAGTCCATCGCCACTTGCATGGCCCCTTCAAAACCACCATCACAAAGCACAACGTTGGCATCATGTCCTCTGGTCGCTTCTATCTTGGAGATGGGCGCTGTTTTTGGGATACAAATGGTGGCAGAGATGTTTTGTGTTTTAGCGGAATAAGCAACCCCTTGTGCATGGTTTCCGGCTGAAAAAGCAATGATACCATTTTGTTTTTCTGCATCACTTAAATGGGCCAGCCGATTCATCGCACCTCTAATTTTAAAAGATCCCGTAACCTGCATATTTTCACATTTAAGATAAACATTTTTAAGGTCACCGGTTAGTGCCGCTGGGATCAACGGTGTTTTTAACACAGAGCCTTTCATAATTTCTTTTGCCTTATAGACAGATTCCATAGTGATCATGATATACCTCTTCCATTCATACTTATAGTTTATAGCTGAATGCGATAGATATCAATGTGAAAGTAATTTTTTTATTAAAAATGTGATGGATTGTAAATGAGAAAATAATGGTTTATGATATAGATAAGCAACCGCTAATATGCGTAGTAAGGATTTGCGATGACAGAAAAAGAACTGTTCGATAAGGGATATCGTATTTATACAGGTGAGGGTATTAAGGTATTCTTCAATTTGGATATGTGCACTCATTCAGCAAACTGTGTACGGGGATTAAATTCGGTCTTTAACACAAAAAAGAAGCCTTGGATAAACCTTGAGAATGCAGATAATGAAAAGGTTAAGGAAGTCATTCATACTTGTCCAAGTGGGGCATTACAGTACATAGAAGGAGAAAATTAATGGAATTCAAAACAGGAACAAACCGCATTTATATAGAAGATAATGGCAAAGAAATTGGTGAAATCACATTCTCACCTGCTGGAGAGGGTATGATTATCATTGACCATACAGGAGTCAATAATGACTATCGCAACCAAGGTTTGGCCAAACAATTGGTTTATAAGGCAGCAG
>CANRNG010000008.1 GCA_947631935.1 uncultured Erysipelothrix sp.
CATGTGTAAGTCGTCTAATATGGAACGAATTGAGTTTTCTTCAATAAGTATGGTTGTATTTTCTTTTTTATATGCGGGGTAACTTTGAATGTTTGAAACATCCAAATTGAAAAATAAAGATGCTGCCAAGGATCTTGGTATGGGGGTTGCCGACAACATCAACGTATCCACGAAATCACCTTTTTCAATTAAGGCTCGTCTTTGGTTAACACCAAAACGGTGTTGCTCATCGATGATAACCATTCCCAATTTATGGAAAATGACTTCTTCTTGAAATAAAGCGTGGGTTCCCAGTATTAAATCAAATGTACCCATTTTAATTTGATTTAATAATTCAGTTTTATTTTCTGTAGTTGAACTTAAGACTGCAATTTTAATATTGGGTAAAAGCTTCAATACAGACTGATAATGTTGTTCAAGGAGTAATTCTGTAGGGACCATAAAAGCTGTTTGGTATCCTGCTAAGATATTGGCATACGCACTTAAAAGCGCCACTACAGTTTTACCACTCCCCACATCCCCTTGAAGTAGCCGATTCATTTGCTTTTTAGCATTTAGATCAGACAATATTTCATCTAAAGCTTGTGTTTGGTCTTGGGTTAATCTATAAGGTAAAGCTTTAATCGCATCTTCTATTTTTAATGAATCCCATGATTTTGGGAATCCTTTTGATAAATCCCCTGCATTCATACCATTCACCAAGTGATAGAGTAAGAATTCTTCATATTTCAGGGTTCTTAAGGCCAATTTGAGGTGTTCTTCTGATTTTGGAAGGTGGACCCATCTTATGGCAGTTTGTCGGTCTAAGAGCTTATATTTCTCTTTATAGTTGTCTGGTATGACATCTTTAATTTCTAAACCTTCTAAAAGTTTATACATCAACCTTTTAATTTCATGTTGTTTGATTGTGGTCTTCGTACTATAGATGGGTTGAATTCCTTTTTGAGTTTCGATGGGTTTATTGCTGACACGCTTCACATTAACGCCATGATTGTCACCCACAGTCCCTACCATAACGATGCCTTTTTTATAATGACTTGTATTTAAAAAAGGCATGTTAAATATTGTACAGGAAACAATTTCATCTTGAAAAAGCACCTTAAAAGTCGTTCTTGATTGATTTCTTCCAAAACGATAGGTCGCAAAATTTGAAACAAGTTGACCTTCAAATATAAGGGTCTCACCACTTAACCATTTATCATAGTCTTTTTCATATAAAAACTCATATCGAAAAGGATAATGCGTAAGAAATTCAAGGGGTGTTTCATATCCAAGGTCTTCTATTATTTTAAGTTGTTTGTCTGTAAGTTTCATAAATTTCCTTCTAATAAAAAAGGGCATAAAATGCCCTACTTCTTATTCAGCTCCGAATATGTATGAATAAACGGGTTGATTACCACGATGTATTTCACATTCTACATCAAAGTTATTTTCAATGTAATCCCCCATCGCTTCCATCTCTTCGTCACTCACATCTTCGCCTGTTAAGACTGTCACTATTTCTTTATCCTCGGTGATTAAGGCTTGGAGTAGTTTGTGTGTTGTATCGACACGATCGGGTCCACACACAATAATATCTTTTTCCAAAATACCCATAAAATCATCTTTCTTAATTTCTAGGTTTTCAAAAACAGTATCCTTAATGGCGTAGGTAACTTGCGCTGTTGTCGTATTGCGGACTGCTTCCAACATTTCTTCCAAGTTTTCCTCAACAGAAATTTCTGGGTTAAACATAATACATGCTGACAACCCTTGAGGAATGGATTTTGTTTCGAGCACATGAACATCACGATCTTCCAAGATATCTCTAGCTTGGTTTGCGGCAAGAATAATATTGGAGTTATTGGGTAAAATAAATACGTGTTCAGCATTAATACTGTTAATCAAATCCACAAAATCTTCAGTGGATGGATTCATGGTCTGACCACCAGATATAATGTATTCGGCTCGTAATTCTTTAAATAAGTTGTGAATGCCATCTCCAGCAGCCACCGTTACAATCGCATATTTTTCAGGATCTTTTTTGGTTTTGATCGCATGCGCTGTATCTGATTCCATAATGGTATGATGTTGTTCACTCATATTTTCTATTTTAAGTTTTAAAAATTCACCATATTGTTGACCCAGATTTAAAGCATTTCCTGGATTCAAGGTATGAACATGAACCTTAACCAAATCTTCGTCGGTTACCACAACAATTGAATTCCCTAAGCCTTCCAACTCAGCTCTAAAAATATTTTCGTCATATCTTTTTTGTTTGGAATCAATTTGAACAATAAACTCGGTACAATATCCAAATTCATCGTGTTCCATATTCGCAAGGGCAGATTGTGCATTTTCATCTTCAACAATCTCTACAACTTCAATGACTTCACCTTTTAAAGCAGCCATAAAGCCTTCAAGCACCGTCAAGTACCCTTTACCCCCACTATCAACAACGCCCACCTCTTTTAACACAGGTAAAAGATTGGGTGTATTATCCAGCGAAACAGAAGAAGCCTCAATGAGCACTTCAAAGTATTCTTCAATACTTGCGTTATCATTGCTTAAACGCCAATCATAAGCCTTTTTTGCACCTTCTCTTAAAACTGTTAAGATGGTTCCTTCTACAGGACGCATAACTGCTTTATATGCTGTTTCTTTACTTTGCATAAAAGCCTCAGCGATATCCATGGAGTTCAGTGTACTTTTTTGTTCGACGGATTGAGAGAATCCTCTAAAAATTTGAGAAAGAATAACCCCTGAATTACCGCGAGCACCCATTAAAAGACCGCGAGACAAGGCTTTAGAAATTTCACCAACATGGGTTGATTTCACCGCTTTCGCATCTTTAATTCCATTGGTAAACGTTAAATTCATATTGGTTCCTGTATCACCATCGGGAACAGGAAAAACATTGAGTGCGTTAATTTCTTGATGCTGGTTTGTTAAATTGCGTGCACCATTATCCAACATCCTTATAAATAAATCACCATTAACCGTTTGCGTCATTATTTTACCACCTTAATACCTTGAACATAAACATTAATTTGATGGATTTTTTGTTGTAAAGTTTTCTCCATCATATACTTAACTTTTTTCTGTACTTCAAGTACCACTTCAGATATTTTTACATTATAACTAACAATAATATAAAGATCCAAATTGATTCCTGTTTCGGATTGATTCACAATGACACCTTTGGTGAAGTTTTCTCCTTTAAGAAGTTCAGCCCAACCATCTTTAAAAATGTGTTGAGATGCCATCCCCACTACGCCATAACATTCAGTAACAACACCGCCTGCCAACATGGCAATGGCCTCATTGGTAATATTGATGGTTCCAAAATCATTTTGTTTTTCAATTGTCATAAGAAGTCCTCCTATTGTTTTCTTTTTATTTTACCATAAAAAAACATATTATTCATCACAGGGTCTAGCAACTGCGCTTTGATTATCCGGTGTATGTCCATAATCTAAGAAATAGATACAGCGGTTTTCAGGTGTATTCCCTGTTTGAATGCCAGATACAATATCTGAATAATAATCCATTAAGAGTAAGTTTTTCAAATTCGTAAAGACAAAATAACCATTATTCATAATCAATTTAAAATAAATATCTTCTAAAGGTTCTTCCACAATATGAATTTCAGAAATACTATTGAATGACGAAGTTTCCATCCGACTCAACTTATCCGCAAAGTCAGGATGCGTTTCTAAATCACCCGATTTAAAGTTTACCAACTTCGGCACATCACTACCCATAAAGTTTGGATTTTCAACTAAAGTATTATCCGAAAATAATACTTGTTTGTTATTATCATGAATATAACCCACTACAGGATATTCTTGGACTGTCAAACTAATTAGTCCTTTAGTATAATACAACTTTAAATTATTGTTTGCAACACCTGGTATTATGGGTTTATTAAAGTACTTTTTAAAAGCAGCTTCAACCAAGCGATCGTTTTCATTAATATCTAAGTTATCTAAGATATAAGACACAGGTAAGTGTTTTTGTCCTTTAACTTCAATCTCACGAACTTTAGAATATTCAGACTGATCAAAAAAATAAAGTCCAACACCCAAAACAATGATAAACATCATCATCAACAAACGCTTAAAGAACTTTCTACGACGATTACGACGTTGTTCTTTGCGTTCTTTTTGAATATCTTCTTGTATTTTCTTAACAGGATCTACATTCTCTTGTATTAGTCGTCTACGACTCATCGCAAAATCTCCAAGATTTTATTAAGAATATCGACATTAACGTTGGGTGTTTTGAAACCACCCAAATTTGATTTCAATTCATTTAATTTTTCACGATTTTTTATAATGGTATCAATCTTTAGAATTAAACTATCTTCAGTCACCATTTTTTCTTCTATTAAAATGGCAGCCCCTTGATCAGACAACGCTTTAGCATTAAAGTACTGATGGTTATCGGCAACATAAGGACTGGGAATCAAAATGGATGGTTTATCAAAAGCGATGATTTCAGTCAGTGTGCTGGCCCCTGCCCTTGCAACAAGTAAATCAACATACGGCATTAAGGCGCCTTGGTCGATAAATTCTTCCACAAATACATTTTCAGGCAAAGGAGGCATATTTTTAACAAAGTTATCGTATTCTAACTTCCCTGTCACAAAAAGAATTTGGTAATCAATATTATTAAGTTTTGGAATCATATTTATAAATATTTGATTCATCGTTTGTGAACCTTGAGACCCCATCACACATAAGACAATGGGGAGTTGATCATGCAGCCCAATACGATTCCGTTCCTTTGGATTAAATTCAGGATTATAACCCAATGACGCTCTTGGATTGCCATAGTTATAAACGTGGGGTTCATCTTTAAAAGCTTCGTCCCATGCGGTAAATAGCGCTGCCGCATATTTTGCACTCATGCGGTTTGCTTTTCCAACAAAAGCATTTTGCTCATGTAAAACAACCTTAATCCCCAATGACTTGGCAGCCAATACAACTGGCAAACTAACATAACCCCCAAAAGTAAAGACCAAATCAGGTTTTAGTTTTTTGAGATGCTTGCGTGCTTGTAAAATCGCACCGACTTGACCCAAAACTGCTTTTATTTTATCTACGAAACTCCCTTGTAGTCCCTGATTGTGAATCGCATAAAAATCGTAACCATGATTGGGTACAATCTCCGATTCCATCTTATGATCATTTCCGATAAAGAAAACTTCAATGTCTGAATTATTTTTAACATAATCCGCAAAAGTCAGGGCAGGATAAATATGTCCACCACTGCCACCTGTTACCATACATATTTTCATCATTTCACCTTCTCAAACAAAGACTGGTTGTGCGCAATTTTCAAATGTACGTAGGCTTTTTCAGTCACCACACGACCTCGGGGCGTTCTGTTAATAAAACCAAGTTGTAATAAATAAGGTTCATAAACATCTTCTAAAGTCATGACTTCTTCAGAAATTGAAGATGCAATGGCTTCAATACCAACAGGACCGCCATTAAAACGTTCAATGATCCCTTTGAGGTAGCGAATATCAACATCATCCAAACCCAGGGCATCCACTTTCAATTTATCCAAACCATGAACTGCAATGTTATTATCAATAACATTATCATTCAACACAAACGCGAAGTCTCTCACCCTTCTAAAGAGTCTGTTGGCAATACGCGGTGTGCCCCGACTTCTTTTGGCAATTTCTATGATTGCGTCCTCGTAAATTTCAGTATCCATCACTCGACTGGTTCGTTGGATGATGCGCATAATTTCTTCTTGCGTATAGAAATCCAGTTTGGAAACAATCCCAAATCGATCTCTAAGTGGCGCGGTTAAATCACCGGCTCTGGTGGTTGCTCCCACCAATGTAAAGGGTGGCAAATCCAAACGAATACTGCGTGTGGTATCATCTTTACCGACAATTAAATCCAAAACATAATCTTCCATCGCGGGATATAAAATTTCTTCAATCGCTTTGGGGAGTCTGTGAATTTCATCAATAAATAAAACATCACCAGGTTCCAAAGCTGTTAAAAGGGCGGCCAAATCACCGCTTCTTTCAATACTGGGTCCGGAAGCTACTTTAATATTGCTTCCCATCTCGTTGGCAATAATGTGTGCCAAGGTTGTTTTACCCAATCCAGGCGGACCATAAAAAAGCAAATGATCTAAGGATTCATATCTCTTCTTAGCAGCTTCAATAAAGACTGATAGATTCTCTTTTAAATCTTCCTGACCGACATACTCCCTTAAAGTTTGAGGTCTCAGACTTAACTCTTCATCTAATGAAGATGCATTTAGTTCCGGTGATACAATGCGTTCCATGTTCATCCCCCTTTTATTTCGCTAGAAGTTGGAGTGCTTTTCTAATCAGCGCATCCACGTCATCAGTTTTTTCGGCAATCAGTTTCTTTTTAATACTATTTATTTCAGATTTTTTAAAACCCAAGGTATCAAGTGCTTGGTAAACCTCATCCAATTCAGGTGATACAGATTCCCCTGAATCCGTGCTTACGAGCTTTCCTTTTAAATCAAGCACCATTTGAGAAGCCATTTTTGGGCCAATCCCTGGTAAGGTCTTTAAATAAGTCACATTTTTTTCTTCGATGGCATTCACAACACTACTAAAAGGTACGCGCCCCATGATATTTAATCCTATTTTGGGGCCCACACCTTTTACTGTAATAATCGTTTCAAAGAAGCTCAGTGCTTCCTTGGATTCAAACCCAAAGAGTTGTTGTGAATCCTCACGCACATAATAATACGTATAAAGCGTAGACACTTCGCCAACTTTATATTTATAAGGCATCGGCGTTAATATGTTATAACCAATCCCTTGATTATCCAATACAATGCCCTCTTTGGTAATCCATTGAACTGTACCTTTAATATATGCAAACATATACGTGCTCCTTACCCTTTTTATTTATTCTACCACACCTTCATCAAAAACAAATTGAATATCATTCAAAATTATGGTATCTCCGTGATGGGCTCCTTTTTCACGAAGGGCTTCATCGACTCCCAATCGTTTCAAAGCCATCCCAAAACGAATGGTTTCATCCTCAAAATTGAAGTCAAAACGATCCATGAGGCGGTTGATGGCTTCACCTTCAATCTGCCAAACATCGCCATCAAGACGTGTCACAGAGAATTTATCTTGTGGTTTTTCATAGGTAAACACGACCATATCATCTTCTGTTTGTAGTGATTCAATGGGTAAGGTATCCAAAATATCAGCCAAACGATAGAGTAAAGCCTTGGTTCCTTCTCCCACCATGGTCATGGCTTCAAAGACTTCAACATCTGGATAGGCTTCCTTAAAACGCTTTAAGTTTTCTTTTGCAGGCTCCAAATCCATTTTGTTGGCCAAGACCACCATGGGTTTTTGCATGAGGTTTTCATTATAGAGTCTCAATTCTTCATTGATTAGTGCATAATCCTCAACAGGATCTCGACCATCTTCAGCCCCCATATCAATAACATGGACCAAGACGCGACAACGTTCAATGTGACGCAAGAAAACATGTCCCAAGCCCTTCCCTTCATGGGCGGCTTCGATTAAACCAGGTAAATCAGCAACCGCAAAAGAACGACCATCTTGTGATGTTGCGATTCCTAAATTGGGAACCAGTGTTGTAAAATGATAATCCGCAATTTCTGGTTTTGCGCGTGTAATAACCGATAATAAGGTTGATTTACCCACTGATGGATATCCTACCAACCCCACATCTGCTAAAATTTTAAGTTCTAAAATAACTTCCAAGCGTTCTCCAATATATCCTTTTTCAGAATATCTTGGCGCTGGATCTTTTGGCGTTACAAAACGTGCATTACCACGACCACCACGTCCCCCATGGGCAACGATGACCTCTTGGTCTTCATGAATTAAATCAGCAATAACTTGACCGGTTTCTGATACCTTGATTAAAGTACCCATCGGTACCTCTACCACGATATCTACCCCATTTCGACCATGCATTCTTTTATTCTTACCGTTTTCACCTTTTTCAGACTTTAAAATACGGTTGTATCTTAAATCTAAAAGTGTTGTTTTACGGGAAGTAGCTTTAAAAATAATGTCTCCACCATTTCCGCCATCGCCACCATAAGGGCCACCCAAGGGTACATGGGCTTCACGACGAAAGGAAGACATACCGTCTCCACCTTTTCCTGCTTCTAATTGTATCTTAACGCGATCTACAAACATAATATCGACTCCTTTAAATAAGAAAATCCCCGATAGGGGATTTCATTTAAGCATTTGGATAAACAGATACACAACGACGTGAGCGACTGATACGTTCGTATTTTACAATACCGTCTACTTTAGCAAACAATGTATCATCCCCTCCGCGTCCTACGTTTGTACCAGGATGTAATTTAGTACCACGTTGACGATAGATAATGGATCCAGCTGTTGCGAATTCACCATCAGCACGTTTAGCACCCAAACGTTTTGCATGAGAGTCACGACCGTTTTTTGAAGAACCTACTCCCTTTTTCGATGCAAATAATTGAATATTTAAAATGAATTTCATCGGATTTCCTCCTTTACTATGATTTTAATATGTTCATCATGAACATAGGCTACTGTTTCTAATTGTTTTAATAAGAAGTTCAACAACAATTGATTGTCGTGATTCACTTCTTTACATACGATTTTTATTAAGGGTTCATCAGTCATGCTTAATTCACACGAATCATCAAGTGCATCTAAACCATTTAAAGCACCTGTCGCAATCGAACTCACACCTGCACATACCAAATCAAATCCAGGATCATTACTAAAGGCATGTCCCGTAATCTCAATTTGTACAATGGCAGTCTTGCTTTTAAGCACCACAACCTGAATCATTAATAACCTTCGATAGCTTGAACTACAAGTTTTGTATAAGGTTGACGGTGACCTTGTTTCTTACGTGTTGAAGCTTTCTTGGCAACATATTTAAAGATTGTAATTTTCTTACCTTTACCATGTTTTTCAACTTTAGCAGTAACTGTGGCACCACTAACATAAGGCGTACCCACACGAAGCGTACGGTTTTTAATAGCCACCACTTCATCGAATACAACAGTTTCTCCTTCAGCAACATCTAGTTTTTCAACGAAGATCACTTGACCTTCTTCAACCATCAATTGCTTTCCACCTGTTTTAATAATTGCGTACATGTACACACCTCCTTTTATGAACATCAGACTCGCCAATTAAGGTGAGGTTACCCTACTTATACCTTAGGATGCGCGGTTGCATGTCAGAAGACATGTACAACTTCGTCATTAATGCTTGTTTATTATATATGAAAAGTTTGTAAAAGTCCAATTTATTTAACTAATTTTCTTTAAAAGGTGGTATCATAAATAAGTGATAGAAGGAGGACGTGATTATGGGTTATGTAAAAAAAAGAAAACCACGCATTTTTAACTTTATTATTCTATTTCTTGGAATTGGTTTGGTTATTTCAGGCATCACCTTTGGTGTCAAAGCAATTATCTCTGGAGGTTATCCAAAAGAGATGATGCAAGTCGCAGACACAAACAAAGATTTTGGAAAACACAAAAAGCAAAGAAGTAAGGATGATTTTAACTACTATGTCTTACATTATCCCAATACCAAGGTAAAAGAACTTGATCAGTGGATTGAAACTGAAATGAAAAACACAGTCAATGCCTATGGTGAAGCTGCCTTAAAAGAAGACGAAACCCGTACTCAAATTAAACAGGATTATCAATCCAAAAAAATTAATGACCAATATGTTGCGGTACAATTGGATACCTATAAAGACAACGTTTTAATCAGTAAAGATGCCAGAGTTTTTGATATTAATGCAAATTCATTTGTGGATGGTTCCATTTTCAAACCCCTGGCACAGCGGCAACTGACACAGTGGGTACGGAATAATATTAATCAACCCCTAACACAGGACCTCATTCGTAAATTGGTTGTCAATTCAAATACAGAAGCCTTATATATGGATGAAACGAACCTATACTTTCTATTTGAAAACGAAGCCATTGCATATCAATTTGGCGATAACCCCAACTATTTCAACGAAACCTTCGCCAATATCAACCCAAGCAATGATGATATTCCTTCTACTTATTTAGATTATGGTTATGAAGCGACTGATAAAATGGTTGCCTTCACCTTTGATGATGGACCCCATGGTGATCATGCGTTTGAAATTATGGATATCTTCGAAAAATATAACGGTCAAGTAACTTTCTTTATATTAGGACATCGTATCCCAACAAGAGAGTCTGTTGTTAAAGCCGTCTTAGACCAAGGACATCAAATTGCGAGCCACTCCTATGATCATCCTAACTTTGAAAATTTAAGTATTGATGAAATTAAACATCAATTAGATACAACTGAGGCCTTGGTTAAGGATGCGACAGGATATGACGAACCTCTGTTTGTAAGACCCCCTTATGGCGCAATCTCAAGTTCACAACTACAACAAATGACGATCCCTTTTATAAACTGGGATGTTGATACACAAGACTGGCAACTCACAAATCCGAAATCCATTTGTGAAATTGCAT
Organism: uncultured Erysipelothrix sp.; assembly: GCA_947631935.1. Lineage (GTDB taxonomy): Bacteria > Bacillota_I > Bacilli_A > Erysipelotrichales > Erysipelotrichaceae > Erysipelothrix. Next base: position 10,519 of record CANRNG010000008.1, read on the forward strand.
TAAGAGACATTCAAGATGGATCCATTGTTTTGATGCATGAATTATATAGTGAATCCGTTGAAAGTTTGGATTGTATCGTATCTGAACTCGATAAGCAGGGCTATCAATTTGTGACAGTTAAAGAACTCTTTAAAGCCAAAGGTGTTGAAGCAAAACCGGGTGCTATTTATTACTACGTAGACTAAAAAATGCCTAATGGCATTTTTTATTTTGTTGTTTTTAGAGTGTAGTAAAAGCGTGACCCCTTCCCCATTTCACTTTCAACGCCATAATCAGATCCTGTTGCTTCACAAATGGCTGAAACGATTGATAAGCCCAATCCCGTTGAATAAAGCGTGCGATGGTGGTGTTTGTTGATTTTAGCATAGCGATCCCAAATATACTTTTGATCGTTTTCTGAAATCCCATCCCCTTGATCAATGACGGAAACAATGACCTTGCCTGTATTCGTCTTTTTAACATCAATGGTAATGGGTTTATCTTGCGTGTTGTGTTTCAATGCATTACTAATAAAATTAAATAAAACTTGGCCCATTTTTATTTCATCTGCCAAAACACGAATTTTTTTATCACAATTAACTTTGAATCTGGGTTTTTCATTTTGAAAAAGATTTAAAATACTCGTGATGTGGTCTCTTAGATTAAAACGTGTTTCTTTAACTTCCAGTACTTTTGCTTCATATTGTGACAATGACAACATATCATTAACCAATTTTTCCAGATGATGGGTTTCATCCAAAATTACTTTTAAATGTTGGTTTCTAAGTTCACTATTATCGCCCGAAATATCTTGAATCATCTCTGTGTAAGCTTTGATCATCGTCAAAGGTGTCTTTATATCATGCGATACATTTGCGACCAAATCTTTACGAAGTTCATTTGTTTTACTGAATTCTTCTGTAGCATAATTCAGTGTTTCCGAAAGTTCAACGGCTTCTTGGTAACCCGATCCTTCAAATTTAACGGAGAAATCGCCCCTTGCCAATTTTTTAGCTGACATATTCATCGAATGAATGGGATAAGATAGTTTTCTAGACAATAACAACGCAATGGTCGTCCCCAAAGTAAAAACAATGAGCGAAACCATCAGAAATTGATTTTTAAGGATGTCAACGGTTGAGTCTAAGAGCTCCATCGGTGCATTCACAAATATATAATAGGACTCTTCTCCCACTTCAAATCGTTTTGCATAGAAAGTCATGGCTTGTTCAAACTGCTCATCTCTAAAGGGCACATTAATTTGGCCCGTTTCCGATTCATCTACCAAAGCGATAAAGTCTGTTTTCGTCGTTGCAGTGATTTGATTCAAATAACAAGACTGACCCAAGGCATCAATTGCGATGTCAAAAATACGTATCCCCTTATTACTGTAGACAATACCACACATGTTCTCACGCGCAAAAAGAAGTCTTAAGTCATTGCGTTGTTCCGTTTCAAGCGGACCCTGCATAAATTTTTCGACTTCAATCACATTATAGAGCATGTTTTTTGAACGACTGGCTTTATAATAAGGTTCTAAAAACGAGATTTGTAACATCCACAGAATCAATAACATCGATCCTATAAAGATTAAAAAATAGGTCCAAACCCTGAACGCCATATCATTGATGGTCGACTTCAAACTTGTATCCCGTTCCTCTCACGGTAGTTATAAACTTACGGTAGATTCCCAAATTTTGTCTTAACATTTTGATGTGGGTATCCACGGTTCTATAATCACCAAAATAGTTATAATTCCAAACTTTATCCAATAAAATATCTCGAGATAAGGCTTGGTCTTTATGGATAATTAAAAACACCAATAAATCAAATTCTTTAGGTGTAAGGTTAACCCTTTCCCCATCGACTGAAACAACACGCCCAGTCACATCTACTTCCAGTCCTTCAAAAGTATATCGTGTATTCAAGGTTCGTTTCTTTCGATCCGCAACAACCTTAATGCGCGCCATCAATTCTTTGGGAGAAAAAGGTTTGGTAACATAGTCATCCACGCCCAAGTCAAAACCCAACAGTTTATCAAACTCATCTGTTCTGGCTGATAACATAATGATGGGTATATCATCCACCTCTTTAATCTCTTTTATGGCAGAAAAACCATCAAGATTTGGCATCATGATATCCATGACAATTACATCATATTTATTTAATTTTACTTTTTCTAAAGCGACCAAACCATCGGAGGCTTCATCACATTCATAACCCGAGACTTTGGCGTATTCTTTAACAACCGCTCTAATCTTGGGTTCATCGTCTACTATTAGCATTTTTATCATTCGGATATTCCTCCTTGTTATATTATTTTTAGCATATGCCTGTGAACTTAGTGTGAAAACACATGAATTTTGTCAATTAAGATCGAACCTTCTTCTTTAACCTTACCTTTAATTAAAATAATATCATCAACACTCATGTTTTGACCCATTTTCTCATATATGGTTGGGAAGATAACACCATCCACATTTCCGGTATCATCACTTAAGGAAACAAAGGACATCATTTTTCCATTCTTAGCACGGTGTAGCCTGATTCTGTCAACCTTAACAATAACACGATAATTCTTATCACCCGGTCTCAAATTGACCACCGCATCTGTTTTATGTTTGTTTTTAAGTGAAAGGGTTGGATAATCACTCAAATAAAATCCAAGAACTTGGTATTCTCTAGAAAGTGTTTCTTTACGGTTTTCTTGAATGGTGGTAAAGACAGGTTCTGACACCAAAGAAAAGTCAAAACGAATATTCTCAAGCGTATCTTTTAAGGTAACAATCGACGCAAACTGGAGGGCTTCATCCAAGGAAGCAAGGTAACTTTTTCTATTTTGTCCAAAGTAATCAAAGGCACCAGCATCAATCAATCGCTCAAAGTGCATTTTCTTTAATCCAGCGGCTCTTAATCTCACAATGGCCTGATAAAATGAAGTGTATCGCCCATTATCATCCCGTTCTTTTTTAATTAAGTTGGCAATTTGATTAGAAATCCCTTTAATAAGCGTTAACGGTAAACGAATTTTTTCACCTTGAAGTCGATAAAGCGGTTCACTTTCATCTAAATTGGGTCCCAATAAGAGCACATTTAACCTACGACACTCATCAATATATAGTTTGGTCTTTCTTTCATCCCCAATAACTGAAGATAAAAGCTCTGTGTAGAAAATGGCTGGATAATTGGCTTTTAAATATGAAAGTTGATAAGAAACCATGCTATAAGCCACAGAATGTGATTTATTAAAACCATAGTTCGCAAACTTATATATCAGCGAAAAGACTTTATCCACTAATTTTGTATCATACCCTTTTTCCAATGCACCAGATTTAAAATCTGCTTCCAGCGACTTCAAGATAAGACCATCTTTGGCGCTCATTGCCCGTCTGAGGATGTCTGCCTTTGCTAAAGAAAAACCCGCAAACACCTGTGCTACCTGCATGATTTGTTCTTGATAAATCAAAATCCCGTATGTGTTTTTGGTAATTTCATTTAAATCAGGATGAATACGTTCGACCTTACTTGGGTTTTTACGATTGTTTAAATAGACGGGTATATTTTCCATAGGTCCTGGTCTATAAAGCGCAATCGCATCGACAATGTCTGTAAAAATTTGAGGCTTTAGTTGTTTAAGCAATTGACGCATCCCGTCCGATTCCAATTGGAAAACACCAATGGTGTGACCCATAGAAATTAAATTATAAGTTTTCTCATCATCAAAAGGAATTGACTTTATTTGAAAATTGGGGTTCACTTTTTTGGCGATTCGATCGATTAAGGATAGGTTTCGTATCCCTAAGAAATCAATTTTAACCAAACCCAACTTTTCAATATGTTCCATATCATACTGAATCACATGGATACTATCGTCAATTTTATACAAGGGTACAACCTCAATTAAAGGTTTCGAACTCAAAACGATTCCAGCCGCATGTTGGGTAATATGTCTGGGGGTTCCTTCAAGATTAACGGCCAAATCAAAACATTTCTTTAAGGCGTTATCGTTATCGATCATATTTTTAAAGCGGGCATTCGCTTGATAAGATGTAAGAAGTGTATCCTGCTGAATGAGTTTTGCGGCTTGGTCAATTTTATGAGATGCAATATTCAATATACGACCACAATCCCTAAAACTCTGGCGTGCTTTCAAGGTTCCAAAAGCAACAATATGGGCGACATGTTCATGTCCATATTTATTTTGAACATAACGAATCACCATATCTCTTTTATCATCTGGAAAATCAATATCAATATCCGGCATGGATGCCCGTTCAGGATTTAAAAAACGTTCAAATAGTAAGCCAAAAGCCAAAGGATCCACTTCTGTAATTCCTAAAGCATAGGCCACTAAAGATCCTGCAGAGCTCCCCCGCCCTGGACCCACATTGATATCTTTTTGCTTCGCATATCGAATCACATCATAAACAATCAAAAAGTAATTGGTGAAATTCAAATGAATCAAAACATCCAATTCATAGTCTAGACGCTTTGTGTATGTTTCATTAACGGCGCCATCCAATCTTCTATTTAAGCCTGCCTTTGCTAATGATCTCAAAAAGACATCATTGTCTACATCTCTTTCATTGTTAAAGGTGGGCATTTCGGTATGGAGTTCAAACAAATCAACTTGACATAATTTCGCTATATTTTCGGCATGCTCATTCCACGCTTTAGGATAAAGTGTTTCCATACTGTTTTTATCCAAAAAATAACGAGCGGGGGCATTGTTTATAGAAGGATCGTCCAAATGTTTTTGTTCGTCAATTGCACGTAAAGCCTTAAAATAGGTATGATCACCCGGGTTTTTATAAAATATTTTTGGAAGAGACACAGCTTCAATACCATGTTCTGAAGCAATACGTTGCAAGCGACTGTTTCTATTTTTAAAGAAATTTGATTCTTGAAAACTCATCCCCAAATAAAAATGTGAAATCTCGCGTTTTAGTTTTAAAAACATAAAATGAATATCGTCATCATTTTCAGAAGACAAAACCGATTCAAAAGGACCATTATCTGAATGTACAATCAAAATTAAGTGATCCATCATATGCTTAAAATCGTCAAAACTTAAAAGGCTATCTTGACTCATTTTATACGATAATTTTTGTAAGTGCTGATAACCCTTAATATCTTTTGCATATAAAGTACTGAAACCAAAATTTGTTTCTATCTCCAATCCATAGATGGGTTTGATATCATGTTTCTGGGTGAGTATCGCAAATTCCAAATGAGAATGCATGACTTTATGTTCTGTAATTGCCAAGGCAGTATAACCATATTCTTTCGCAGTTAAAACAAGATCTTCAACTGACATCAGACCTCTAAGTAATGAATAATGACTGCGCGCAAACAGATGAACTGCCAAAGAAATCACCTCTCATTTCTATTATACATGAAAGTATAGAAAAAAGTGACCGTCTAGGCCACTTCTTCTTTATAATTTTTAACTGCAACAACTAAATCTTGTTTAATTTCATCCAATTGGTGAGGTGAAATATAATTTACACCACAAGCCAAACGATGACCGCCCCCATTATATTTTTCACAAATGGTATTAATCGTTACATCTTGAGATCTCAATGATCCAATATAATTACCTGAATCCGTCTCCACAAAGACACCATAAACCTTGAACTCATTAACACCTGACATAATGGTGTAATAAGATTTGGCTTCTCGATCACTCAAACCCAAGTGATCGCGCATTTCTTTGGTAACAGTTAGGGTTGCAACCCCATCTTGATACTCAATATGATTGGATAAATAACTCTTAACTTTAAAGCCATCCAAGGTACCACTGAAGAAATGTCTCGATATTTTATTGATATTGGCGCCACAACGCATTAATTTGGCTGCGACCTCCAATGTTTCTGGTTTCGTATTTTCAATCATAAAGCGAATGGTATCGGTGAGAATCCCACTTAAAAAATAAGACGCACATTTTTGAGAAACTTTTCCTTTCTCTAAAACCAATTCAGCCACGATTTCGCAGGTACTGGATCTATTCGAATCCACGATGTACACATCACCATAAGGATTGGAATTGGGATGATGGTCAATGTTTAAAACTGTCTTAGCCAACTCAAAGTTACCATCAACGCGTTCTTCAGTTGCGCAATCTAATACGATCGCATGACTGGATGCAATTTCAGCATCACTCACTACCACCATATCGGGAAAAAAAACAGCAATCGGTTCTTTATACCCAGCAACATACACAGTCTTCTCAGGATAGTACTCGTTTATAAAAGTAGCCAATCCCCATTGAGAGCCCAAGGCATCCCCATCAGGATGGGTATGTCTGAAGATTGAGATGACGTCATATTTTTCAATATAATCTATTAATTTATTCATTGTACAAAGCAAAGGCATCACGCGCCAATACAAATTCTTCGTCGGTTGGAACAATCCATACTTCTACTGCTGAATCATCGGTAGAAATTTTAACTTCTTTACCGCGTGTATTTGCGTTGAGTTCAGCGTCATATTTAACACCCATTCCGACAGCCAATAAATCAAGAATCGCTGCACGAATCATGGTGTCATTTTCTCCAAGACCTGCTGTAAATGCGATGGCATCTACTTTACCCAATTGGAGCATATATCCACCCACAACTTGACGTACACGCTCAGCATACATTTTACGTGTTAAAATTGCACGTTCATTTCCTGCAACTATCGCATCATCCACATCACGTGCATCAGATGAAATACCTGAAACACCCAACATACCTGATTTTTTATTAAAGATATTGATAACTTCTTCAGCAGAAATATTTAATTTTTGCATCAAGTAAGTAACGATAGCTGGATCCACATCCCCTGTTCTGGTTCCCATCATAATACCTGAAAGTGGGGTGAATCCCATGGATGTGTTCACACATTCTCCACCCTTAACCGCAGAAATAGAAGCACCATTTCCCAAGTGTAAGGTTAAAAGATTCACTTCTTCTTTATTTTTTCCCATTAATTCAGCCGTTCTTTCAGAAATATATTGGTGGGATGTTCCATGCATTCCATAACGACGTACTTTTAAGTCCGTATAATATTCATAAGGTAAAGGATAAATATAAACTTCAGGCTTCATGGTTTGGTGAAATGCTGTATCAAATGAGAATGTATGGGTCGCATTTGGCAACGCTTCTTTAAAAGAATAATAACCTGTTAAGTTCGCTGGGTTATGTAAAGGTGCAAGATCCTTTAATTCTTCAACCTTTGCGACATTTTCATCAGTTGCGATAACTGTTTTTGAGAAATATTCGCCCCCATGCACAACACGGTGTCCTACCGCTACAATTTCATCTAAACGATCTACAATTTTCTTTTCTACAAGTGCATTCAACACTAAATTTACGGCCACTGAATGATCAGGGATATCCAAAATTTGTTTGTCTTTCTCACCTGCAAATTTAAGGGTAAAAATCCCATCTGGCAAACCAATTCTTTCAATGACCCCAGAAGTAATATCTTCTGCATTTGGCATTGAAAATAATTGGAATTTTAAAGAACTACTTCCTGCATTAACTGCTAAAACTTTACTCATAATTTCCTCCTATATCAAATTTTTCTAAAATAGTATTCACTTGTGGATCATCAAGATCCGCGAGTGCTTTAAATAGTTTATCATATTTTTCACTAAAACCCAGTTTCTTTTCTGTTTCTTCTAAGAACTTTGTTGTCCTTTTTAGGGTATCATATACACCAGCACGACTGATATTTAAAATATCAGCAATTTCTTGATAAGAAAGGTCTTCGTGATAATAGTAGATAAATACTTCTCTTTGTCTATCCGTTAAAAGTGCTTCATAACTGTCAAAGAGATTGTTGAGTCTAACCGTTTTATTCAGACTCATCATCAAACACCAAGTTGTAAAGGTAGGTGTCAATATCAAATGCTTTTAAATCATTGACACCCTCTCCCAAACCAATATAACTCACCTTTAAGTCCAACTCATCTTTAATACTGAGTAAGACACCCCCTTTGGGTGAACCATCCAGTTTGGTAACGATAATTGAATCAACATCTGCGACTTCAGTAAACGTTTGGGCTTGAATCAACCCATTTTGTCCTGTATTACCGTCAATCACAAGATAAGTATGATCAATTTGACCTGCTTCACGGGTGAGAACGCGCTTCATTTTATTGAGTTCATTCATCAAATTCACTTTGTTTTGAAGCCTACCCGCACTATCACAAATCACCAAATCAACCTCATTTTCTTTGGCAAAACGAACCCCATCCACAAAAACTGAGGCAGGATCTTCGCCAGGTTTTCCGCCATAGAATAAAACCCCGACTTTATCAGCCCACACTTTCAGTTGATTACTACCCGCTGCTCTAAAGGTATCCCCCCCTACCAGTAGCACTTTTTTACCTTCTTGGTGGTAGTTATGGGCCAGTTTCGCACAGGTCGTTGTCTTACCTGTACCATTAACCCCAACCATTAAAAATACATTTAAGCCATCATGAAGCGAAACCGGTTCAATGTTATCGCCATATTGGTTTTTGATTACTTTTACCAATTCGCCAAGCGCCTCATCTTCTGACATCGACTTCTTAACATTTTTTTGAAAAGCCTTGATAATTTTCTTAGCGCTTTTAAATGATACATCTGACTGCAGTAAAAGGGCCAATAAATTGTCAAACCAGGCATCATCATATTGAGTGGCGCCACTAAACAATTGCGTTAACTTCGCCCCAAAACCCTTTCTGGTTTCAGATAAACCCGTTTGATAGACCGATTCATCTTTCTTATTTGAAAATAATTTTTTAAAGAAAGTCATACTACGCCTCCTCTTTAAGTTCAATGGCTTCATCAAGCCTTACTGAGAGCAAGGATGAAACACCTTGAACTGGCATGGTTACACCATATAATTTATCACAACGTGCCATCGTACCTGGACGGTGCGTAATCAAGATAAATTGAGTATCACCCGACAACTCTTGCACATACCGTGCCAATCGCTCCACATTCACTTGGTCAAGTGCTGCCTCAACCTCATCAAAGATACACAAAGGCACATGACGGGCATTTATAATTGAGAATAAGACAGAAATCGCAATAAGAGATTTCTCTCCTCCTGAGAATAAGCGTATATTTTGGACTGATTTACCCGGTGGTTGCACATCAATATCAATACCTGTATTCAATAAATCATCTGGATCTTCTAATACAAGCTTTGCACGACCCCCATTAAAGAGTTTTGTAAAGACGACTTGAAGTTCACTATTGATACGATCAAACATATCTTTAAATTGAACTTCCATGATCTCATCCAGCTCCGAAATGACTTTTAATAGCTTTTCACGGCTATCTGCCAAGTCCGTTAGTTGTTTACTTAAGAACTCGTAACGTTCATTGATGGTTTCATACTCTTCAGGTGCATCCAAGTTCACATTACCCAAACGTTGAATTTCTTGACGTAGTTTTAAAACTTCATCTTTTTCGTGTGCCTTTTCAGCATCATAAATATGCTCAACCGCATATTCGTAAGTCATTTGGTATTCAGAACTTAAACGACTCAGCGTGTTTTCAATTTGGGTTTCATATTTAAGATTGGACATTTTTATTTCATTGAGACTGGTATTGTTGATGTCCATATCTTTTCTGAAAATCCGCAATTGATTTTCTTTACGATGGGTTTCTTCACTAATTTGAAGCCGTGTTTCACGGTTTAAAGATAAATTAGAAGTTAACTCATCCCGTTTCATCAAAGCCTGATTCAATTGAAGAATCAATGAATCTTGAATGTCTTCATGACCTGATTTATCTGTTTCAAGTGCGTCATAATCAGATTTTAATCTTTCATACTTTGCGCGTTTGACATCCAATAAAGGCTCAATTTTGGCCAGTGCAATACGTTTTTGCATCAGTATATCGTTATCAGAACGCAAACTTTGCCTAAATTGATTGATTCGCAAGTTCAAATCATCCATTTGTATTTCAAACTTTTGGTTTTGAGTTTCAATATTTTCAATTTCTTGCTTAATCGCATAATGACCATTTTGGTTCTTTTTAGAAGCCCCTCCAGTCATGCGTCCACCTTGGTGAATCATATCACCTGCTAAGGTTACAATACGATAATTATAATTTAAACGCTTGGCAAGTCTGTTCGCATTGTCTATTTCATCAACGATTAACACATTCCCCAATAAATTATCTGTCAAAGTATCATAAATCGCATCGACTTCCACAAACTCATTTGCAATTCCCAAGAAACCTTCGGCATGTTCTGAGACCGTTAAGGCATCTTTATGGACGTTTCTTGGCTTCATAACATTCAGCGGAATGAAGGTTGCCCGTCCACTTTGGTTTTTCTTCAAGAATTCAATAGCATGCACTGCCGCACTGTCATCTTCTGTGACAATATGTAAGGAAGCCCCTGCTAGTGTCGTAGCAATGGCTGTTTCATAACCTGAAATCGGAATCAGGATATTAGAGATAACATCATGGATACCATAAAGATTCCCTTTATTTTCCATGATGGTTTGAACCCCTTCTTGCATCTCAAACGGACGACTGAGACGGTGTTGCAGTAATTCTTTTCTATTTTCTAATTTAGATTGTTGTGAAACCAAAAAGTTCAATTGTTGGGTTTCTTCATTCAAACTGCGCTGTGTAGCTTGTGTTTTATCCAACAATAACTCAATATCAGCTTTCAATTCCTTTTGACGACCCAACCGTTCTTCATATTCAACCCTTGCTTCCATTAATGAGGCATAAATTTCTTTCGCACGGCTTTCAAGATCTCCAGTTTCAAGCGCATATTTACGTTTTTCTTCAATTTCCACTTTACGTGTTTCCAAAATCCCTATTTCATGGACCAAGGACATAATTTCTTCTTGTGATTTGACGATTGTTTGGTCTAAAGAAAAACTATCATTACGCTTTTGCTCAAGATCACTTTCAAAATTTGAAATTTGAACACTCAAATGGGCAATCTTAGATTCTAAATCATAAACCTTATTTGCAGAGTTTTGAATTTGCAAGTTCAAATCTTGAACATCTTTCACCAAAACTGAAACTTCAATCTGTTCAAGCACATCCTTTTTTTCAATATAAATACGTGCTTTCTCAGCCGCCTTCTTTAAAGGATTGACTTGACGTTTGATTTCATCCACAATATCTTGCATACGCTCAATATTTTCTTGTGTGCGTTCTAATTTTCGGATGGATTCAAGTTTTCTCTTTTTGTACTTGGAAACACCCGCTGCCTCTTCAAAGATGAGACGTCTCTCAATCGGTTTCGCTTCTGCGAAAAAACTGATTGACCCTTGTGAAATAATACTGAGGGAGTCTCTTCCAAGGCCTGTGTCCATGACCAAATCATGAACATCACGAAGACGACACGGTACTTTATTGATCAAATACTCAGATTCTCGAGTATCGCGATATAATCGACGCGTAACCTCAACTTCCTCGTACTCTGAATTCAATGCTTTACTTTCATTGTTAAAAACAAGTGTAACTTCTGCTAAATTTACTTTTCTTCTAGATTCAGAACCACTAAAAATAACATCCGTCATGCTGTTACCACGCATTGATTTCACGGACTGTTCCCCCAAAACCCAACGTATTGCATCACTTATGTTACTCTTGCCACACCCATTTGGACCTACAATCCCTGTCACAGCGTCAGTAAAATTAATCTCTACTTTATCTGCAAAAGATTTAAACCCTTGCATTTTAATACTTTTAAGGAACATAGAAACCTCATCTTCCCTTTCATTTATCTTATCTATTATAACCGAAAAAGCATAAAAGATAAAGAGCATATAACGGATTGATGGGTTCTGCCTTTGTTGAACGATTTGTGAAAATTCCCATGATTATTTGAAAGTTATTTAAATTAGTGTATTATAATAACAGTGAGGTGAAATAATGAGTAGAAAACTAATCGCAATTGTTGTTTTAACAGTCTTTGTGATTACCACTCCAGTATTGCTATACTTTCATTTTAGACCATCCAATGTTTCACTGGCCAATTATGATGCACAAAACCTTGATTTATTTTCTGAAGTTGTAACTTATGAAGCAATGAGTGATTACATAAAAAATGTTAGTACACGAGAAAACAGTGAAATTTTATCTTTTTCTAGTAATGATGTCTATAAATTCATTATTTTTATTGGAAACAATGATGGAACTTCAAACTATATCGCAAATTCCTTGATTAAGCCCCTTTCCATTGAAACGGATACTAAGCTGCCCGATATTATCAAGGTAGATACAACCAATACTAAAAATCTAACGGTAACACAACTTAAGAATAATTTTAATATCGAAGTTATCCCAGCCTTTATCTATGTTGAACAAACCAATGGTGTATGCAACATCGTGGATACATTGGTTTATCGTGAAGATGAACCTTTAACGAAAGATACGCTAAAGAACTGGCTATATCATAACGGTTTGTGGGATACCCCTATCGAATAAACTAAAAAAACTGTTTAAAAAACAGTTTTTTTATACCATTGATGCAATAAAATGTTGCGTAATTTCAGCTGAGTGTTTACTGGCAATGGGTAGATATGCTTCAAACTCCAGCTCATTTCCTGTTTTAAGGGGCACATCTGATAGTGACCTTAAAATGATAAAAGGAATATCTCTTCGTTTAGAAACTGCGCCTACCGCAACAGCTTCCATTTCAACACAAATGGCATCCGCAAACTTTGTTTTAATGCGTTCCAGTGCTTCTGAACCATGGGTTATAAATTGATCTCCGGATACAATTTCGCCCAAATGAACGCGATAACCCAAGTTCTTTGCGATTGTATATGCTTTTTGAGCATAGTCTAAATTGGGATGATAAATAAAGCGCGCATCGGTTAATGTATTGGGTCCAATATCAAAATCATGGGCTCTTACTAAATCAGCGATTACAATGTCTCCAACCCTTTGGTTCTCTTGAAGTCCACCCGCACTACCAATATTTATAATCATTCTGAAATCATAAATTTCACATAGGGTTGCGGTGGTATAGGCTGCATTCACTTTACCGACCCCTGACAAACAAAGGACCACTTTCTGATTCGCCAATTCCATTTCAACCACGGATATATCCGAAACAACACGTGAGGCGACATTATCACCCAACATTTTTAACGCATTCAATTCCTCTAACATGGCAGCAACAATTAGAATCATCGTGCACCTCGACTACAAATCATCATCAGTTTTTCTCCCTTGGGCTGTATATCTTCAATGTCAAAATCTGTATATACTTTGACATCATAGCCTTTATCTTCAAATCGCTTTCTAAAGTCATCAACGTCAAATACCCATTGCGTTACAGCATCAAACGTGCCATCCAAGAAATTGATTTGGTGCATTAAGTAATCTTCGTTTTTCTCAATAGTATAAACATAATCAAATGCATCCGTTGCCCCTTCTTCAAAATAAGGCGTTTCAAACTCAATCAACCGATGGGGATGATGCATATCTAAAATGATATGGTCTGAAATCTGGCTTGCATTCTCAACAAATTGGATCAAGTCTTCTGAAACCAATAAATAATTTAGACTGTCCCCCACACAAATTAAGGTGTCTACCTTATCATGAGGTTGGTAATTTAAAAAGTTACCAATGGATACTTTATCGATTAAATTTGGATATTTGTTTTTGCATTGATTTAACATTTTATCATCTAAATCAATCCCTCTTACCTCAAAATCTTTTGATAATAGATTCAACAAGTCACCGGTTCCACAAGCAAATTCAAGCAAGGAAGTCCCCTTTGCATGTTTTTTTACAAACCCGTAATACTGTCGCGTGCCTTCCATATCCGCAAATAAAGTATCATAGTAATCAATCACGGATATACTCCATATAGAGTTTCTCTAAATTATAATGTGAACGTTCCTCACTTTGGAAAATATGAACCACAATATCAAGGGCATCAATAATAAGCCAAGTTGCATCGGGTGTGGTGGGTTGGTGCTTGATTTCAAACCCCATGTCCACTATTTTCCTTGCGGTTTCTTGGTAAATTGCATTAATTTGTCTTAAAGAGGGTGCTTCACAAATTACAAAAAAATCACAAATTGGACTGGTGTTTTCAAAATCAATCACCGTAATGTTTTGTGCTTTTTTATTTTCCAATGTTTCTACAATTAAATCTAATAATTTCATAAATTCTCCTTAATAAATTGTTGACTGCTTAATTTAACGGCTTCAAAACCTTCATTTAAATCAGACATCGCAAGTGAAACCAAGGCACTTGTGTCATAGGGTCTGCCTTTTTCACATTTATCTGCAATGAATAAGACTTTTCCCAAGTCGTAGGATACATTACCATCCACATGATTTTCAATTGCATCTAAGATTTCAATATCCGCAACATGATAATCATGTTTTAAGATGTATGAAGCTGCATAGGCATGATAAAATGCAGGATGTCGCTCAACTTGATTCACGAAATGTGCTTTCATTAAATCAAGTAAATCTTGAGAATCCCATTCCTTCGCAATATCATGCATCATGGCCATCAGATAAACTTTTTTCAAATCTAATTGATGTTTCTCACCCAATGTCATTGCCAATTCCATAACCCGCAAACAATGTTCATATCTTTTCTTAGACAATTTATTTGAGGCCATTGACTTTAAATAGAGACCTTCATGCATCATATAAGATAATACTTTTGGATTTGTATCAAGCGCGTTTCCTTTTCTGATTTCAGTAGAACTCACATTATAAGTCTTTCCATAAATTATGGGGTATTTGTGTTTCTCATTATATCCTTCTCGATGATAAACATAAAAATCCGTCAACATTTCAAGGCTTTCAAAGTTTTTCCATTGCGGCAAGCCTGCAATTTGATCTGAACCAATTAACCAAGAAAATTGGATTTGGGGATATTGGGCATTCAATGCACGCAATGTATCAATTGAATAGGAAGGTATTGGTAAGGATTTCTCAATATCACACACCTTCATATTTGGGATATTTTCAATCATCAGATTGATCATTTTTTTTCTTTTATCAAAATCAGTTGCGTCCATTTTAAATGGATTCAAGGCAGCTAAAACAAACCAAACTTCATCATGACTTTGGTTTTTAAGTACGTTTTTGGCAATTTCTAAATGCCCGAAATGGATGGGATCAAAAGACCCCCCAAACAACATCACTTTTTTCAAATATGAATGCGTCCTTCCTTATTGTAGCGATAAAGTACAATGACCCTTCCAACTGAACTCACGACATCACAAGAAAATTGGTCAATCAGTATTTCAGCGACTTCATCTACTGTAATGGGTGCCGTTTTTAAAAGTTGTACTTTGACCAAGTTATGTGCCAAAAGTGCATTTTCAAAGCTTTCAAGCACCGTATCAGTCATTCCCATTTTTCCTATTTGGACCAAGACTTTTTCATCATGGGCTATTTTTCTTAATTTCTTTTTATCTGTATTACTTAACATTATATTATTGCCTTTCTGAGGATAACCTCTGCTTCAATATCCATTACTGTTTTTAAACGATTGTATTTACCTTGAATTGAAATGAAGCCGACATCAAATATTTCTAAATCAATGCGATCGTCTTTTCTAGGCCAATGGCGTGTCTTATAGATCGGATTTAAAATCATAAAATCATGATCTAAATCCAAGTTAGCATCCGCTCTATCTGGTTTAACACGTTTGACTTCAAAGGGTAAATAGCTGACAACATTAATATGATCAACGGGATCAATTTCAATGTACCCCAAGTTACCCAATACAATGGCTTGTTTTTCATAAATTTGAATGACCATGGGTTTAATAGGTTTGTTGGGTGATAATTTGAGTAAGCATTCATCGGTAAATTTCTTAGGAAGATCTGACTCTTTGATAAAACCTGGAGTATCATAAACCCGATAATCTCCATCCAATATTTCAATAATATTGGCCGTTGTTGAAGAAACGGGACTGACTGATAAGGTTTCTGATCTGAGCAATGCATTCAATAAAGATGACTTCCCTGCGTTAATACAACCCACAAATGCGACAGGTGCATCACTTAAATAGGGATATAGGGGTTCTAATGAACGCTCAATCTTTGCGGAAACGAAAATCACATCCATCAAAGAGACATTATAATCCCTTAAAAGACGCATAATAGATTGCTTAAGTTTGTTGTTGGAAACAGACTTGGGTAATAAATCTCTTTTATTAACCACTAAAACGACATCTTTTTTAGACAAAGTCCGAATCAATCCATCGTGTAGGCTTTGGTTTAGATGCATCACATCAACAACCCAAAAAATATGTCCATCAAATTCCTCAATGAAATCTAATGTTTTTGAGGAATCAACATTTGCGCGTACATGTTTATATTCGCGATAGTGGCGTAGTCTAAAACACGATTGACAAAGATCATGACTTAAATCTTGCACATACCCTGCTTTACCTACCATGTCTTTTTGTAGGATTGCCCCACATCCAGAACAGTTTTTCTCAATCATAATCATCCTCCTCATAGGTCAAATTTCAAAGGTTCAACCTTTTCTTGTTTTTTTTCTTTTGGAATGGCTATAAACTCAGTAAATTTCAGTTTATCAATGATAAAGAAATCAACTTCCTTTAATACTTGAGAATACGTTGCTCCAAAATTCATCAAGGGAATGTCTTTCAGTTCAAGAATTGACAGTTCCTCTGAGTAATAGGTAATCATATCAGATATATTACCCACACCAATATACTTAATATGGTGGGGATTGGATTTAACCTTACGGGCAGCTAAAACACCCATAGTTGCACGATTGTTAACAGCTATATCATCGCTCTTAATGCGTTTAAAATGATAACGATCTGAAAGAATAAATACATCCGTTTCATCATGGAGTACACAGGAAGCACTCACGAAATCATTGCCCTTAAGCTTCATACCAATCACACCCTTGGCACGTAAACCTTGTGGATTGATGTCTGAAAGCTCAATTCTAATAAATTGACCATCACGGCTTCCCATGAGAATATGCCCACTGTCTTTAGCCAAATGTGCGCCTACAAGTATATCATCTTTTTCTAATTTAATACAATCATACAAGCGGTTGTTACGAACGACTTCAAGTTCAGGGATGAGACTGCGTTTAAGTAACCCGTTTTTGGTGACCATCACCACATACATATGGGTATTAAAATCATCTACGATAAAGGATGAGACGATTTTTTCACTTGGATTGAGCTTCACGTATTCATTGAGGTGTGAACCCAAATCACGCCATCTTGCCTCTTCAATATCATGAACCAACAAATGACCATAGCGTCCTTGTGAAGTCATGAAGACCACCTGATTTAAAGTGTCTACCTGGCCCACAAAAATGGGTCTATCCCCTTCATTCATCTGGAGGAGATTGTGTTGAGAAGAATTGTACGAACGTAAAGAAACACGTTTGATATAGCCTTCTTGGGTGAGTGTCAACATCACTTGTTCATTAGAAATCAAACTGAGTTTGTCTATTTCTAATTCTGAAACTTCAGCTTCAATCTCTGAACGACGTGGCATGTTAAATCTTTCTTTGAGTTCATTAAACTCTTGGATTAGGGTTAGGTTTAGAACATTGTCATCCTCTATAATTAGACGAAGTTCTTCCAATTCATTCGCAAGTTTTGCGAATTCTTCTCTTAAAGCCACAATATCTGTTGAACTCAAACGGTAGAGTTGTAAGTCTACGATTGCGCTGGCTTGTTCAAAAGAGAAATCAAAAGCTTTCATTAAGTTATCTCTTGAATCTGATCTGTTTTTTGATTTACGAATAAGCGCAATAATTTCATCCAAGATACTAACAGCTTTAATCAAGCCTTCAATAATATGAAGTCTGGCTTCTTTTTTGTCATAACGAAATCTTGATCGGTTTAAAACAACTTCTTTTCTAAATTCAATATAGGCATCCAATACAGGTAAGACACCAGTTAATTGGGGTCTTTGGTCAATAATAGAAACCATATTCGCTGAATAATAAATCTGAAGGTCTGTTTCTTTCAAGAACATATTTAAAATACTTTCAGCATTGGCACCTTTTTTACAATCAATGACAATTCTGAGTCCAGTTCTATCCGATTCATCACGCACATCCATAACATCGCCCAGACCTGCCTCACTTTTCGCAAATCTAAGTTCATCTATCTTTTTCACAACATTTGATTTAATGACATCAAATGGCAATTCTGTAACGACAATTTGAACTAAGTTTTTCTTATCAATGATTTCAGTCTTGGCCCTAACAACAATACGTCCTTTACCTTTTTCTAAGATATCATTTATGCCATCTTGGCCTTGAATGATACCCCCTGTAGGAAAGTCTGGACCCAAAATAAATTGTCCAATTTCTGCGATAGAGGCTTCTGGATTTTGCATGCGATAAATGGTTGCATTTAAAACCTCGTTAAAATTAAAGGGTGGAATTTTGGTAGCATATCCTGCCGCAATCCCATGGGCACCATTGATTAATAAGTTGGGAAATCTAGCGGGTAATACAGAAGGTTCTGTGGTCATATCGTCGAAGTTTAAAACAAAAGGCACTACTTCTTCATCAATATTTTCAAGTAAAGCATGGGCAATTTCTGAAAGTCTGGCTTCTGTATAACGCATGGCTGCTGCTGGGTCATCATCAATCGACCCATTATTTCCTTGCATATCAACCAAGGGCATATTCATTTTCCAATCTTGACTCAATCGCACCATGGCATCATAAACTGAACTGTCACCATGGGGGTGGTAATTACCAATTACAATCCCAACAGTTTTAGCAGATTTACGATAAGGTTTATCGAAGTAATTGCGTTCGTGAAACATCGCATAAAGAATACGACGTTGGACTGGCTTTAATCCATCCCGAACATCAGGTAAAGCACGATCTTGAATAATGTATTTGGCATATCGACCATAACGATCCCCCACCAAATCTTCTAATGGTAATATTTTATGATTATAAGTCATGGTCGTGGTCATCCTCCTGTAGTGTAAATGCGACGTTTTGTTCAATCCAATCACGTCGCTCATCAACTTTATCTCCCATTAAAGTATGAACACGTCGGTCAGCCTTATAGAAATCATCAATTTGAACTTGGATTAAGGTTCTTGTTTTGGGATTCATGGTAGTATCCCAAAGTTGATCTGCATTCATTTCTCCCAAACCTTTATAGCGTTGAATTTCTAATTTTCCATATTTTTCGCGCATTTCATCCAGGGATTCATCATCATAAAGATAATGTTCTTTCCCCTTAACTACCACTCTATAAAGAGGCGGTTGGGCGACATATACCAAACCCGCTTCTATTAAAGGTCTCATATATCTAAAGAAAAACGTGAGCAGCAATACTTGAATATGCGCACCATCGGTATCAGCGTCCGTCATAATAATAACTTTATTATAATTGGACTCTTTTACTTCAAAATCATTTCCAATACCTGCCCCCACTGTATGGATGATGGTATTGAGCTCTTCATTCTTTATGATTTCATCTAAACTTGCTTTTTGGGCATTTAAAACCTTACCTCTTAAAGGTAAAATGGCTTGAAATGATGAATCTCTTCCTTGTTTGGCACTGCCGCCAGCGGAGTCCCCTTCCACAAGATACAATTCATTTTTCGTTTTATTTTTAGTTTGGGCATTGGCTAATTTTCCAGATAATAATTTTTCAATTTTATTGTTTTTGCCTTTGCGTGTTTTTTCTCGGGCCAAACGTGCAGCTTGACGTGCTGCAGCTGACTTTTGAATCTTACCTAAGATGGTCATGGAGGCTTCATGATTAAGATCCAAATACCTTGGGAGTTGTTCCACAATGATGGATTCTACAACTGAACGGGCTTGGGGTGTACCCAGTTTTGCTTTGGTTTGGCCTTCAAACTGTAACAAATCTTCTGTAATGGATACTGAAAGAATACTGGACAGTCCTTCTCTAATATCAGAGCCTTCGAAATTCTTATCTTTTTCTTTTAAAACACCGTGTTTACGGGCATACTCATTAATTACTTTGGTTAATCCTGAACGATATCCCACAACATGGCTACCACCATCACGGGTTCTGACAAGATTAACAAAGGAATAGACGTTTTCATTATAACCATCATCATACTGAAGCGCCATTTGAACTCCAATTCCTTCAATTTCACCATTTAAAATTATGGTGTCATTGAGTGTTTGAGTGCCTTCATGAATGTAATCCATAAAAGCCTTCAAACCATCTTCATATTGGAAATGTTTGGATTCATGTGTTCTTTTATCTTCAATGGTGAATTCAATACCTTCTAATAAAAATGCGGATTCTTGAATTCGTTCACAAATTGTATCAAAGCTGAATCTGGTGTTCTTAAAAATTTTATCATCCGCTTTAAATCGCACCAAAGATCCTGGTTTGTGTTTGGTTGTGCTTTTTTCTAATTTTCCAATGTTCTTACCGCCATTTTCAAATTTCATACTGTAAGTACCATCTGAATTATAGACTTCAACAAATAAATAATCACTTAAAGCGTTCACGACTGAGGCCCCCACACCATGTAAACCACCACTCGTTTTATATCCACCTTGTGCTGAAAATTTACCCCCAGCATGGAGTACAGTAAAAATTACCTGTAAAGCCGAAACGCCGCTTTTGTGCATTTCAACAGGCATACCCCGTCCTTCGTCTCTCACTGAAATTTCTAGATCATTTTCAATTACAATTTGAATTTTCTTCCCATAACCATTGAGTGCTTCATCAATTGAATTATCTATAATTTCCCACACCAAATGGTGAAGTCCTCTTTGATCTGTAGACCCAATATACATACCGGGTCTTTTTCTTACGGCTTCTAAGCCCTCAAGTATTTCTATACTTGAAGCTGTATAATCGATATTACTCAAGTTCATACCCCTTCCAATCATTCTTATTATAACAAAATTTGATTTAAATATGTAATTGAATCTCAATAAGTGGTAAAATGTTGGTTAGGAGGCTGATTATGAAACTTATCTTAGCTATTTTAATCGGATATTTTATTGGATCCGTACCCTTTGCACTTGTGGTTGGAAAGGTCTTTTATAAAACAGACATTCGTGAACATGGTTCTGGTAACCTTGGGGGTACCAACGCCGGAAGAACTTTGGGTGCCAAAGCAGGTGTTTTGGTTTCTGTATTTGATGTATTAAAAGGGGCAATCGCAATGGCCATTGTGAGTCTATTTTCACCTGAAAATATTATTTATGCTGGTTTCTTTGCCACACTGGGTCATTGTTTCCCAATTTTTGCAAACTTTAGAGGTGGTAAAGCCGTTTCTACAGCCGTTGGGTTTTTGTTGGGAATCACAATTTTCTTAACACACAGACCCCTCTTACACTTTGTTATACCTGTTGCATTTTTCTTTGTTTTATTATATATCACTAAAATGGTCTCTTTATCAGCAATGCTTACTTTGTTGGTGGCTTCATTGATTCTTTCAATTTCACAAAGCAATTTGGCCATTACCCTTACCTTCTTTATCATCACACTCATTGTTATTTATAGACATAAAGAAAACATTGGGCGCATTCGTAGAAAAGAAGAACGTAAAATTACGTGGATGTAAGGAGTCGTTATGATTAAAATTGAAAATATAACCAAAACCTACAATAAAACATTTGTTGCAGTGGATGATATTTCAATGGCTGTAAAGCCAGGCTCCATTGTTGGCTTTATTGGCCCCAATGGTGCAGGTAAAACAACCACCCTCAATATGATTACAGGTGTTTTGAAACAAGACTCTGGAACCATTAAGATTAATGGCCATGATACCTTAATCGATACAATACAATCAAAAAAGGAATTTGGATTTGTGGGTGACAGTCCAAACTCGTTTTTAAAATTAAAGGGCATTGAATATTTAAACTTCATCGCCAATATTTATGAAATAGACCAAGCAACCAAACTGCAACGGATTGATAAATATACAAAAGCCTTGGACATGGAAAACGCTTTGGGAGATCGTATCAGTTCCTATTCACATGGGATGCGCCAAAAGATTATGGTCATTGGTATTCTCATTCATGATCCCAATGTTATGATTTTGGACGAACCGCTCACGGGTTTAGACCCCAAATCATCCTATACCTTAAAAGAGATTATGAAGGAAAGAACAAGAGAAGGTAAATCCGTCTTATTCTCTACCCATGTCTTAGAGGTTGCAGAAAAACTTTGTGATGAAATTGTGATCATTAATAAAGGTCGTATTCTCTATACAGGGACCCTTGAAGCCTTAAAAGCGCAACATGATGATAGTTTGTCACTTGAAGAGATTTTCCTTGAGGTTACGCGCATATGAAACGCTTTTTAGCTTTGGTTAAAGTGAATCTAAAAACAGCATCTGTAGACTACTACAACAACTTAAATATCAAAAGAAATTTATCCCCTTTAAAAAAAGTGGGTCAATGGGTTTTAATTGCTTTACTCGTCGTATACTTATGGGGCATTATCAGTTTCTTATCCTATGCGATCGTTGAACAATTTATTAATTTTGGTCAACCGACATTGTTACTTTATTTGATCATGACCCTTTCACCCGTTGTTACATTATACTTCTCAATTCTTTCGACACCTGGCATTTTCTATTTTTCAAAAGATGTTAAAGATTACTTAATCTTACCCATTCATCCCTGGGAAATTGTAGCAGCCAAGTTTGTCTCCGCTTATCTTTATACTCTTATTTCTATGGTCTTCTTGTTGGGTCCCATCTTTGTAATTTATTTTATAAAGGTTGCGCCTGGAATAATCTCGGTATTATTTACGGTTTTGTCATTTATTACCATACCTTTAATCCCCTTATCCATCGCGCTATTGGTGGTCATTCTCCTTATGCGTTTTGTACCTTTTTTCAAAAACAAGGATTTATTTATGTACTTAACTTTTGGCTTGGTGTTTATTCCAATCTTTATTTTCTCTTTTTCTATGAGCTCGATAGGTGAAAATCCCGAGGCGATTCAACAAATTATGGAATCCCTGTTGGCCATGGATAACCAAGCTTTTAGATACATTAATTTATTCTTGCCCACTTCTAGTTGGATGACAAACGGGATTGTGAATCAAAATTTCTTACCCATTCTATTGAGTATTCTCGTCAGTTTGGGAGTAGCAATCTTAGTTATCTTTACCTCACAGTCTCTATACTTTGAAGGCGTTCTTAGCACTTCTGATTCCAGCAGTAAAAAGAAACGGCTACACCAGGGAGAAAAAGCCAAGGAAACGAAATCTCAATCCATACCAAAATCAATCATGGTTGCAGATTTTAAAACAATCTTAAGAACCCCTTCATTTGCGATTAATTATTATTCTGCCATTTTTATTGTTCCCATAGTTTCGATGGTGCCATTGTTTTTAAATGGCATGCCGTTAAACACTTTGGATGGCATATTGGGCGTGAGTTATTATTATCACACTTTCTTTGATGCCCTTGCGCCTTTGCAGCAATTGTCGCTACCCCTTTCTTTTGGGGTTGCAGTAGGATTGTTTTTAGGCAATATGGATGCCTCTGCGAATACTGCCATTTCCAGAGAGGCGCGCAATCTTAAAATGTACCTCACCTTTCCCATCAAACTCTCTGACATGGTTAAAGGTAAAGCATATCTATCCATGATTAATTCTGGATTTATGCCAAGCATCTTAACACTGGCTTTCGTTATTTTAACGAAGCCCAAGTTCATCACCTTGGTCTTGCTCATTTTGGGACTTGTTGAAGGAATTGTTCTTATTACCTATATTTCTCTTTTCGCAGATGTCTATTCCCCCAGTTTAAATTGGGAAACTGAACAACAAGCTGCCAAAGGTAACTTTAAACAGGTCATCGTTATTCTCCCATTTATGGTGATTCCACTCATTTTACTCATTCTAAGCTTCACCACTTCACCCTTGATCATGTTTCTTGTGCTCTTAATTGGAGCACCCATCGTTATCTATTTTGTAGTAACCAAAACCTACAAAATTGCCAATACGAAACTTATCGAAACCATTCAAAATATGAATGATTAGGAGTACATATGAAAAATAAAGACTTGACCTTGCCTTTAATTGTGATGACTGTATTTTATTATATGCTTAGAACAGTCTTATTTAACTACCATGGTATGCATGATATTCCATTTCTTTACTTTTTATTTGGATGTATTGTGACATTCATTTCAATCTTAATTAAAAATAAAGTACTTCCCTACTTCATCAGCGGTGGATATATCGCGGGCTTTATTTTGGGTTATATCCTCCAAAGTGACAGTTATGATCCAGGTGGGGGTCTCTTGAATAACTTATGGATTCTATGGTTGGCTGTTTATTTGGGTTTTATAATGGTCGGTCTTGTTTATCCGTTTATAAAAAAGAGAATGCGCTAATCCGTCATTCTCCTATCCAATCTAGTATTATTTGAGCACTTTCAACCATGGACTTATTTGTAGTATCAATGCGTAGATAGTGCTTTTCTTTTATTTCCCCTTCATCGGAATTGAGTCGATATGCATCCATTGAGTGCAACAAATCCTTCTCTGAAGCAACGAGATCCCTTTTAGATGGTTTCTTATTGAGTCTATTTTCAGTTTTATTGCGTGATAATCTTGTTTCAAGGGTCGCTTCAAGTTCGATGAAATACATTTCATCTTTAAATAAATCTTTTATACGAGCTACATATTCCCAATCCGATGGGTCATCAAAGTTCCATACTAAAGTAAAAATAAGTCCCGGGTGGTTTTTGTCTTTTGCGATATGGTTGAATATTCCAAATCTCAATTGTTCAGACAACTTAAAAGTGGTTTCATTCCACCCAATATAAGGATAAATCACGTCCAAAGAAATATGGTTGTGAAAGAGTGGTAATTTCAGTCTATCCGAAATTATTTCGCCAATACTCATTTTACCCACAGCTTGGGGACCGAAAATCATGATAAATTTCATAATCTAGTATCCCCCAAATTGGAATTGTCCATTGAAGCATTTTCCCTATCTTTCATTTCTTTTATTTCACGACTTTGTGTAATAAAGCCGGCTGATAAAATACCCGTTGGGATTGCGGTTAAACCAATTCCCATAAAAGTGATAAAGGCACTTAAAATACGACCTACGGTGGTAATGGGATAGATATCCCCATATCCTACTGTGGTGATGGTCGCCATGGCCCACCACATTGCTGAGAGCGCATTATCAAAGACCTCTGGTTGGGCTATATGTTCGACATCATACATCAACATGGCTGCAATAAACATCAAAACCAAAATCACAAGAATTGAACTGAAGAGTTGTGCAGCTTGTTTCTTTAAGACCATCCATATTAAGGTCAGTGAATGCGTATAGCGGTTGATTTTAAAGATTCTAAGTAATCTGATGATCCGTATCGCATTTAAAGAGCTGACACTGATTCCAACCAAGGGTAAATAGAAAGGCAAAATTGAAAATAAATCAATCATAGCCATGGGGGTCAGTGCATATTTTAAACGAGAACGCCAGGGACTTAAATTTTCAAAGATCAGTTCTGCTGTCCAAATTCTTAATAAATATTCAATTGTAAATAGGATAATAAAAATAGTTTCAAGGATGAGAATTAAATCATGGGTTTCATCTTTTAAATCAAAAGTTGATAAAAATGCGACGATGACGGATACAATAACCAAAACAATTAAAAAACCATCAATTAAGTTGGCATGAAAAGTATTAATATCATCTTCACGAATTAAATTAAAGATTCTTCGCTCTAAAACATTGTGTTTCCTATGTGTAGGCATGCAATCACCTCTTTTGATTATCATAGCATAAACCTTTATGAGTGCATATAGCTTGAGTTTATTTCGAATTCGAAATATAATAAGACCGTAAACAAATAAAAAGGAGAAAAAATTATGAACACGATACCTTACACTTCATATAAAGCAGCTCTACCTTCAGAAACAAAATTGGGACTCGTACACCTAAACGTTAAAGACTTAGACAACCAAATTAACTTTTATACACAAGCCTTAAAACTCACCATCCATCAACAAGATGAAAATGGTGCCATTTTAGGAGATACCAAGTCACCCCTACTACACCTTCATAAAGGAAATTACAAACGATACCACCACACATCGGGTATGTATCACTTTGCGCTTTTATATCCATCAGAGGAAGAACTCGCAAAGGCCATCGCATGGCTTGGCGCGCTTGAATATCCACAAGCACCGACAGACCACGGTATGTCTAAGACAACCTATTTAAAAGATGTGGAGGGCAATGATATTGAACTTTATATCCGTACCCTAGATCGTGGTGATTATGTTTCTGTCAATGGGATTATTCAAATGAAGTACCATAAAGATGGTCGCTTAACCGATGGACGAGATCCACTTGACCTACAAGAACTGTTCTCAACCATCACTGACGAAACTGAAATCAATTCCCCACTTTATGATATGACCATGGGCCATGTGCATCTCTATGGAAAGAATTTAGATAAGATGTCACAGTTCTATACTGAAGTAATTGGCTTTGGTTTGGGCGTCATTGACCCAAGATTTAAAATGGGAGATGTAGGCTTGGACTCAGTTCAAAATCACGTACTGGCATATAATGCTTGGAAAGATACAGATATTGAAGCCCCTGAAGATGCACTGGGACTCAGATACCTCACCATAACTTTACCAGACGCCGTTTCGTATGATGCACTCATCAAACGATTAGAAGATGCCTCTGTCGAAATCATAAATAAAAATGATGACACTTTTATCAAAGATCCATCCAATGTTTGGATAAAATTAGAAATTGCATAAACCAAAAAAAGACTCAACACATAAAACTTGAGTCTTTTGAGTTAGAAAAGTAGTTTGGGGTTTGGGGTTTTGAATCCACTAACCTGGGGAAATAAAAAAACTAACGGTAATACGACTACACATTAGTTTGGGGTTTGATTATAATGGTTCTAAGAAATAAGAAAGGAGAAAGGAGATCTCTAGTTTCGAACACTTAATCTTCTTACCCTCACACTATGATTATAATCAAAACCCACCTCAGCTTCAATACCTTAACTCAAAATCATTATATTTCTTTAGTGAATTTGATAAATCTTAATAACTTAACGTGCCCGAATTGTGGTGATCATACAATTCATCATCATGGTTCATATCAGAGAGTCATTAAAGATGGCGTTATTTCTAGAGGATTGAATATAAATAGAATCAAGTGTATCGCTTTTGGGTCAACTCATGCGATTTTTTTGTATCCAATCGTCCCTTTTTCTCAATATGTTTTTGTGTTCGAGCTTCTATTTCATCAATCTCTGTCAAATTTCTTTAAGGTGTGGATTGATTATATACAGATTTGTAAAGTGAAGAAAAGAAAATACTTTGTTTTTTTCTACTTTCCCACATGACTTTTTTTTCTTGACCATTTAATGCTATTTTAGTGTCAACTTAAGTTTTTATACCATGGTTAAAATGCATTTAAGATCTGCGATACAAGGATGTGATTATATGAATGATTTGCAGAACTTCAATAATTTTACGATGCTTAAATTCTTTAATCTCGAAGAAAAGAATATTAGTAATTTCAAGGTTTATCTTAAGGATACCGTTTTGAATATTGACGTTACTCTCAATCAGAAGGATGAAGTGTGTCCACACTGTGGATACTATCACTATACGATTAAAGATTATGTTCAAAAGAAACTGATCCATTCAACTTTTACGAATCAAAAATGCGTAATTAATTACAGAGCCAGAAGATATTAATGTGGTCTTTGTGCTAAGACATTCTATGAACACAATCCTTTCGCTTTCAACGGAATGAAGCTCACTATGAACACCGTATATAATGTGTTAAGTGACCTTAGAAAGTGACTGAAACGTTCTCCAGTGTTGCGCTACGCTACCATTTATCAACAACGTCTGTTATCTCTATCTTTGATAAGTACGTTGATATTTCAAGAGGTGTTTTATCTGAGGTTCTATGTATTGATGAGGTTTATGCTTTTAAATCCAAGAAGCGTAAATATGTTTGTGTATTACTCGACTTTAAAGCCCAAGAGATTATTGATTTACTTCCTTCAAGAAGAAAGATGGACTTATCCAACTACTTTTATAATATACCTAAAGAAGAACGCTTAAGAGTAAAAATTGTCTCGATGGATATGTGGCACACTTATCGTGATATTACTCAAGTTTACTTCCCCAATGCAGTATGTGCGATTGATAAATTTCATATCTTTCAAGAATTCGGACGTAGACTAACTAGAATCAGAATCAAAGTAATGAACAAATATGAAGATAAAGGAGTTAAAAACGATCCCACTTTATCACAATTTGAAAAGAGTCGAATTTATCAGAAAGAGATTAACTATTATCTATTAAAAAAGTTTCATTGGTTGTTGTTCAAGGTTGGAGATGATGCACCCCAACCTTCCGGTGGAAGAAGATACAATAAAAAATTAAAGGGGAAATATAATCTATTTGAACTGAGACAAATGATGTTTGATGCGAATCCAGAATTACTGGATGCGTTTAATGCACATTTTTTACTTCACAAATTCTTTCAATCCAATTATGAAGAAGCAGGAGTCAAGTTTATAGAACTTATTGAGTTCTTTAAGAATAGCCAGAGTATTGAGATTATTGATTTTGTGAATACGTTACTTCAATGGAAAAAAGAAATCATTAATTCTTTTATCGTTATCGAAGGTCATGGAAAGATATCAAATGCGATTATTGAAAATCGAAATAAAGCCATTAAAACCATCAAGAGAAATTCAAATGGATTTGTGAATTGGGGACGATTTGGAAATAGAGTCATGTATGTCGTGAATCCTAATGCCACACATTATCTTTATCCCATAAAAAAAGACT
The DNA here is from genome assembly GCA_947631935.1 of uncultured Erysipelothrix sp. Taxonomy (GTDB): domain Bacteria; phylum Bacillota_I; class Bacilli_A; order Erysipelotrichales; family Erysipelotrichaceae; genus Erysipelothrix. The sequence continues at coordinate 39,282 of CANRNG010000008.1, forward strand.
AGAGTAGATCTTCTCCATTCTAGTCCTAGACAGTAACTTGGGGTCTTACACTCCCCACAATATCTTATTGCGGAATCT
>CANRNG010000009.1 GCA_947631935.1 uncultured Erysipelothrix sp.
ATAGAAAACCTTGAGATAAAACAAGACCTCAATCCATCTTTAGAATGTGATCTGAGACCGTCTCAACACTAGTGCGATGCGATGTGATAAGAATGGTTCTCTTCCCTCTTTCATTTTTTAAACTGTTTAGAATAATCGCTTCATTCAAACTATCTAAATTACTGGTAGGTTCATCTAAAATCCATATATATCTTCAAGGCGACTGCTACAACTTGAATACTGATTAATATAAAAGAGAAATCACCTACTATAACAGAACCCAAAGTGAGTAAAAAGACTAAGTTACAAAGTAAACTTAGCCATTGATTGAGAACCACCTTGAAAATCATTTTCTTGGATTGGGGTACTAAATTTAACAATCGCGTATCAATCACGTTCCCACTCCTCCAATGTATCCATAAAGAATCTAAAATAAATATGTTTAACCAAGATGACGACCATCAGAAAAATTCTGAAAAACCAATTATCAACGATGATGATTGGAATCATAATCATGGATGTTGCGGTCCAAAGAATTTTATTTTTACTGCTTTGCGTCATGGCATGATGTTTTTGAAAAGGTTCCAAATGTTCCTTATATATTTTTAATGATTTAATATAATTCGTTAATTTTTCTGAACTGCGCATCGCAAAAAAGACAGTCAAAAAAATAAAGGGCGTCGCAGGTAAACCAGGAATGGCTACACCCACAAAAGATAACCCTAGAAAAAAAATAGATAAGCACCCATACATAATTTTCATTTTATCACCTTGTTTTATTATAGCATGAAACAAAGTTGACGCTTCAACATTATTTCAAATGGATATAGGAGTAATTAACCAGTTCAATCTCATGTTCATCTAGAAAGGATTTCAACTCATCCATGCAAAGAATATCAAGTTCACGTTGACGCATGTCATGATAAGAAGAAATTTCTTGTAAAAATGAATCATCTTTATATCCCGGATGCACCATGAGTTCCAGCAATCCCTTTTCATTTAAAACTACGTCTTTAATGTACTCCAAGGCCACCCCTTCATTGTAAAAACCAAAAGCGGTTTTGATACCAAAAGGAAAATTGTCATGAATGGAACGTAAAGGCAATTTATACTCCTTAGATAGCCGGGTTGCTACAGGGTATAGTTTCTTATGCATATGAACATGGTGATGTGAATCAATATGCGTCAACTTAAAATGATTCAACAAATAATTCAGTTGGGCTTTCCATTCTTGGTAAATAACCTCAACATCAATCTCATCAATATCATCCAATATATTTACTCTAAAGTTCCCCAAAGGATCCGTAAGAGATTTCGACGCATCCAAGAGTGGTTTACGCAAAGTCAATACAAGATGTGCACCCACCCCCAACTTTGGATTTTGTTTAGAAAGTTCAACTGCATCTTCCAAAAGCTTTGGATCACAATTCCCTAAAATGGTAGTGGATGTGACGATTCCTTTTTGGTGTGCCTCAATGATGGCACGATTAATATCACTTGTTAAACCAAAATCATCAGCATTCACTATTAATCTTTTTATCATAATTTCACGACTCCTCACGCTTATCTTTGTTTAATTTATGAATGTATTTTATAGCATCCTTAGGCTTCAATGATCGACTGTAATAGTAACCTTGAATGACGAAACAACCACTGTCTACCAACCAATTCAATTGATCTTGCGTTTCAACACCCTCAGCAATCATTCTCATACCAATATTATGACCCATTTGAATAATCTGAGTAATAAAGCGATTATCTTTACCAATATCATCCACAAAGGATTTATCAATTTTCAAGATATCCAAATCCAAATTACGCAATCGAGTCAAGGAAGAATAGCCGCGGCCATAGTCATCCAACGAGAAGGTAGCACCCAGCGTTTGAAGCCGCTTAATACGATTGACCAAGACTTCAGATTCCTTATCAATTTGCGTTTCAGTAATCTCAAAACCCAAAAGGTTAGGATCCACCCCTTCATATTCAAGCATACTTAAAACATTATGTACAAATCCCTTACTTTCAACAATTGAAGTAGAAACATTCATAGACACTTTTATATTAAAATATCCTGCCTCTGTTAACTTATTAATGAACTTTAATACCTCGACTAAAACCCAGCTACTCAACGCAACATTAAAATCTGTTTTCTCAACAATTGAAAAAATAATATCAGGCGGAATATAGCCCAATTCAGGATGATTCCATCGCGTTAAAGCCTCAAAACCAACTACTGTATTCTCTCTTGCGTCTACCTGTGGCTGAAACTCCATATGTAGTTCTTGACCAAAACCCGTTGCACTCAAGCGACGCAACGATTGTTCCAATTTTTGCAGCAAAACAATATCATCCTGAATATCTTTATCCATAATCATATAGCGCCCTTCCCTATCATCTTTCAAGGTAACAACCGCTAAATCAATCGATCTCAATATATCATCATAGGTTTTAAAAGCCACATCATATTCAATAATACCGATCTTTAAATCCAAATCAGTATCCAAATCTTCAAATATATTATTAATTGTACGAATCATATCTTCAACACTTTGAGAACGATATATAAGCACAAAGGTATCTTCAGCATACCGGTAATAACTGCTACCGTGTGCATGTCGTCTTATTGAATAAGAGAACATTCGAATTCGTTTCTTAATATCGTCGATATCCAAAACCAATTCCAATCGTTTTAGATTCCGAATCACTAAAACCATAATTTTAGAATCCTTATTTACTTTACTATAATCAACATTAACCAAACGACTGATCAAATATTCCCGATTGTTGAAATCAGTCTCAACATCTTTATAAGCAATATCATGGATCTTTTGATCACGACCATAAAGAATGGATAGTAAGATCCCTAAGATTAGAAATATACCCACAAAAACAGTCAAAATGGTTAGCGTTGACGCATTCACAAACTGTTCCGTTTCAGCCAAAGAATAGGTCACAAAGAAAGTTCCTGCAGTTTTACCATTAATTTCAATGGGAACATAAATTTCAAGAACGGGTTCACCATTCAAAGTTGTGATTAACTCCAAACTTTCTTTTTTCATGATACGACTCCACTGTTGTGTTGCAAGAAACGATGGATTATACTTTTCGCCATACATTTGGGACTCTGTATCGGAACGAATATACACAAAGACAGCCCGAATACGCGTATCTTGAGATATTTGAGCCAAATGACGATCAAAGGAAAAATCCGAGGTAATTTCTGTGATCTTATCCGCGTTAATCGCCAATTGAACAACAGAGTCATCAGGGGCTTTCAAGTATACAAAGAAATAATCATCTTCAGAATAAACATCTTTTCTAATATCTTCGAAAAAATAATCAACATTATTATTCAACAAAAGCCAAACAGCGTGATCATCATCCATAATTTTGCCTTCATAGCCATCTGAACTATAGATAATAACACCCTCTGGAGAAAACCAATTGATTTCATCAATACTATAATGTAATGCAATTTCTTCTAACTTATCCCTATCTTCAGGCGTAGTTTCATTAATGATCTCTTCACCAGCCATTTCCGAAATATTCCCCAGCACATCTTTGATTTCAGTCACAGATTTGTTGATCATCGATATCGTAAACTGATTCATCTTCGACATCGTAACGGCCTCGTTAATCATTTGGTCATACAGATGATTGCTCAAATTCTTCGAAAAAATAAAACCCACTGAAAAAAATAACACACCAAATACTGTTGCGACAATGGCATAATATTTCCACGAAAAATATTGATTCCTTCTCTTTTTTACCATATTTTTACAGCTCATTTCTGTCGTATCTGACAATTATTAATTGAGGGTTTAATTCAATCATGCTCACGATTTCATCCATTGACTTTTCCAAATATTTCTTTGAATTCCCAACCGCCACAAATTGAAGTATTGTAAATTTTAAATCATCCAGATTTCCTGATTCAATACAAGAGACATTGAATCGTTTTCTGATCTTTTGAAGCAGTCCTTTAAGGATGTTTCTTTTCTCCTTAAGACTACTCACATACACCAACTTAATTTCAACATTTATATAAAGGATCATAGGTACTCAAGACCCACAATTTTAATTGCAGATATTTGCGGGGGTAAAGATCTTGTCATCATACCATTATAGATGATATAAACACTCCTATCTAAACCCAACAAATCCAGTGATCCTTCATGATGCACCCAAACCACTCCCCAGTTCTCTGTTTCTAATACTAAAGGGGGGGCAACATTCTTTAAAATTCCTTTCATAATATGCTGTTTTTTTTCTTCGATTATTTCATACGTAATGACTTGTAGTAAAGGGGGTATTGATAAGGTCATGATCCCTGTAGTCTCAAACTCCAGATAATCTCCCACTTCAAAAAGATGATCAAATTCAAAATTAAGAATCACAATTCCCATAGATGGTTCTTGGTCTATATAGACCCATATACATTGACTGGATTTAACTTCCAATACATAACCTCTAAACTTTTGATTTATCATAGCGTACCTCTTATCCTAATTTTAACATAAATTTTACAAGAGTTATGATATAAACTATATGTTTTGGTTATAAATTGGCTTTATATGTATCCTATTTCTATAAATTACGAGAAATGTCAGCATCAAGGTGACCATATTGCCAAATAAAATGAGTTGCGGTGCACTCACAAAACTACCCAAAGCACCCCAAATCAATTGACCCAAGATCATACCACTCATGGTCATCATTTGGAATGTACCATTAAAACGACCCCGAATATGATTTGGAACATAGGATTGGGTGGAAGAAATTCGAATATTAAATGAAGTTACCGCAAAGAAACCAGTCATAAAATTGGTGACCAACATCAAGGGAAAAGGTAAAAACAGGGTAAACCCTTGGGTAAAAGTGATGATAATATAGACTGCCATGGCAATCTTAAATTTATGATGGTTGGGTAGCTTAATTCGATAATGAATAAAGCCACCAATAAAGCGACCCAAAACATTGGCCGAACTCACATAGGTAAATAAGGTATAGCCCAATTTGGGATTCGCTTTAAAATACGGCATCTCCAAAGCTTGTGAAACGGATCCTTGAAAAAGTGAGTTGATAAAGAAGTAAGTGGTGATGGCCAATAGACCAGGATTGTTGAATATGTATTGAATACCTGATTTGAATTCTTTTGAAAAATCTTCAAATTTAGAGATCTTAACTTGACCCGTCAGGTGTGATTCTTCTCTACTTAAAAAAGTCTCAAAAATACCCGCAACAAAAAACATAAATGCATTGAAGACAAACAAAACATCCAAGCCAATATGCGTATACGCAAAAGAGGCTACCGGTGTCATGAGAGCAGCAAAAGGATAAATCATGGATGAAATAGAATAGGCTTTAGAGAAATTCCCTTTGGTGATATAAGTTGGATACAAACTATCATAAGCCACCGCATAGATACTATCGATGGTCCCAATGGTAAATGCCAAAATCAGGAATAAAGGAAAGGTAAGGTAATTCAGTTTCAAACTGAAAAAGATCAGTAAGTAAATAAAAGCCGACAAGAAATCAAGTGTATAAATTACTTTCACCCTGGAAAAACGATCTAAAAAAGTACCTGCTATTCCCGGAACCAAAAGCTTGGGTAATGAATTTACCGCCAAGTAAACTGAAAAAGCAAAACTGGAGTCCATCATTTCCAATATAAGTACCCCCAAAGCAAACCCCGCAATCGCATTTCCAAGCATTGAAACCACCGTTCCAAGCGTGATAATCGTAAAATCTCGTGTCCAAAGTTTCTGCATTTTATTACCTCACCTTTTTAATATCTAATCTATTTTAGCATGGATATGCTCAAAAAAAACCTTTAAAAAAGGTTGGCATTGCCTAACCTTTCTTTCTAATTATTCCAATGGGTGTACCTTGCGCATCTTGACCCAATGGATTGTCTTTTAAAATCGCCAAAACACGATTCACATCCATCACATCACTACTACCCAAGATATTGCCACCCAAATCATTGATATCTACAATCGTGACAATCACATCTTTTTTTAAGACCTGCTTAATTTCCTTTGCGACTTTTTCTGGTTGATCTGGCCCCAATACAACATAGGTATTAAAGGGAGGCATGGTGCCAGACGTTGGCCCATCAATGGCGCGCGCTTTACTACCCGCCACACGATAGAAGTCACCTTTACGACCCACCAATTTTCCAAGCACACTCACAAACGCTGCGAATATAATGCGCGGTGTACCACACTCTCTTAAAGCCATCTCCATGGTTTCAGGAATCCCCAAACCAATACCATGAGGTGTTTTGGTGACATAGTTAGATAACCACTTTGCCAAAGGTCGGGCTTCAACATCTTTAATTGGATAGGCACGACCTTGAGAAATTGCGACAATCTTCTCGGTGATAAATAAAATATCCCCTGATTCTAGATAAGGCGGCACATATTCCTTCATGACCGCCAAAAGATCATCATTGGGCATAACCACATGGGTTTTAATTGGAATTCTTAAATAAGTTTCACTTCCAATATTCACTTCTAAACTCTTATTTTCATTGGCCTGTATTTTCATACGAACCCTCCATTCATCATTTTTGATAATATTTCTTTAACTGCGTTATCATCCCCCATCCAGTCTTCCTTACCTGTAGGACCGTGTTGGAAACGTTCATCCCCTTTACCCAAAACAACGACCGTATCATCATCTTTGGCAATCTCTAAAGCATACTGAATGGCTTCATAACGTTTTTCAATAAAAACATAAGGGGTATTCTTAATAAATTCTGTCATTTCTGCTTTAATTTGTAAAATATCCTCAGTGCGTCTATCTTGTTCAGTAATCACAATCAAATCACAGAATTGATCAGAGATTTGACCCATAATGGGACGCTTGGTTTTATCACGCCCACCTGCATTACCATAGACTGCAATCAGACGCCCCTTTGTGAGATCCCTTAAATAACGATAGATTTTTTCAAACCCATCCGGTGTGTGAGAATAATCCACAATTGCTCTAAATTTTTGGCCCTTATCAATCATATTCACACGCCCCTTCACAATTGGAAGGTCTTTTAAGGTGTCAATAATGGCTGGCAATGGATAACCATTTTGGTGGACTGAAGCAATCACTTCCAATAAGTTATAAACATTAAACTGTGCCAACATATTGGTTGTGATGGGATAAAGGACACCCTCATGGACTAAGGTAAATCTGGATTCGGTTTCACTCAGTTTTAAATCAATTGCACGATAATCTGCCTCTTGATCAATGGCTACTGAAACTTTATTTTGGGTATAACCCGCATCATACAAACGATTCCCATAGGGATCATCAATATTGATGACCATCGTTCCTTCTGGCTTCAATAAGTCAAATAAATGCTTCTTCGCTAAATAATAACTTTCCATATCTGGATGATAATCCAAATGTTCTAAAGATAAATTCGTGAAGACCACCGTATCAAAGTCCAAAGTATCAACACGCTTCAAATCCAAGCCCTGGCTGGATATTTCTAAAGCCACATTCTTTACACCATGGTCCACCATTTCACTTAAAATTTCATGCATTTCAACCACATCCGGTGTGGTTAAAGTAGGTTCTTTAATGACATCTTGATACTCAATGGAAATCGTACCCACATATCCTGTATCACTACCCAAACGATTTAAAACATGACGCAGGGTACTGGTAATCGTAGATTTACCATTGGTCCCCGTAACCCCATAAACATTTAAATGTTTGGATGGATATTGATAATAAACATCTGAAACACGTTCCAACTCATGATAAACATTTTCAACCTTTATATACTCAATATTATCTTTTTTAGTTACATCTTTCGAATGTACAATCGCAACCGCACCCTTATCAATGGCTGCATCAATATAATCATGACGATCCACACTGAAGCCCTCAATACAAAAAAAGAGCGCGCCCTTGATGACATCACGAGAATCTGTTGTTAGTTTTTTTATATTGATATCTGAGTTGATATCGAAGAGTTCTCGAAGTAACATCGATCCTTCCACCTTTCAAAATCATTTCTTAAATATTATACCACTTTCAACACACAAACGCTTAAGTTTTTATGTGTCCATAATATAAAATGGGTTCCACACAGTACCTCACTTTTGTGTACTGTAATTATACAGGGTTTTAATCCCATTTTTAGAAGGCAGTATAATAACCACGATACCAAACAAATAGACAAGTTGACACAGAATCAACACCCATTCATATGGCAATCGATCTCCCAAATAACCCACTACCAATTGACCCAACATCAACGATAACGAAAATGCGATTGAGAAAAATCCGTTGACCTTTGCGCGGTGTTTAGATTCTAAACGATGCTGAATGGCAGTGGTTCGAATGTTGGCAGAATTCATACCCAACAATCCCAACAAAAAGCGGGTCAAGCACATCAAAATAAATGGCATGAATAAAAATGTAGCATCTAACACTACAAAAATAAAGTAAACCCCAACTGCGATGATATAACGCCAGTTATCCTTAATCACAAAGAAAGAATGAATCAATCCCCCAAACATATACCCAGCAGAACCAATGGCGGTGATGATGCCATAATCATAAATTGTTAAAGTCTCTGAATTAGAGAAGAAAGGATACCAAAGATTGGAGCCAGCACTTGTGAACACCACAAAAGAAGAGAAAACAAGCACACTCACCAAGGCCCGATCTTTTTTCAAGTAAGCATAGCCTTCTTTTAAATCATGAACCAAATTGATTTTAGTATTCACAGTATCCGTATTATATACAAATTCATGCACAATATTACTTTCCACCCATACATCAATAAGGGTTAAAATCGCATATATAAAGAATAAAGTGGCCAACCCATAGCGGTGATATAAAAACAAAGCGATGGGTGCGACCAGTACTTGACACAGTGGATAAATGGTAGACATCAAAGCAAAACCCCGACTATAGTTTTCTTTTGCGATGACTTGCGCCGACACACTTTGGGAAGCTGTCTCTGAAACAATCCCAAACAAGCCAATCAACAAAATGATGAGAAGATAGGCCCAATAAGAAAACCCATTAAAATGAACGAAAAAACCAGCAATAATAAATATGATGGCCAGCATTTTTTCATTCTTCAATAATACCTTCAGTGGGTCATGACGATCTATATAAGGACCCACAACCAAAGGAAAAAGAATATTTGGGATCATGCTGATGGCTGAAAACAGACCCGACATAAAGGTAGATTGGGTATTATCAAAAACAACCAATCCAAACGCAATATTGAGTCCAATACCACCCAATGCAGAAATAAAGGTTCCCACAATCATTAAGATATAGTTTTTAGTCCAAAGTCTTGGTTTCATCTTTTACTTCCCCGTTATATTTTTTAATCCCTCATATTATACATCTTGTGTAATAAGATGACCATCCTCTTGTAGTTTTATCTACAAATTTGATAAAAAAAATGTTAATGTGTATATATAGGTTATAGGAGGCTCCCATGAGAATCGATAAATTACTCTCCCATGTTGGGTACGGCAGTCGTAAACAGGTAAGAACATTGTTAAAATCTGGCACTGTACGTGTTAACGACACCCTTATCAAAGACCCCAAATCACATGTCAATTTAGATATTGACCATGTTTATGTGGATGATCAATTGATTGAATATGAAGCTAAGGTTTATATCATGATGCACAAACCCTACGGTTACGAATGTACCCATACACCCGACTTATATCCTTCCGTTCTTGAACTCATCAACCAATATCGCGAGGACTTAATGATGGTGGGAAGACTGGATGTGGATACCGAAGGATTGCTCCTCATCACAAACGATGGTCAGTTTTTACACAATGTTGCGCATGGTAAAAAAGATATTTATAAAACATACTACGTGGAACTTGAAAGAGAATTTGATTCAAAGTATATCGACGCCTTAAACCAAGGCCTTGAGTTAGATGGGCAAAAATTAAAACCTGCTAAAGTTGAAATTATAGAAAACAACCGTATTTTACTATCCATTGCAGAAGGCAAATACCATCAAGTGAAAAGAATGATGGCACTCTGTCATAATTATGTTACCTATTTAAAACGAATTCAGATTGGACCTTTAAAGCTAGATGATACTTTAGAACCCGGTGAATACCGTTCCCTAACAGAAAAAGAGCTGGACTACTTCATGTAATCCAACTCTTTTTTTACCAATCTTTACTGATAAACTTCAAACATTCATAAATATGGGCTGCCCAAGTTTTTTCTTCATGGGTTCCCCCTTTTGTGATCACCAACATATTCTCAACCCCAAACTTATCTAAGACTGCTTTATAAAAATGACTGGCCTCTAGATATCGTTTTGATAAATCACCCAATTGGTATCTTGAATCATCGGGTGTGCCTTCAGAGTCACCTACCTGAATGTAAACACGCTGAGACGAATCCACATTTTCAAAAAGAGCTTCAAAATCTTTTTGAAAGACCCAAGATGCCAGTGAAAAGACTCCCAAATGACCCAATCTATCAGGGTATTGATATCCCAAATAAGCAGTGATGACACCACCCAATGAACTACCAATCATCGCTGTATGTTTTTTATCTGTTTTCGTGGGATAGTGTTTATCAATATGGGGTTTTACAGTGTCAAAAATAAAAGCACCGTAAGCATCCCCTTCACCCCCACGCTTCATCTTATCCAAAAAAGGACTTCCCTTCATCTTCCAAGGCGCATAGGTATCCATACGACGATCGCCTTCATTATCAATGGCTACCACAATCATTTTGGGAAGATCTTTTGTTTCTAAGTTTTCAATAACACGCCACGAATGGCCAGAAAAAGAAGTTTTATCATAAAAAACATTTTGACCATCATGAAAGTATACAACCGGATATCTTTGCGTCTTATCCTCAGGATAAAGTACTGTAACTGTGATATCTTTTAGCTTAAAACGATCCATTTCATACTGTCTCAATTAAATCACCCAACTTATCTGCTTCAGTTATTTTTCTTAAAATACGAATTGGATTCCCAACCGCAATCACATTATCAGGAATATCTTTATTGACCAACGACTTCGCTCCAATAACCACATTTTTACCGATGGTGACACCCCCTAAAACTGTCACATCCGCCCCAATCCAAGTATTATCGCCCACTGTAATGCCACTTGCTTGTTCAAGCCCGCGATTTCTTTCACTGGCATCTAAAGCATGATTGGCTGTATAAAATCCTGTGTTGGGTCCAATGAACACATGCTTTCCAATAGTGATTTTACCCCCATCCATAAAATAAACATTGTGATTTATAAAAGAATAATCTTTGATAACGGTGTTAAACCCATAATCAAAATACACCGGCGATAAGACTGTCACTGCTTCCCCCAAATTGTGCACCAACTGTTTCAAAATCGCCAATCTTTCACTTGTTTTCGAAGGTCTCATATTATTATAGTCAAAGCATAATTCATCGGCTATGGCCCTTTTTTCAACTATTTCAGCATCATAATTGGCATCATACCACTTACCTTGAAGCATTTTATCAAATTCACGCATATATTGTCCTCGCTAATTCTAAGATAAAGACATCACTGCCTTTGGGTCCCATGATTTGGACCCCCATTTTTTCACCCTGTTCATTGGTATAAATGGGTAAAGACAAGGCGGGTTGTCCCGTAATATTGGCCAACATTGTAAAAGGTGTATAGGACAGTGATTTTTCAAACATCGTCCAAACCACTTCATACGGATTGGGATCTGTCTCAATGGCTGCCATCCTTTTTAATAAGGCTTCATCTTGGTATTTTAAATCAAAATCTGGAGCCGGTTTCGCATTGGTTGGCAATAAATATAAATCATAAGTTTGATGAAATTCATGCATCGTTTCAGAAACCATGTCCCAGTAATTTAAAGCATCTACCACTTCATACCCTTTTATTTTTAAACCATATTGGTAAAGAACCCATGATACCAGTTCAATGTCATCCATTGTGACATCATTCTTTATTCCTTTAATCATGGCAGCTGTTTCTACCCCATTCACAAGGTAGTACGATTCCATCAGTTTCATACCATCATAAACAGGCGCCACATTTACCAAGGTATGACCCATGGATTCTAATTTCTCCACCAGCAAATGTAATGCTTTTTTAGCATCGTCTGAAACTTCTGAATTGACAGGTGAGATATCAGAATATGCAATGGTTAATTTCTTTTTTTGAATAGGCATACTGACATAATTAAAGGGGGCTTCTATTGTGTTTTGATACATGTGTTTAAACAACAATTCAGCATCTGCCACTGTCTTTGTGATAAAGAAGTTAATTGAGGCTCCTTGCCATCCGCGATGGCCATTGGGGCCCGTAGGCATGGCACCGCGTGTGGGTTTAAATCCCACCAACCCACCATAAGCAGCAGGAATACGAATGGACCCACCCCCATCACTGGCCGCAACAACAGGCACATAATCCGCCACCAAAGCAGCTGCAGCGCCACCTGAAGAACCGCCGATGGTTTTCTTTAAATTTAAGGGATGCTTTACATGACCATAAAGCTTGGAATCAGAAATATTCTTAAATCCAAATTCAGGGGTATTGGTTTGACCCAAAACAATAAAGCCCAGTGATTGTAACTTTTCAACAAAGTTATGGGTTGAACTAGAAACAACATCTTTTAAAAGTACTGATCCTGCAGTTGAAGGCATGCCCTCAATGTTTTGACCCAATGCTTTAATTAAGATGGGAATACCCTTAAATACCGTTTGAGAATAATCTTGTTTTGATTCCTCTAAAGCAGCTTCAAAGCGTGTATGGACCACCGCATTGATTTGATTGTCTTTTGCTTGGATGGTTTCAATCGATTTTAAAACCAATTCAGTCGGGGTTATCTTACCCGACGCCAATTTGTCTATAATCTCTTGTAGATTCATTTTATTTCTCTATAGGACCCACTAAAACATTGGCCCATCCATTGTGTAAAGATTCTTGATCAGAAGGTTGGAAGAGTCCTGCATGCACATCGCGTAAGAGTCTTGATAATTCATGGGTATTATAATAACTCATCCCACCACTGGCACGCACAATCTCATTAACCGCATGCATCGATGCCTCTACTGAAGTATTCTTTACAGCACTGAGTTTTGGCATCCACAACATGCCATGATCATAACCACTTTCGAATTGATCACTGAGGCCATCAATTTGGTAGGATACTGCATCTTGTCTGATGGCTGCATCTGCAATGCGCCAACGAATATCTTTATCGTTGGAATAAGTTGTATTATTCGCGACTGATTTACGTTTTTTAACGACTTCTACACCAATTTCAATGGCACGATTTCCGATACCATGATACGTAGCTGCCAGTAAAATTTCAAAATAACCAAAGATACCAAAAACCACTGGATCATAAGAAGGACCCGGTTTAACTTTTGTTAAAATACGCTCTTTTGGCGCATACGCATCATTTAAAAGGACATTATTGGACTGGGTTGCACGCATTCCCAACGCATTCCAATTATCATCCGCAATGACAGTCTTTTTATCGTTATCTATATACGCAAAAACAGACATTGGACCCTGTGGTGTTTCTTCTTGTCCATAGGTCACAAGCCGTGTACATTGGTTCACCATGGAGATAAACACTTTACGACCCTTGAAAAGATAACCCCCGTCTTCTTGTTTATGGGCGGTTGTTGTTGATCCAAAAAGAACCCGATCATTGGCAGGTTCAGAAATCCCAAAGGCCAACAGTTCCCCATTTACCGCATCCTTCAGAATTTGTTCACCGGCAAGATTGCCGTTTTTAACCATATATTTGGCCATCCCTACAATAATTTGGTGCATGTTAATACCCAAAGCAGTCCCAGGAGCAGCCTGAGCCAAACGGGTTTGTTCATGGGCAATTTCTTTTAGTGACAAGCCAAAACCACCATATTCTTTGGGAACTTGGGCTTTAAAATAGCCTGCTTCTTTTAAAAGCGCATAATCCTCATCTGGGAATCGATTATCCAAATCAACTTGGTGTGCATTTTCGTGAATTTGCTTTAAAATTGCTTCGCTTAAAAACATAAAAACCTCCTTATTTTATCTTCTTAATTTTATCATAGATTCATCTTTAATGAAAAAGTTGAACCCTAAAGCTCAACTATTTTTTACGTTTAATGGGTTCATAATTATTTAAAGTAATATAATTATTAGCCACATCAAATTCAATATCCAAGACATACCCCAAACCATTGGGAGTGTCAATATTATAATACTGTTCAAATGACAAAGGTTTTAAAAACATGATAAAGGTTTTGATAACCCCTGAATGACAAACAATGGTCACAGAGTCTTCACCTGCTTCTTGCATTTCTCTAAGAACCGCTGTGAGTTTACCCAAGAGTCTCATACTAACTTGAGACACGGTTTCACCCGCAACATGGGGTTGATTTCGAATATAAGCCTCGTTATAGGGAATGCCAGGAACACGATCCCATCTCACATTCTCATATTCACCAAAGTTAATCTCCCTAAAAGCAAAGGTTGATTCAGTAATGGGTGTGTTCTCTCCATAAAGTAATTTAAAGGTATCAATCGTACGGGTTAAATCCGATGTATAATAGCGATCTGTCTTAGGATATTCATGGGTTTTGCGATATGCTTTTAACTCCTCAATCCCTTTATCACTCAACATCGTATTACTCCAACCTGTGTATAAGCCTTGGTCGTTTCCGACGGTATAACCATGTCGCACTAATACTAATTTCATAGATCTTTCCTCCATGGCTTAATCGTATCTAAATTATCAACTTTTCGCAAGCAATACAATAAAAAAGACTGCAAGGCAGCCTTTTAACATTAGTCTTCAAATTCAAAGGTTTCAATACCATGAACCGGAGGCAATGGAAGTAATCCCGCTTTATATGCTTTTGCGAGTTTTACAGGAATTTTTAGATCTTTTTGAATCCATTATCACTATCTGAGGTCCAGTGCATTAAATAAAGCGATTCCCACTGTCTTAGCGGCAATCAATAAGGCATCCTCATGAATATCAAACTTGGGATGGTGGTGTGGGTAGTTGGTAAGATTGGGTTGTGCTCCAATATAGAAATAACAACAAGGTAAGGCATTGCTAAAATGCGCAAAGTCCTCAGAAACACTCACCATACCACAATCTTGAATTTGGGTAACTTCATCAATATTTGCCTCTTCAATTGCAGCAATCGTACTTCTTGTGAGCTTTGGATCATTATAAAGCGCAGGGCAATCATTTGAATACGCCAAATCAATTTTGACATGATACATGGTTTCAATACCATCACAAATGGCACGCATTTCACGCTCTACCAATTCACTGTTCTCTTGCGAGAACATTCTGACGTCCCCTTCCAAAGTCACTGAGTCTTTGATGATGTTAAATTGTCCCTTGCCATCCAAAGATCCAACCGTTAAAACAACCACATCCATGGGGTTGGTGCGACGGCTCACTATGGTTTGAAGATTTACCACCAAAGCAGATGCAGCCAAAAGTGCATCATGGGTTACATGAGGATAAGCACCATGGCCTCCCAAACCTTGAACTTTGATATCAAACTTGGCACGTGCAGCTTGGGTAGGTCCTTCATGGTATTCCACAATCCCTAAAGGCACTTGACCACTAAAGTGAATGCCCAAAACATGATCGACCCCTTCTAATACCCCATCTTCAATCATGGCAATCGCACCGCCTGGTGGAACTTCTTCTGCAGGTTGATGGATGATCACAATTTTTCCAGTTAAATCGGCCTTCATTTCAATTAAACTCTCAGCCAAACCCATCATATAGCCCGTATGACCATCATGACCACAGGCGTGCATAACCCCTTTATTTTTAGAAGCAAAAGACAAGCCCGTATCTTCTTCAATAGGTAAAGCGTCAAAGTCAGCTCTTAGAGCAATGGTTTTTCCAGGTTTACCCGAATCAATGGTAACTTTAATCCCATAGCCCCCCACATTGGCTTGTACCAATACATCTTTATCCTTGTAGAAATCAAGGATGTATTGACTTGTTTGTTTTTCTTCAAATGATAATTCAGGATACATATGTAGATGACGACGATGTGCAACCATCATATCCTTTTTAGATTCCAATAAGGCGAATAATCTTTCTTTCATCATGCTTAAAACCTCCATAAACAAATTATATCATAAAAGAAAAAAGAAGCTGTTAAATCTCCTTTTGTTTGGGGCGAATTATAAGGCCCAGCCCAATGCCCATAAATGAGAGTAAAAAGTAGACCAAAGCATTGTCTTGAGACATGCCACCATAAATCACCAAGAATGCGCCCAACGTTGCCATCACCGGCAGTAATATTTTTAGATATTTTTGGGTTTTAAATAAAATATCGATCAATCTAAAATAAAGACTCAAATAAAAGAAATACGTTAATACGATGGGAATCGCATCAATCTCAAAGCCTGAGAAATTAATAAAGCCAGATGAAATTTTAAACTGACTCAAAGCATGTAAACCCAACCAAAGCATGATCAATATAAAACATAGAATCGCTGAATTAATAGAAATATTATATTTATTATCCAAAGTTTTAAAGTGATGGCTCATGGGTAAATCGTCTCGAATCGCCAAAGCATAGGGCATCCTAATATATCCCAAAACCAAACCATTCACTGAACCCAAAACAGAAATGATCACCGTAATATAGACGGCCTTGGTTCCAAAATCACCCAGGAAATGATTCACAATATAACCCACAGAACCATCGCCCAATGCCATGATGGTTTCAGGACCCAAAATAAAGTTAATGCCTATAAAATACGTTAGGTAGATACATAAAATTAAAACAGGAGAGAAAATCAAGGCCAAGGGCAAGTCTCTTTTAGGGTTTTTAAGTTCATGGGCAATCGAAGGTGCGACAAACCAACCATCATACGCAAACGCACATGCTACCAATCCCGCAAAGAGCTGCGGCGACTTATCGGTAATGGGTTGCATCGTAAAATTAACAGGATCTCCAAAAAATATACCCACTACAGACAAAAGAATGAGTGCTGTTAACTTAACGATTAAACTTAAATTTTGAAAACGAGACGCCCACATCGTTTGAAATATATTTAATACAAAGATACCCACCAGACTCAAAATCGTAATCAGCCAAATTCTATAATCCAAGGGGTTTTGAATCCCAAACAACAAACCCACATAAATAGAAGACACAAACGCTAAGATTGCTGAAATCGCAGGAAAGTAAAAGGATACCTGAAACCACCCGGCAAGATAGCCCCAGGCTTTACCCCAAGCCATTTCACAATACGTAATCAATCCCCCCGCTTCATTATTTCTCTTCGCATATTCACTCACACAAAGACCCCCGAAAATAATACCCACGGCACCCACAACCCACAGTAAAACACCGCTTAAAACCGAACCTGAAGTCGCAAATAAAATATCATCTGTTTTAAAGAAGATGCCCGATCCAATTACGATGCCTGCAATCATAGAGACAGCCGTAAAAAGACCAAATTTTTCTTTTTTCATAAGTATACCTACGTTTCTTGAAAATAATCTATTTTAGTATACTAGAATTCTGCTACTTCTAAAAGATTAAAATCATTTATTTCATAGATGCGGTTGGCCACATTATTTATAAAAGTCATATCATGGGTAACGAAAATGACGGTTCCCATGTAATTTTTAATCAAGGATTCCAATGCTTCAATTGCGAATACATCCATATAATTCGTGGGCTCATCCAATAATAAAATATTATAGCGAGACAAAAGTAACTTAGCCAAACGCATCTTCATGCGCTCTCCACCACTTAATACAGAAAGTTTTTTAGTGATGGCAAGCGCATCTATATTTAAAGATGCCAAAACAGCACGAATTTCAGATATTTGGTAGATTGAATCTTCCTTCATAAACTCTATAATCGTCTGATCTAAATTTTGAATATCCTCTTGTTGTGAAAAATAACCAATCTTTGCCTTGGGAGAGATCGTAAATGTATCTTCCATAATCATCTTAAATAAAGTGGACTTACCTGAACCATTGGGACCTATAATCGCAATCTTCTCGCCCAATTTGAATTGGAAGGTGAGTTTTTTAAAGATGATACGATCTCCATATGCCTTATCCACCCCTTCACTCATAATGGGATATGGATTGTGCAATTCAATTTCTTTAGAAAGTCTGAAATTAATGATGGGCGTTTTTGTATCTAGGGTTACATCCTCCATGTGTTCCAAACGCTTTTCAATGGATTTGGATGCTTTATGAAGAGACTTTTGTTTGCTGCCCATGGATTTTTCAAAAGCGAGCCTACCACCGCCTTTGGTGTTGTTTTTCTTAAGGCTGGCTTTATGTCTTCGCTCCATCCTGATCGCATTATCACGTTTTTTCAAAGCCGCTTGTTCCAGTCTGTTTTTCTCTTTTTGAATATTTTCATAGGCCTGTTGCTTGCTTTTTCTTTCCACATCCTTGGCTTGAATATAATCTGAATAATTTCCCCAATATTCCACAATCTTTCCTTCTTTGAGTTCCCATATTTTGTGTACTGTCTCATCTAAAAAATTACGATCATGACTGATCACCACGATAAAACCCGGATAGTACTTAAAGCTATCAATGAGATCTTGGATTCCATCTTGGTCCAAATGACTCGTGGGTTCATCTGCGAAAAGGCCATGGGTATGAGTGTTGATTTGTTTATTCATTTCAGCTCGGGTTATTTCCCCACCACTCAAGGTTGTATCTTTGTAATCTCGTTGTTGTGGCATATAAGAAAAAGTCCCGAAATGCTGAGCAGATGTAGACATTAAATATTTCAGTAAAGTGGTTTTTCCACTCCCGTTTTGTCCTACAATCCCAATGCGATCATAATCATAAATCTCCAAAGATTCGATGTCCAGTATTGTTTTATTGTGATATTCAACATAAATTTGTTGTGCTTTAACTCTTAAAGTCATGATATTTCCTCCTTTTAAACGACAAAAAAACCTATCATAAAATAGGTCTTGCGCGACAAAAAAAGACGCATTTTGCGATAGGTTGGATGATTCAATTAAAAGATTATCTTATTCTCATCGAGGCTACCATAACGACTCCTTACTCTTATTACAAAATACCATACTTTTAAATAAAAATCAAACCCTTTTCCCTACCCGTTTATTATGCTAAAATATATTTATTAAAGGGGTTTTGTATCATGGTTAAATTCGGAGACTATATTACACCTTTTCACTGGGATCATTTTATTTATATCATTGCACTCCTCATTTTAGCGCTGGCATTATTTCGATATCGTGAGGTTATTTTCAAACACCGCTATCTTGCCGCTAATATAATTTTAGTTGTCGCCATTTGTCAACAAATAATGCTTTATGGCAGTTACCTATTTTTGATGCGATTCAATCTCAGCGAATCACTGCCCTTTCAAATCAATCGCATCAGTTCTATCTTGGTAATTGTTTATCTCTTTACTAAAAATGAACAAGTTCTCAGTGTTGTCTCATATTTTGGGGCCTATGCTTGGTTTTCATTTCTATATCCAATTCGGGTCTATGGGGTACTCCACCCCATTGGTATTTCTTTTTTTGTGGGTCATGCCTTAACACTACTTTTACCCTACTTTGGCATCCTTGCATTCAATACCAGTTACTATAAAAACGGCAGAAATTTTGCCTTCCTATATTTGATAGGTTATACCTTGCTTTGCGTCATTATCAACCCATTGGTTGATGGCAATTATTTCTATTTAAAAAACAAACCACTTGTGGGCGAGATGCAGGACTTTCCATACATAATCATCGTTTTATTACTTTCTTATGGCGGATTTTGGGTTATGGAAAAGTACTATCTTCGGGTTTCACAATACTTCATTAATAAAAATAACACCCATCCATGGGTTGAACCAAAACGATAAAATAGGAGCAATTATCACATGATAAAAAAAATAAATTGGGGTATCTTGGGATTGGGAAATATCGCAAAGAAATTTGCTGATGCAATTGAAGCGGTTGAGGATGCCAATCTTTATGCTGTCGCATCTCGCGACCTTAATAAATCAAAATCCTTTTCCGAAAACGTCGTTCCTTATGGATCTTATATAGAACTCTTAGAAGATTCAAAGGTGGATGCGGTTTATATTGCAGTACCCAATGTGTATCATAAAGAACTGTCTATACTCGCTTTAAATCATGGCAAGGCCGTGCTTTGTGAAAAACCTGTTACCATGAACGCAAAAGAATTAGAAGCAGTAATCACACTGGCTCAACACAATCATTTATTCTTTATGGAAGCCATGAAAACACGGTTTTTACCAGCCATCCAAGAAGTCAAAAATAAACTCCATTTATTGGGTGAGATTACCTATATTCATGGGGACCAAACCTTTATGTCTCAAAATGATCCAACACACCATCTTTACCAAAAGAAAATGGGTGGGGGTGCTTTAATGGATATTGGCATTTATCCCCTTTCTTTGACACAATACTTGATAGGGTATGAGCCAGAAAACTTAAGCGCCCATTTCTATTACAACGCCACTGAGGTAGATACAGGAGTCAGTATCCAAGCTAATAATCCCAATCTTCAACTCTATGCTTCCATCCAATCAAACTCACCCCGCAACTTTCTAATTGTAGGTACTAAAGGGTGGATTCAAATTCCCATGTTTTCTAATGCACAGTCCTATTTGATAAACATCAATAATGAAACCCATGAATATCGCTTTCCCCATCTTGTGAATGGTTTAGAGTATCAAATAAAAGAAGCCACACAGCGCATCTTAAACCAGGAAAACCAATCACCCCACATGTCTTGGGATGATTCATTAAGCGTCATGCGATGGATGGATAAGATAAAAAAATAAGCACGATTATGTGCTTATTTTAATGTCATTACGAACCTATGGGTAAGGTTATTTTTACTTTAAACAAATCACCATCAATTTCCAAATCAAACGTTCCGTGATGTAATTCAACAATACTTTGGGCAATAGAAAGTCCCAACCCACTGCCTTCTGTATTTCGCGAAGCATCCCCTCGGGTGAATCGTTCTAAGAGATCTTTTGGATCCATATTCAAGGCATCCTTAGACATATTTTTAAATGACAACAACACCTGATGATCCATCTCTTCAACATCGATATAGATACGACTGTTATCCATCGCATATTGATACGCATTCTCTAGAAGATTGTCAATCATTCTTGAAAGTTGCTGACCATCTGCCTGGATAATTAACGGTACTTGGGTTTGGTCCATGACAATATTCAATGACTTCGTTTGCATTTTATCGGTATATTCACCCACTATTTGAGTGAGTAAAACGCCCAAATCCGTCTCTTGTTTATTGATCACAACATTTCCAGAAGAAAGTTTTGATGCATCAATCAAATCCTCTACCAAATGTTTTAAGCGATCCGATTGTCTTACCAAGACCTCAGTATATTCTTTAATTTGGGTAATATCCTCTGTCTCAGAGAGTAAGTCTATATAATTAATTATAGAAGTAAGGGGTGTTTTAATATCATGGCTGACATTGGTGATTAAATCTGTCTTCATACGCTCACTCTTCATTTGCTCTTCAACTGTCAAAGCTGAGGCATGGGACATTAAGTTTAGATTGCTACCCAATAACTTCAGTTCAGGATGTAAATTCTGAACATCAAACTTAAAATTCAAATCGCCCCGTGCCATAATTTCAGTACCTGCTTTGATGGCTTCAAAACTGTTCAAATATCTCAATAATATAAGATAGAGCAGCACATTTTTAACCAACAGAAACATAAAGATAAAAAACAATTCTGAATAATAGGACGAGACTGCAACAATCGTAAACTCAAGGATAAATAGAAGGACGAAGAAGATGCCTGCCCTCCAAAAGAGTCGGATACCTTGGAAAGATTCTTTTATAAACCTACAGAATCGATATAAGATTGAACTTTGTTTGAGTGTCTTATGGCGGTATCTTCTTGAAAGGGTTGAGCATAAAATAAGGACCACAATAGCCAAGACCATCAGATATAGATAGACTGACCAGGTGTCATAATAGTAAAAATCACCCAATACCATCATCGTCATCAATGTGAAGATTATCGGAATTTCCAAATAAATTTTATCAATCAATCTTAGTGGTTTTTCTGAATTCTTTAATAAATATAAACAGGTTATCAGTGTAATTACAGCCGAGATTAGAATGGGATAAACCCAAAACCTTAAGCCATAGAGAAAACCTACAGAATCGAATGTTATTTTAAACCTATCATTGTGGGTCAAGTTTTTGTCAATATTCAACTCAACGCCCATTTCAACCCCATCATCATAGGCATAAGTTACTGAAAATTTGCCTATAGGGGCTTTATTTTCATTGACACTTACGACTTCTTTATTATCAAGATAAACATGAATGATTAAATTTGTATCTTCATATGTTTCAGTGAAATAGGCTTGAATCGCTTGTTGGGTAGAAGCGTCAAGTTCAGTCTTGGGTTCAACTCCCAGACTCGCAAGCTCATAAAATTCGCCATAAGCACGATGTCCTTCGGTATGCATTAGATGATTCAATATCGATTCTTGTACATTTTCTTTGGTTTCGATATAGGATCCGCTTACCACAAATCCATATATTAATATGCTACTAAATAGGAAGGTGAATACAGAAATCACCGTCAATCCTATCAGTAATATTTTTTTTGCAAGATTATTTTTCATGCGTTTCACCTTTCTCTATCTTATACCCTTGACCCCAAACGACTTTAATGTAGCGGGGATGGGCTGGATCTATCTCAATTTTTTCTCTTAAATGGCGGATATGAACTGCAACAGAGCTTTCATAACCTAGAGCCTCTTCTTTCCAAATCGATTCATAAATTTCTGAAGGTGAAAATACATGGTTTGGATGGTTCATAAAGAGTTTGAGAATATCGTACTCCTTGGGGGTAAGTTTCACCCCTTCACCATCCACGCTGACTTGTTTTTTCTTATCATTCAATGCAATGTTTCCAATATACAATTCATCTACTTCTTTTTTTCCTTGACCCAACTCCATATAGCGACGAATTTGTGATTTCACTCTTGCAATCACCTCAACCGCATTAAAAGGTTTGGTGATATAGTCATCTGCACCGACATCCAACCCCAATATGATATCGGTATCTTCACTTTTGGCAGATATTAAAATTATCGGAATATTGCTGGTCTCCCTAATTTTTATCATGGCAGAAATACCATCTACCTTAGGCATCATAATATCCATTAAAACACAATGAATATCATGGTTATTCACAATTTCTACCGCTTTGTCACCATCATAGGCCTCATAAACTTGATAATTGTGTGCCGTCAAATAAATCTTTAAAGCAGAAACAATATCCTTTTCATCATCACATACCAATACGTTATACATCTTTTCACCTCATGAATATTATAATTTTAAAATCTTAAGTCTGTCTATCTATGTTTCTTAAGAATCTGTTAAGTTCATTATAACAAAAAAAGCACATCATTTAGGATGTACTTCTTATAACTTCTTCAGAAATTCAGACTTGAGTTTCATGGCCCCAAAACCATCTACTTTACAATCGATATCATGTCCATCAGAGGCATCATAAATCAAACGAATTCCTTTGACCTTGGTACCCCGCTTGATAGATCCTGAAGCACCACTGACTTTTAAATCTTTGATGACACTCACATCATCGCCATCACTTAATACTGTACCATTCGCATCCTTAATAACCGGAGTGTTGGCCACTGTATCGACTTCGCTCCATTCATGGGCACACATAGGACATACAAATAAATCACGATCTTCATACGTGTATTCTGAATCACATTTTGGGCAATTGGGTAAATTTGGCATCATTTCCTCCTTATTTGTCTTTTATATAGTGTACCATAATAAAAAAATTACACAAAAATGTAGATACTTATTTACAAACAATATTATACGTTGTATAGTATTGTTGTGAAAGGAGTATGACATGACATTTCAAGTTAACTCAACATTATTGGATGCGTGTGTCTTATCCATTGTAAATCAAAAAGATACATATGGTTACGAGATTACGCAAGAAATTAAGAATAAACTGTCTATTTCTGAATCGACACTTTACCCTGTTTTAAGACGGCTCCAAAAAGAAATGCTCTTAGAAACCTACGACCAAGAAGTGACAGGACGCAATCGTCGGTATTATAGAATTACTAAAGCAGGGACAGAAAAATTAAAATTTTATAAAAAAGCATGGAAAACCCATGTCGAAGATATTTCAGATATCGTATTGAGAGGTGAAATCAATGACTAAAGAAATTTATTTAGAAACGCTACGATCTTTATTAAAAGGGAAACCTGAGGATGAAATTGAAGCTGCAATGGTTTATTGCGAAGAATATATCGATGAAGTGAATGATATGAATGTGGTCTTAAAAGAATTGGGAACCCCAAAACAATTTGCGAAAAACGTTTCAGGTCCCATCACCCATGACAATAAAAACTTATGGGTAATCATTCTTGCGATCTTATCTGCACCCCTTTCCATTCCCTTAATACTGGCCTTATTGGCCATCATCTTTACCTTTGTGGCAGTTGTTTTCTCAATGATATTGGTTGCGATTACCCTCGCGCTTGCAGCTGTATCCATCCTTGTGATTTCGTTACTACACTTAAACATTGACCTGTATAATGCCTTATTTATTGTTTCCCTTTCTGTGATGGCATTGGGAATCTCGCTTGTCTTATTTTCAAGTATGGTCCGATTGATTCAACGGTCCTTACCTTGGTTTAATCAAACTGTCAACAAAGTGATTAAAAGAAAGGGTGAAAAAGCATGAAAAAAATAAGTAGCATTGGATGGGCCTTAACTGGATTGGGCCTTATTGGCGCATTGGTTATCTCTATGTTTTTTACCATCAATTTTGGAAGCATTCAAGATATGATCAACCAAAGTCCTTTAATTTCATTTGGCAATCGCACCAACAATAAAACGTTCGAGAAAACCTATACCCACTTTACCAATTTGGAAATTGATGTAGATGCTGGAAGCGTTTATGTAAAAACAGGCGATACTTATTCATTAACCATCAATTACTGTGATTCCTGTAATTTTAGATTCACTGAAACCATGGATGGCAACACTTTAAAAATTGAAAGCAATCAAAAATCATCATTTATCGGTCTTAATTTTGGCTACCATAAACCTGTCTTCACCCTGACTGTTCCTAAAGATGTCAAACTTGATGATGTATATATTGACAGTGATCTGGGGATCTTAGAACTTAAACAGCTCAATATCCACAATTTGGATTTGGAAGCCAAGATGGGTGATATTTCAGTGGAAGACAGTCAAATTACTCAAGGTGAAATTGATGCTTCCTTGGGCGATCTAAAAGTTTCTTCTAATTTCAAATCATTAAGACTCAAGTTAAGCATGGGAAGTGTCAATTTTAAAGGCACTGTTGAAACCCTCGATCTTGACAATGCGATGGGTGATTCAAACTTGTATATCTTGGGTAGTATTGACGATTACTACATTGAGGCTAAGTCATCCCTAGGTAACCTTCAAATAAATGAATACTATGAAGATGGCATTGATAATAAAATCGAACTCAACACCCATTTAAATACACATAAACATATCAAACTCAACAATTCGATGGGTAATATTGATGTACAGTTTTCAGACTAAAAAAAAGCAGTTAGCGTACGCTAATTGCTTTTATTTTCCAATAATTTGAATTGCCAAACACTTAGGGCCCCCTTGTGTAATAAAGGCACAGGACAAGTTATCAATTTCAACTTTCACCACATTAAACATTTCTTTAATTCTTGTTGCTACCATTTCTGCTTGTTCAGGAACAAAGGCATGGGATATACAGAAGTGATAATTTGAGTCGATACCATTTTCCTTAAAATGATTTAACACTTTATTAACACCCATGTTAAAATTACGCGAAATCGCAAATTTTTCCAAACGATTACCCTCTTGAGTTTGTGTTAGAATGGGTTGAACTTTTAAAAATCCACTTATCGTTGCGGCTAAGGATGTTAAGCGTCCACCCCGCTTCAAGAACTCAAAGTCTTGCGGTAATAGAAAACTCTCTGTTGTTGCGATCATCTTTTCCATTGCTACCACAATTTCTTCCAAGCTATGGTTTTGATCACGCATTTCAATGGCTTTCTCTACCAATAAACGCTGTGGAATGGACAATGTCTTTGAATTGATAACTGTAATATTATCACGACCTGAAATTTCTTTTGCGCCCATGCAAGATTGATACGTTCCTGACAATCCATCTGCCATGGTAATCACCAAAATCTCATCATCTGCATATTTTTCAAATAAATCTAGATAATACCCTGTTGCCGGTTGACTTGAAGTTGGAACATGCCCCTGTTGAATCAAATCATTAAAGGTAACACTGTCTATCTCTTCATATTCTTTGTAGGTTTTATTATTAATGGTTACACTCAACATCAAAACATCAATACCCTTTTTCTTACCCATCTCAACGTCCCAAAGTGTTGCACTGTCTGTAATAATTCTAATCATATAATCCTCATTTCATCCATATTTTTCTTCTTCATTATAACGTAATGACACAAAGATAGATACGCTTTTAAAAAATAAACACAAAATACCTTAATTGATCTTTAGCAGTTTATCGATAAATTTATATATAAGCACAATACAACCAAAACTAATGACATAAAATAAAAGACTTAATAAGATCGAATGCTTATAAGAAATATACGCAAGCCAAAAAGCACCCGCACCCGCAGCAGCTAAAATCAAAATAATAATAGCAGCGATGGGATAACGAATTTTCTTATGAATAGATTTTGTGGTCGAAACATAATACGACCCTTCCACTACGATTTCAAGTATGAATTCTACCAGAATTTGCATGAGAATTTCCATGATAAGGCTCCCCCTTTTTTTTGATTTCATTATACCATATACATGCTATAATAAATGAAAAGGAAGGTTTTAGCTAAAATGGATAAAAATAAAATCTCTACGGGTAGAAAAGTTCTCTTTTACTTAGGAAATGTGTTGGTTGTTGTTGGCATTGTTCTTTTTATTTCGGTGTTTTTCACTTTCTTCAGTGATGATTTTGATGCCTCATTTAATTCCATGCCCCGATCTGTAATTGGTATCATCTTCATTGGCTTTGGATCCTTTTTAAGGTCTTTGGGAGGCTTGGGACCCGCAGGTTCAGGTATATTATTAGATCCTGAGCGCGCTAGAAAAGACCTCAAACCCCACACCAATATGTTGGGTGAAATGGTCAGTGATGTGGTTGAAAAAATAAACTCAAATAAAGAAGACATTCAGTTAAAAGTAAAATGTCAGTCTTGTGGTACTTTAAATGATGAAGACGCAACGTATTGTAAATCTTGTGGCGCAAAAATTTAATAAAAAATACTTAGACAGTCAAATCATAATATTATAATATATATGTATGAAATAGAAATGAGGGCAAGTTTTTGGAAGACTTTTTTAAAACAATCGATCAACAAGGAGGTCGGATCCCTTTTGAAATATTTGGGACTGTACACCTCACATGGCTACTGGCCATATTTATAGGTAACTTAATACTCATTCAAATTTATAAAAAATTATCCACGCATCAGCGTAATCTTTTTAGGAAATACTTTGTAACCTTAATCTTCTTTTTAGAATATTCCCGAAGACTACTCCTCATCTTTATGGGTGCGTTCACCTTTGAAGATGTCCCCTTACACTTATGCTCAATTGGAATTGTGCTTTGTTTTATCCATGCATTTAAACCAACACAGCTCCTAGACGATGCTTTATTTATGTTGGTCCTACCAGGTGCCTTAGCCGCTTTATTATTTCCCGATTGGAACACACCGATTCATTTTAATTACTTTTACATCCACAGTTGGGTTATCCACGGTTTGATGGTGGCCTATGTTTCAGTCTTATTGACAAGCGGCGAATTAATTCCCAACCGAAAGAACTTGCTGTATATCTTCGGTGGTCTGGGTTTATTTGCAATTCCCATTTACGCTATCAATAAATTATGGAATACCAATTTCTTATTTATCAATACACCCTCTCCGGGTTCCCCTTTGGTTTTCTTAGAATCAATCTTCGGAAACCCTGGCTATATCTTTGGACTATTAGCACTGGTACTCATGGTATGGACAATCATGTATTGGGTTGATGGGTCTTTGAGATATTTTAAAAAAAGTGATCCAATGTGATCACTTTTATTTTGCAATAGATTCAGTATGCGTCAATACACGACCAATCACAATCAGACTGATACATGAAATAACAATATAGTAAACAGACAAAACACCATAAGCAACATAAGCATAATCAGGGGCCACACTGACCCATATGCCAATAATTAAGAGTGGCACTCCCAATATGACCATTTCACTCAACATTGAAACAAAACCTTCTAAAACCTTACCCAAGTAAGAACCAATAATTTCCTTGAAGAATATCGAGAAATAAAGACTGGCCGCTCTTAATAGCGTCATCAAAAGCATGGATAACAGTAAATGGGAAATAGGCCATCTTAAATAAATGCCCATCGGTAAAAATAAGAAGACTGTTTGAATGAGTCCAGTTAAATGTGTAATTAATGTTGCATAGAAAACTTTCTTAAGATTGCTATCGGGTATGAGATAAATCAAGTAATGATCAAAATCATAGTGCCATTGTAGGATTTGACTGAAAATATTCTTGAAGTATAGTTGAAAACCCATAAGCGCCAGGGGCATGATGACCTTCATATTTTCAAAAGGTTCTACCTTCATAAAATAAGCCAAGATACATCCAACCATTAAAACAAGCAGATCTCGATAGCGAATGGGAAAACGATGTTTTTTGGTAAACTCCAAAACGTGTTTATAAAAAATAGCAGAGGCGCCTGCGCCTTTCAAAACTGTTTTGGTTTTTTTAACTTTCTCTTTTTTACCCACAAAGCCAAGCCCGCCTTTTGAACTTTTATCCAAAGCAATTTGGTAGTCATCTGCAAATGTGAGCGCATCTTCATAATAGTCACCCCTCATTTTCATGGTTTTAGCATATACAAATAAGGCAAGACTTCCAAAAACAAAGCAGAGAGTTGAAATTAAGCGTATGGGTGTATAGCCCAGGATTACAAAATGAGCAAGACCAATCTTCCAACCAATAAGGGGTATTAAAAGGATGATTGGGTGACCCAAAATGTCATAGACTACTTCTTTTGAGATGCCTTCATTCATAAACGTAATTGAAACCCAAAGCAGTACAACCATCATTAAGGCATACACACCATAACGAATTGCTTTTTTAAAATTATCACTCAATGTTTCAGAGCCATAGAAGATGGTAGCCAAGGCATACTCACCCACATCCCCAATCAAAAGACTCAATCCATAATATAAAATGGCTGATAAAATTGGAATATGAAAGCCAACCACGCCAACCACAAACATCGCAATTGTAAATAGGATATTGACAATCATCGTTTTAGATAATCCATAAATGAGCGCCGATTTAGGTGAAATGGGCGTTGGAAAAACCAAATTAACATCGGCATGGGTAAAGACAATGCCTTTGCGTTTGAAATAGGTTAAAAGACTGGGACCGCTCATATATATATTAAAAATGGATAGCAATGCCACAAAACCTTGGGGTGTGACAATCCCAAAACCCGATAACAGCTCTGGATACTGCATGAATCCCCATAAAATAAATCCCATCCAAATCAGTACGCCCAAAAATTTTAAAGGATTTCTCAACCATTTTTTAAAAGTATTTTTATAAGTGGTCACAATGAGATAAAGTGTTGGATTATGCATGGTTTGACTCCGTTAAACCAAAGAACAAGGTTTCCAAATCTTCATTATCCATCTCATCTTTATGAAAAACACCCAATGTTTTTCCTTGGTCAAGCAAGATTACCATATCCCAAAGATCATCCACCATATCCAACATATGGGTGGAGATTAAGACTGTTGTCCCCTTTTCTTTGAGTTCTCTTATAATCAATTTGAGTTCCTTAATGGCTTTAGGATCCAATCCCACCATCGGTTCATCAAAAACAATGACCTTGGGTTCAACCAAAAGTGCACATGAAATGCTTACTTTTTGCATCATACCTTTTGAGAGTTCACTGCCCAATTTATCTTGTTTGTCTAAGAGTTCAAAGCGTTCTAAAAGGGCATCAATGGTCGTATCACTGACTTCTTTACGGTAAGCTTTGGCCATATATATTAAATGTTCTCTTACGGTTAATAAAGGAAACATCGCAGGTATTTCAGGCACATACCCAAAGGATTTTTTTGCGTCTAAATCTTTATTGAGATGCTCTTCAATATAGACTTCTCCTTCATAGCGAACCAAGCCTGCAATACATTTGATGGCTGTCGATTTTCCAGCTCCATTGGGTCCCAATAATACCGCAATCACTCCAGATGGAACTTGAAAACTCACATGTTTTAACGCAATGGTTTTACTATATCTTTTGACTAAATTTCTAACACTTAACATAAAAATCACCTCTTATGAATAATTGTATCATAGAATTAATACATCAACACGACATTTTATTGAAATAGTAGCATTCACCCACAAAAATACATTATAATAAAGACACATGGAAGACACATAAACGTGTTTAAATCAAACTGGAGTGATGCATATGTTCAAAATATTAATCGTGGATGATGAACCTAAAATTAGAGAACTCATCCTCAAATATGGAAAAAACGAAGGCCATACCATGATGGAAGCCGAAGATGGCTATGAAGCCCTCTCTCTCATCGAATTTAATGATTTCGACCTTTTAATCGTGGACTTAATGATGCCCAATATGGATGGGTTTTCCTTAGTAAAACGCATTAGAGAAGACTCCAAAATCCCCATCATCATGTTGACGGCACGGGGTGAAGAAATTGATAAGTTTCATGGCTTTGATCTGGGGGTCGATGATTACGTAGTCAAACCCTTTTCACCTAAAGAATTAATGTATCGTATCCATGCAATTTTAAATCGAACAACATCAATGGAAGAAAACTATGTATTCAAAGACTTCAATATCAATTTTAGTAAACACCAAGTAAGCATCCATAACCAACCCATTGCTTTGGCTTTAAAGGAATATGATTTACTCACCTACTTAGTTAAAAATAAAGGATTGGCACTCACCCGCGATCAAATCTTGAATAAAGTTTGGGGCTTTGATTTTTATGGTGACGATCGAACACTGGATACCCATATCAAGCGTTTGCGAAAGAAATTGGGTGACTATGGTCAATATATTATAACCATTAGAGGGGTGGGATATCGTTTTGATGAAAAAATATAGCATACAAAGAAAGCTGTTTCGCTACTTCATTGCCTTTGTGGGTATCCTGGTATCCCTGCTTTGGCTTTTTCAGATTGTCTTCTTAGATGATTTTTATCGCATGATTAAAAGTAATGCCATTGAAAATATGATTGCCGACATTCAACGCGATATCAAAGACAACCGCGACGTTGACTTAGAAGCCTATGCCCGCAATAATGAAATCCACATTCGCTTAATCCTACGCGATGGCACTGTAATTGGGGAATCTCAAAGCATGCAATCCCCCGATGTTCCCTTTGTTCCAGCAAGAGAGATGGCACGTATCTTTGAAGCGGCCACTGTGGATGGGGTACAAATTACTTTTGATGGTATGGGTATCAGCCAAAAAACCATGAGTTATGCGGTGCGTTTGAGCAATGATTTGGTACTATTTGTACAAGCAAACTTAGTACCCATTGATGCGACCGTCAACACACTCACCATCCAACTCTTTATCATTACAGGCATCCTAATTTTAGTTGCCTTGATTTTATCTATTTATATCTCTAAGAAAGTCTCCAAACCCATCACGCAATTAAATGATACCGTTAAGAAACTGGGCTCCGGTGATTTCTCAGTCCAATTTGATGAATCGGGTTTCCAAGAAATTGAAGAACTCTCAAAAGCCTTGAATGAAATGAAAAATGACTTGGGCCAAATCCAAGAACTGAAGGATGAACTATTGGGAAATGTAGGCCACGACCTTCAAACCCCACTCACCATGATTTTGGGCTATGCTGAATTGATGGAAGACATTCCAGAAGAAAGAACCCACGACAATATCAACCTCATCAAACGCGAGGCACAATATCTCAGTACCATGGTTAAAGATATGATGGACTTATCACGCATTAAAAAAAGCAATCCAACCACCTTTAATATCAACACAGTCATGGTTGACGTATTGGATCGCTTTAAAGCACAAGGCCACAGTATCACATTCAATCCTGACCAAGAATATACCGTAACTTGTGATAAAACCCATTTAGTTCAAGTCGTTTATAACTTAATCAGCAATGCCATCAACCACACTGAAAGTGATAAAAAGATTGAACTGAAGTTTGAAACACAGTCCGATAAACTCAAGATATCAATTATCGATGAAGGGGTTGGTATTGCAAAGGATGATTTACCCCATCTTTGGGATCGCTACTACCGCAGTAAAAATACACATCACCGTACCAAACAAGGTTCGGGATTGGGTTTATCGATTGTCAAGCGCATATTCGAAATGGAAGCGATTGAATACGGTGTTGATAGTACTGAAAATGTAGGAAGCACATTTTGGTTTATCTTGCCTGAAGAACTTATTTAGTTAAGTTCTTTTTTTATTCTCGTAGCGTTCAGAAAGGTGTCACATTCAAGCTATAAACTTAGTTTTGTTAAGGAGGATTCACGATGGTTAAAAAAGTATTTGAACGTTTTGAAGAAAAATATCTCATTCTGAAAGTATGATGCATATACTCTTAAATCAAAACAAAAATAAACTAAAAAAAGATACTTATTATGAAAGCCTAATCCAAAACATCTACTATGACACACCCAATTATGATTTTTTAAAGTCTGCGTTAGACAAACAAGAATATAAAGAAAAACTGCGCGTACGCACTTACAATCAAATCACAAAAGACAGTCAGGTATTTGTTGAAATCAAGAAAAAGAGCAATAGCATTGTTTATAAACGTCGTACAACGCTTTCTTATGAGCACTATATCAATGATGGCATCACGGGCAATAACCAAGTTTTCAATGAAGTTGCTTGGCTAAAAAATAGATACCATCTAGAACCCATGCTTTATATTTCCTATTTAAGACATGCCTTTGTGGGCATTGATGATTCATCATTTCGAATCACCTTTGATCAAAATATTCTGTATCGAAATGAAGCCGTGAGTCTAAGCACCCATCCTTTGTCTAAAGACATCACCCCCTATAAACAAATGGTTATGGAGATTAAAACATGTGGCAGCTTACCTTTATGGTTGGTTGATTTTCTAAATACAAACCAAATATATCCCACCCATTATTCAAAATATAAAGCATGTAGTATACATATGCACAACGAAGGAGTGATTTAAAATGTTTACCAGTTTATTCTCAGAATCAATAAGTACCAGTGGTGTCCTCATCGCGAGTGCTACATCCATCCTCATGGGATGGGTGGTCGCGAAAACTTATATGATCAAAAACAACTATTCAAAAGGATTTATTGCGACACTCATGATACTGCCCTTTTTAATCCAAGTCGTCATCATGATGGTCAATGGAAACCTTGGCACCTCAGTTGCGATTTTGGGTGCCTTTGGATTGATTCGATTTAGATCCATAGCCGGAACGGCCAGAGATATATCCAATATATTCTTAGCCATGGCTTTGGGATTGGCCAATGGGATGGGGCATGTGGTCTTTGGTCTATTCGTACTTTTAATTGCGACACTCATGAACCTCTTAATTTATCTCACTGAATTTGGGAAAAATACCACTTCACAAAAAGAGCTACGGATTATCATCCCTGAAAACCTGGATTACGAAGGCATCTTTGATGACATACTCACACAATACACAGACGACTTCACACTCACCCGCGTTAAAACCACAGCCATGGGTAGCATGTTTGAGCTGCGTTATTTAATCACGCTAAATAAGCATGAATCTACCAAAGAATTTCTAGATGCGATTCGTGTAAGAAATGGCAATCTCAACATTGTTTTGGGGCAAGTCCCATCCGGAAAAGAGGAACTTTAAAATGAAGAAACTATGGACAGCATGCCTACTGATACTCATGTGTATCAGTTGTTCTGCTAAAGTTAACACTGTGGTCGATATTTCAACCGATGATGCGAATACCACAACCCATGAATTCGATGCCGATGATTTAAATACTGATGCTTCAAACGGCATTCAAGTGAGCTTACTGAATGATCATATAGAAACTGAAAGCAATTTAACCTACAAAAATGGTAGAGTATCCATCACTGAAGCCGGAACCTATGTCTTTAAGGGTACGCTAGATAACGGCCAAATTTATGTCGATACAGATGCTTTGGTTCATATTATCTTGGATGGGGTTACCATTCAAAATAACACCGGTCCAGCCATTGAGGTACGCAACGCCAAAAAAGTAGTCATCACTTCGGTTGATGAAAACACCTTAACAGATGGTACGGATTATACACTGTATACCAACGACGATGAACCCAACGCAACCCTTTATAGTAAAGCCGACCTGAGCCTTAATGGGACAGGAACTTTAAATATAAATGCCACTTATAGCCATGGAATCTTATCCAAAGATGTCCTAAAGATTGTTTCGGGCACCTATGATATTAAGGCAACGAATGATGCAATTCGGGGTCGTGATGGTATTTCTGTTTTAGATGGTACCTTTAATTTAAATGCCCAAGGTGATGGGATTCAATCCAATAATACCGATTTGGGTTGGATTAAAATTTATGATGGTACATTTAACATTATTGCAAAGGGTGATGGGATTCAAGCAGAAGATTACATCCTGATTGAACAAGGGTCCTTTAACATCACCAGTCAAGAAAAGGGATTGGTCTCAATGGATCTATCCATCATGGAAGGTAACTATACCTTCAATACCATCGATGATAGCCTTCACGCCAATGGCAACATCACCCTTGATGGAGGGCAATTTACCATAAACTCTGAAGATGACGCCATTCATGCAGATTCAGATTTAACCATTCATAATGGTATCATTGATATTCAATCCAGTTATGAGGGTTTAGAAGGCTCCAATGTGACCATCCATGATGGTGAGATAACCATCGTTTCAAAGGATGATGGTATCAACGCTGCAGGTGGCAATGATACAACGCAAGACCCCCGTGATTTTTTCTCTAGTGGTAACCATGCCATTACCATCAATGGCGGAATCATGACCATTGATGCACAAGGTGATGGGATTGATGCCAATGGTAACTTGTATATCAACGGGGGCACCGTACTGGTTCATGGACCATCTGGTGACGGCAATGGGGCACTTGACTATGATGGTGAAGGTATCATCAAAAGCGGTACTTTAATTGCTTATGGTAGTGGTAGCATGAGTCAGTCTCTATCAAACAGTTCCACTCAAAACGTACTGGAAATTAGAATCAATACAACCTATCCAGCAAATACTACGATTGAAATCTTGGATGAAAATAGCCAAGTTGTGCTTTCACTGACATCAGAAAAATCTTTCTCCTCAGTTGTCTTTAGTTCTGATGCACTCATCAAAAATCAATCGTATACGATTTCGATTCAAGGTTCTCTAACAGGATCCTTCACCCTATCAGATACCCTCACTTATATCAATGAGTATGGTGCCATCCAATCGGGACAAGGTCATGGGGGAGGACCCCGACGTTAAAGCGTGCTTAAAAGCATGCTTTTTCTTTACCATGAGCAAGTTCATTGAATTATTTCGAATTCGAAATTATAATGTAGAAGATAGAAGTGAGGTATAAAATATGAAAGACATACAATTTGGA
>CANRNG010000010.1 GCA_947631935.1 uncultured Erysipelothrix sp.
CCTTTTATATTTTATCATAGATTATTCGATAAAACTATATCTTATCCTTATAAGACTTTGTCAACAGTCTGGGTGTACCCTTATGGGTACACTTTTTGTTTTATTTTGTGGTAAAATAAAAAGAGTGAAGGAAGAACCCAATGAAACAAATGTATTTTGCAAGTCCCTTGTTTTCTAATGTGAAACTTGAATACATTGCCAAAGTGGTTAAGATGATTAAAGATAAATTTGAAAATGTGAATATTTTCTTACCCCAAGAAGCCGATGCTATCAATGATAAAAATGGATTTGCCGATTCTAAAATGATTGCAAAGTATGATACAGAAGCTGTGTTGGCCTCGGACTTGATGGTTGCGGTTTTGGATGGTTTGATGTTAGATCCCGGGGTGGCTTCAGAAATAGGTGTGGCCTATGCTCACAAAATACCGTTGATTGGATTATCCACAGATCCAAGGGTGTTGGGAGCATTCAACCCTAAGAAATTAAATGAACTGGGTGAGATTGCGGAATCATAGTTCCCTTATGTTAATTTATATACGGTTGGATTGATTAAACTCAATGGGGTTGTGGTTGGATCTGAAGTAGATTTGTTAAGTGAAATTGCCAATTATTTGAAATAATTGTGTGGTATATACCAAAAAGATGGTAAATGATTTTAAATCATGTAAAATAAAAGTTGAGGTGATATAAAATGAGTCGATTGGGCTTTTCAATTTACCCAGAACACTATCCAATAGATCAAGATAAAAAGTATATTGATCAAATGGTAGCCCTGGGCGCAAAACGTGTGTTCACATGTTTGTTGAGTGCTGAAGGAGATAAAGATGAAATCCTTGGACACTATACAGAAGTCATCACTTATGCAAAAAATAAGGGATTGGAAGTAATTGTTGATATTGCACCCGCTATCTTCGATAAGTTTGGTGTTAATAAAGATGATTTGAGTTTATTTCATAAAATGGGTGCATCAGGGATTCGTTTAGACGAAGGGTTTTCCGCTGCTGAAAATGCAAGATTAACCTTAAACCCATATGGATTGAGTATTGAACTGAATGCATCCAGTAATGATGCTGTTGCAGATGCAATCATGGCATTTAAACCAGATACTTCTAAGTTGATATCTTGTCATAACTTTTATCCCCAAAAATATACGGGTTTGGGTCAAGATTTTTTTGATAAGGTATCTAAGGATGTTAAAAAACATAATTTAAGATTGGCTGCTTTTGTTGGTTCCAATAATCCATCCGCCAGAGGTCCTTGGCCTGTAAAGGAAGGGTTGGTTACCTTAGAAGACCACCGTGGTCTTCCCATTGATGCTCAAATACGTCAATTGGTTGCGCATCCAGATATTGATGATATTATTATTTCAAACGCCTATCCAACGGAAGCGGAATTGGATGCCATTGGTAAAGTGGATCTCAATCATCTTCAGTTTAAGGTGGCGTTGAATGATCGTGTGACAGCGGTTGAAAGAAAAATTATCTTTGAGCATGAACATTTTGTGCGCGGCGACATGTCAGAATATATGGCACGTTCTACCATCCCTCGCATTACCTATCAGGATGCAGATATTCCTGCGCATGATACAGAAGATTTAAAACGGGGAGACGTGGTTGTTCTTAACAATGACTATGGTCGCTATAAAGGTGAATTACACATTGTTTTACGTGATATGAATAATGATGGAAATAAAAATGTAGTTGGAAAGATTGTGACATCTGATTTATTTAATCTTCGTTACATCGATTCCTGGAAAGTGTTTGGTTTTGTGGAATGAAAGAACATGTGATTCGATTGATGCCAGGTGAAGACATTCTGGTGGTATTAGTGATTATTGTTATAAACATGATATTGAAGGCGGTTATGTCGCAACGTGTGTTGGAAGTCTTTCTCAAGTTTGTTTTAGAAAAGGGTATACCCGCACGCGCTTGACCCTAAAGGGCCCATTTGAGATTGTTTCCATGGTGGGTACAGTTTCAAAGGGAGGCCTTCATATTCATGCTTCTGTCAGTGATGATGACTTTAAGGTAAGAGGGGGACACCTTGTTACCGATACCTTGGTGCAGTCAACGGCAGAAATTGTGATTGTTGAATTGGAAAACTATGAGCTTTCACGCTCAAAAGATCTGGGTTCGAGTTATAAAACTTTAAAGATTACTGAGATTAGAGAAGCACAAGTAGAATAGGTGGACCATGATTTGATGAAGAGGTTTTTTAAAATCACGATTGTAATATTTGCGGGTATCCTAAGTGTAATTTCGATTGAAGCGAAATATACAGAAGCGATGATTGATATTACGGGGATGTCCATTCGCCAACTGCAACAAGCTGTCGATGAGGGTAGACTTAATTATGAAACCATTACTCGTATCTATTTGGATCGTATTGAAGCCTATGCGGATGACTATAATGTGATTATTTCAATTAATGAACAAGCCATTGAAGAGGCGAAAGCTTTGGATGTGATTTATAAAGAACAAGGTCGTAATTCGGAAGTTTTTGGGATGCCGATATTGGTTAAAGACAATATTGATGTTAAAGGCATGCCCACCACAGCCGGTGCCAAAGGGTTAATTAATAACTATCCTATTGCTGATGCGCCTTTGATTGAAAATCTCAGGGATGCAGGTGTTATTTTCTTAGCCAAAACCAATATGGATGAATTTGCTTTTAATGGTAGTTTTTCTAGGAGTGGTTTTGGTTTGGTTAAAAATGGATTCAATCCATTATACTCATCTTATGGTTCTTCAGGAGGATCAGCAGTAGGGGTTGCATTGGAGTTGGCTGTTGCAGCACTGGGAAGTGATACGGGGGTTTCCATTCGGATTCCTTCATCTGCCAGTAACTTGGTAGGATTACGACCCACCAAAACAACAGTACCCGAAGGGGGCATCATTACTTTTGAATCAGAGCGTGATGTGGTTGGGCCGATGGCCAAATCTGCAGAAGATGCAGCCTTGATTTACAGTGCCATGACACAAACTGAACTTCAACAACAAAGAGATGATTTAACAGGTGTTGTGGTGGGTGTATTAACGCCGCAAGTAAATAAAGCCTCAGGCTTTATTCAAACACTCTTTAATAAACGTGTTGAGGAATTAAAATCCTTAGGTGCAACCGTCATCAATGTTGCGTCTCTTAACATCAGTTATGCTTTTGATGCCGGAAATTTTTGTTATGAGTTTAATCAATATATTAAAGGTACCCAGGGTCCTATTAATTCACTGAGATCTTTGGTGAATTCAGGTGAGTATACCCAATATATTGACAGTTATCTTGGATATTACTGTGATTATAATTATAAGGAAACATCCACGTTTAAAACCTATCTTTCAAATCGCAACAACACGATTCAATCTGTTACGCAACAATTTAATAAGTTGAATATTGATGTCTTAATTTATCCTACCATGCAAAAAAGCATGATGACTTTGGATCAAGCAATGGTGAATAATGTTCCGACTTATAGTTATATGATTGCACCCCAAACAGGGTTTCCATCCATCAATGTTCCGATGGGATTCTATGAGGGGTTGCCCTATGGTATGGAAATGATTGCAAAAACAAATGAAGATTATTTGTTGCTGGAAGTCACGCGTCAATTAGAATCACAAACCAATTACCAAGTATCCATCGATGCAGTCCCAGCGCTTTATGAGCCGATGGACAATATTGATGCATTATTTGAAATATTAGCAATTGAACATGAAGCGATTGAATACGAACCTGTGATGGAAAAATTGAATGACTTTTTAGTTGATTACATTCACTACGACGATAAGGATGCCACTGCTCAGGCAATCTTAGAGGAATATGAGAATGTCCCGGCTGTCATTCAAGAAAATAAACGTCTAAGACGCATCAAACTCTTAAAAACCATCGGTGGCACAATTGTGGTATCTCTTGGGATAGGGGTAATTGGGATTTGCATTTATCAAAAGGCCTATCAAAAGAAACGTTGATTTGGTATAATACTATTGTTAAATAAAAAGAAGGAGATTAAAATGGAAGGAATTGAATTACTGAGTTTTCAAATGATTTCTTTTAATGGGTCCGCCCGTTCTTGCTTTATTGAAGCAATTCAAGCCGCAAAAGAGGGCGATTATGATCGCGCAGAAGAATTAATGAAAGAGGGCGAGGAGCAATTTGTTGAAGGACACCGCGTTCATGCACAATTGATCCAAAAAGAAGCTCAAGATGGAAATACGGAGATTAACTTACTGTTAATCCATGCTGAAGACCAAATGATGAGTGCAGAATTGATGAAGATTCTTGCAGCAGAAATCATTGATATTCACAAAAAAATTCAATAAGAGCACGGTGTGCTCTTTTTTTAAAAAGGAAAGGAGATAAGCATGAATTTTAATCAAATAATCTTAATTGCGATTAAAGTATTCACCGTTATTTTGTATGGCTATACTTACTATAAATTCAAACGTGCCCAGGCTTTGGATAATACCCTTAAATTTAAATTGAAGGGCCGGGGTTTCGTTGAGTTTTATTTATTTTTGATACTGAATATTCTATTTGTTGCCATGGTTTCTTTAGATAAAGATAAAGCAGGGTTCTTTGTGTTTATTGGAGCCATCTTATTTATTTTCACCTATCTTAATTTGGAGCGCTTGGTGATGGTGGGGCGTAAAGTTGTCTTTGCTAGATTCTTGGCTTTTGATATGCGCCAGATTAAAAGAAAGACTTATGAGCGGGGCAAATTGACGTTTTATTTCCCAAATGGTTCTGTCTCTGTTAGATTTCCTGTTGCTGATATTGGATTGGCAATGCAAATGTTGTCTGGCTCAGGCAAAAGAAGATAACCTAACGTATTGTTAAGTTTCTAAAATAATGTTAAAATTGAAATTACATAGGAGGTAAAATCATGAGAAAAATTGTTTTATTTTGTTCAGCAGGAATGTCTACCAGTGCTTTGGTTAAAAGAATGGAAGTTGCTGCTAAAGAAATTGACTATGATGTTACTGTTGAAGCACACTCCGTAAGTGATGTTCAGCGTTTGGGGGCAGACGCAGACGTTATTTTATTAGGACCTCAAGTGCGCTTTAATCTTGACAGCGTTAAGAAACAATTACCAGACAAACCGGTCGAAGTTATTGGCATGAGAGAGTATGGTACTATGAACGGCGCAGCCGTAATCCAACAAGTCAAAGACATCTTGGGTGACGCATAAATTATGAATACAAGACCTCAGATTCTATGGGGTCTTTTATTTTAGATAGGAGAAAAAAATGAAAACAAAAATTGTTTATTTTAGCAGTTCAGGTAATACTGAAAAAATCGCAAATTTTTTGAATACTTATTTTGAAAATGAAGATGTTACAATTCAAAGCATAGAAGCGGCTACTTTTGAAGAAGATGCTGACATTTATTGTCTGGGATGTCCTGCTTATGGGGTGGAGGATCTGGAAATCTATAGTTTCAGACCTTACTATGAATCTTTAAAACCCCAACTAAAGGACAAACATGTGGTGCTATTTGGCTCTTATGATTGGGGAGGTGGCGTTTGGATGGATAAGTGGCTTAAGGAAACTGAAGCGGCTGAACCCAAAACACTCACGGCTTTAATTGTTGAAAATGAACCAGACCCAAAAGCACTGGAAGGGTTTGAAACAATCCTAAATAATGTAAGTTTTTCATAGTTTGAAAGATTTTCATAAATATTTGTAAATTGTTGTTGACCTTTCAGAAAAACCGTGTATAATGAAATTATAGATAAACAATATCTATGTATAATATGTCCGCTAGAAATATTCTTCAATTCACCATTTCCTTCTAAGCAATTTGTATTTCCTCCAAATTAAAAAGAATTGAGTAATTTCTATAAAACACATCTTTGTCCGGATGTGTTTTTTTGTGAACTTTAACTTTTGAGATATATCGGTTATACTATATCTATAAATAAAAAGAGGTATAAATATGATAAAAGTAATGTATCCAGGAAGTTTTGATCCAATCACGATTGGACATGTTGATTTGATTGAACGCAGTTCAAAAATGTTTGATGAAGTCATTGTGGCTTTGATGGTTAACGATGAAAAAAACTATTTGTTTGATGTCGACAAAAGAAAACATTTGATTGAAGAAGCGGTTCAACATTTAAACAATGTAAAGGTTGTCATTGGGAATGGTTTAACTGTAGAGTTTGCAGAAAAGATGCATTGTACGGTTCTTGTAAGAGGGATTCGGGCTGTCATGGACTATGAAGCTGAGCTTCAACAAGCAACCGCCAACAGAACACTGAACCCTGAGTTAGAGACTTTGTTTTTGGTGGCATCACCGAAGTATTCCTTTGTTTCTTCAAGCATT
This sequence comes from uncultured Erysipelothrix sp., assembly GCA_947631935.1. Classification (GTDB taxonomy): domain Bacteria; phylum Bacillota_I; class Bacilli_A; order Erysipelotrichales; family Erysipelotrichaceae; genus Erysipelothrix. The sequence goes on from CANRNG010000010.1 coordinate 6,319, forward strand.
GCGCGAACTGTTGCTCAATATGGGGGAAATCTATCTCAGTTTGTACCCAAGAATGTGGAAGTTGCCTTGGTTGAACACTTTAGTAAAGGAGTTAAAGAATCATGAAACGTTTATTATGTGTCATTGATTTTCAAAATGATTTTGTGGATGGTGCCCTTGGTTTTGAGGATGCACTCAACGTTGTAGAACCCATTTATGAAAAAATTAGAGAGTACCAGTCTACGGGTGATGATTTGATATTTACCCGTGATACCCATGATGAAAATTATCTTGAAACTCAAGAAGGAAAGAACTTACCCATCAAACATTGTATTAAGAATACTTTTGGTTGGGAGATTTATGGAGAAGCAAATAAACATGCAACAGTAATCTTTGATAAGCCAGCCTTTGGTTCATTGGAGTTGGGCAATTACCTTTTGGGTAAAGATTATGATGTGGTAGAACTTGTTGGGTTGGTCTCAAATATCTGTATCATTTCAACAGCCGTAATCGTTAAATCAGCCCTTCCTGAAGCTTTGGTTATCGTGGATGAAAAGTATACGGACAGTTATGATAAGGACTTGCATCAAAAAGCATTGGATGTGATGGAAGGATTCCAAGTAAAAGTAATACGTAAGTAAAAGGAGAAATTATGTTAAAGAAAAGCTTAAGTTACCAAAACAATGATGTGATTATATTTTTAGGAAAAAAACACCCTATCTTTCAAGATCTTGAATTAAAAGAAACGCAGGTCTTTAAGGGTAGGGTATTACTACACAAAGATTTAAGTGAATTATCACTAAGAGAAAAAATTAAAGGTGCCATTTCACTGTTTAAGAAAGTTCAGTCATTGTCTTATCAATCTGTCTTGGTGGTATTTGATGATTTGTTCAGTGATAATGATAAAATCCAAATCTTGAAAAAGTTAATTATTTTCAATACCCCTTTTGATACCCATCAAGAAAAGAAATATGAACCCATTTCAATATCAGTTTATGATGTCAGTGATACTGTGATTGATAACGCTATGAAACGTGCTGAAGCAGTAAACTTTGCGCGTACTTTGGTTAATGAACCCTCAAATGTTATGACACCCACAAGACTGTCAGAAGAAGCAGTTGGTTGGGCGCAAAAACATGATATGGATGTCAGCGTTTATGATGAAGTAGAAATCAAGAACTTAAAAATGGATGCTTTTTTATCGGTTTCAAAAGGAAGTGAAGCAGCACCTAAGTTTATTGTCCTTCGCTATTTAAATAACCCAAATTCAGAATCTGTTTATGCATTGGTTGGAAAAGGGGTCACCTATGATTCAGGTGGTTTGGCCATTAAACCCACAGCGTCCATGGTGAGTATGCACTCGGATATGGGTGGGTCTGCAGCTGTTTTGGGTGCCATGGGTCTTTTGGCTTCGCAAAAAGCAAAAGTCAATGCGATCGCAGTTGTGGCCGCTTGTGAAAATATGATTTCAGGTACTTCTTTTAAAAATGGAGACATCATTGGGTCAATGGCCGGTAAATCCATTGAGATTATCAATACCGATGCTGAAGGAAGACTTACCCTGGCAGATGCGATTTACTATGCCCATTCAAAAGAAAAAGCGACCCATATTGTGGATATCGCAACGTTAACTGGGGCCGCTGTTGTGGCTTTGGGGACTCAAATTACTGCGGTTGTTGCATCGGATGATACAACCTATCAAGCCCTTGAGTATGCAAGTGAGATTTCTGCTGATAAGATATGGAGACTGCCTGTTGATGATGAACTTGCCAAAGCAAACCATTCCAATAAAGCAGATCTTAAGAATGCTACAGTAGGGGGTGCAGGCACAACGACAGCGGCACTTTTCTTAAAAGAATTTACCAATGACCTACCTTGGACCCATCTTGATATTGCGGGCACTGCCTATAATAAAGCAGGTGACTTTGATCCTGAAGGGGCTTCAGGTGTTGCGGTGGAGCTGTTGAGTGATGCTGTGATTAAAGCTTTCAAATAAAATAAAAAGCACGTGTTTTCAAATAACGCGTGCTTTATTTTGCTTAAAAAATCCAGAAATAGATAAGAACAAGGGTACCCAAAACAATGCGATACCAACCAAAGGCTTTGAAATCATGCTTCTTAATGTAATCCATTAAGAACTTAATTACAAAGATAGAAACAATAAATGCAACAACACATCCCACTAAAAGCGTGATGATTTCAGGTTGTGTGAAAGCAAATCCGAAATTCAATAGTTTTAAAAAACTCAATCCAAACATAACTGGAACTGCCATGAAGAAGGTGAATTCTGCCACTGCAACACGGGACACGCCAATTAGGAGACCACCGACGATGGTTGATCCTGAACGGGATGTTCCAGGTACAATGGATAAGATTTGAAATACACCGATGAGGAAAGCCTCTTTATAAGTGATGGCATGTAAGCTGGTGGTTTTGGGTTCTATTTTTTTGTTTTCGATGACGATAAAGGCAATCCCATATACAATTAAAGCAATTGCGATGACAATCGGTGTTTGGAAATGGGCCTCTACATAATCATCAAATAGTAAAGTAATGATGGTTCCTGGAACTAAGGATACAGCCACCTTCAACCATAAATTAACGGTATCTTTTTTTATTTCCCATTTATGATCTTTTTTCTCAATGGGAAGCATGCGATTCCAAAAGATAACGACGACCGCCAAAATGGCTCCCAATTGAATCACAATAAAGAACATTTCTTTAAAGGCTGCACTCATATCGAGTTGGATAAATTCATCCAACAATAACATATGTCCAGTACTTGAGATTGGAAGCCACTCCGTAATGCCTTCCACAATCCCCAGGATAATGACTTTTAAGAGTTCAATAAATTTCATAATAACCTCCGTGTTATAAAGCTCATTTCATGATAACACTTTTTACTTTGTATTGTAAGAGGTTGGGTGGTTTTTTAAAGACATGAATGATATAATACCTAGAGGAAGAGGTACTATGAAAAAGATATATATTTTAATCGGTTCTTTGGGATTGTTGGTCGTTGATTTAATCTCAAAAGCTTGGATACAAACAAATCTAGCGGTTGGAGAAAGTATTGTCGTTATTGATAACTTCTTTGAACTGACTTATGTAAAGAATACGGGCGCTGCTTGGGGGATGATGGATGCTTCTTGGATGCGACCCATCTTTCTATTAATTTCAGTTGTTGTGGCCGTATACTGTCTCTACTATTTTTTGAAAGAAGATCATCTTTTGGCCTTAATCAGTATTGCATTGGTGATGGCTGGAAACTTGGGCAATTTCTATGATCGTTTGACCTTAGAATTTGTGAGAGATATGTTTTCTTTTAATCTCTTTGGTTATCCATTTCCAGTTTTTAATGTTGCAGATATGTGTCTTGTGATTGGATTTGGTTTGTTGATGCTCTATGTATATTTGGAAGAAAGAAAAGTGAAGTAAAATGAAACATACCGTGATTGTTGAAAATGAATTTGAAAATGAACGATTGGATAAATTTTTAACCGATATTCTTAAGGATTTATCGCGCTCTGAAGTTCAAACCATGGTAAAAGAAGGCCTTGTTTTAGTGAACCATGAAGTAACGAAAAATAATTATCGTCTCAAAGAAGAGGATGTCGTTACCTATGAATTGATTGATAAAAATTATGAAATTAAACCCATTAAAATGGATTTGGATATTGTTTATGAAGATGAAGATATATTGGTAATCAATAAACCCAAAGATTTGATTGTGCATCCATCTCCTTCATCTTTAAATACACCAACCTTGGTTCATGGTCTTTTGGCCTATACGGATCATTTGAGTGATCTGGGTGGTGAATTTAGACCGGGGATTGTGCATCGCTTGGATAAGGATACTTCAGGTTTACTCTTGATTGCTAAAACCAATCGGGCCCATGAAGTCTTAACTGAAGATTTTAAAGCACACACCGTTTCGCGTAAGTATATGGCTGTGGTTCACAATGCATTCAATCATGGTTCTGCCATCATTGATGCGCCGATTGGTCGTGATCCCAAAAACCGTCAAAAGATGGCTGTGACTCACACAAATTCCAAAGAAGCCAAAACAAAGGTTTATTTGGAAGAGGCCTTGGGTGATTTTTCACGTCTTAGATGTGAACTTGAAACAGGCCGTACCCATCAAATTCGGGTTCATTTAGAATATATCAAACACCCAATTGTGGGTGATAAAACCTATAGTTATAAAAACACCCTGGATACGCAAGGTCAAATGTTGCATGCGTACCAATTGTCATTTGTGCATCCTATTACGAAAGAAGCCAAGTCTTTTGAAGCAGCACCCCCACAAATCTTTATGGACGTGCTGGATACCTTAAGGAGTCGTCTTGTATGAATGAACAACAATTAGAAATTTGGGCCCTGCAACTCTCGGATTATTTTATCAAGAAACAACGTTATCAATTGATTTCTTTTAACCAAGAAACTTTTGAAATGTGGCTTTTTAAACCGGATGAACTGCTTTATCCGATTATATCAATCAGCCCCAAACCCATCTCACAATTTAACAACCTAGAACTACAACACCATCGTTTGGCGTTGTCGATGTTGGTAAAAAGTGAACCTAAAGGTTTAAACTTATCAGTTTATCCCGATAAATCAGAGGGCTCTGATACCAATATTTCGGTCATGGTGGGGGATGTATCTCATGATGGTTTGCGTGAGTACTATAAGGGCATTGAAAATGTTTTGGTCCATGCTTCAAATCTGAGATTAGCCCGTCAAAAAGCGATGAATCAAGTCTCTAAAAGTACCCGTCGTTTAAATCAATTGAATTTCTATAAAAATTACCGTGCTACAACGGCCGTGATTATCGTCACTGTTCTGTGTTTTCTTTTGACCATGTGGTTTGTGCCAAAGGTAGGCGAATCACTTGAAGTGGCCTTGGTGATGTTGGGAGCATACTATAAACCCATGTTGGTGAATGCACACGAATGGTGGCGCTTATTGACGCCCATGTTCTTTCATGCATCTTTGATACATTTACTCATGAACTTAATGGCTTTGCGTAATATCGCATCCATTCTTGAAAAGGAATATGGTTCTCTTAAATTTTTATTAACCTTGGTTTTGGGTGTCTTATTTGGAAGCATGTTTCTATATATCAGAGATGAAGCCGTCATTGGCGTGGGGATATCAGGCGGTATCTATGCGCTTTTGGGAGCCTTATTTGTAAACCTATATGAACGGGGATTGTTTAAAAATCCGTCCGTTTTATCGAATATGGTTACAACCTTGCTCTTAAATATTCTCATTTCAACCCTGCCTGGCGTTAGCTTTACGGCCCACTTGGGTGGATTTTACTTGGGTGTCTTTATGGGATTTATTTTATCAAAAAGAGCAGATTGGGATTTTCTAAGAAAAGCAAGTATGGTTGTGTTGTCCCTTTCTTTTGTGATTATGATTTACTTAATGTTTATCAATTCGGTACCTTTTGAACCCAGCTTGCTGGATGTTGAAGTCATTAACCGTTGGTATGATCTTGGATTTGAACGGTATGCACTGCGCCTTAGAGCGCTCTTATTTGGAGGTTCATTGTGAAACGTCAAGAAGTAATATCCTGGGATGCTTATTTTATGGGTGTTGCCCATTTATCGGCACTCAGAAGTAAGGACCCATCCACGCAAGTGGGTGCCTGTATTGTGGATCCCCATAAGAAGATTGTTGGAATAGGATATAATGGTTTTCCAACCGGTGTTTCAGATGATGATTTCCCTTGGTCAAGAGAAGGCGATTTTGCGAGTACCAAGTATGCGTATGTGGTGCATGCAGAATTAAATGCGATCTTAAATGCCCCAAGAAGGGTACAGGGGTGTACGCTGTATGTTTCTTTGTTTCCTTGCAATGAATGCGCCAAAGCCATCATTCAAGCAGGGATTAAAGAAATTGTTTATGAAGATGATAAATATGCGGATTCGGATTCAGTTCAAGTATCCAAGCGCATGTTAAAAGAGGCCGGTATTTCTTTAAGAAAAACCGACCATAAAGTACAGGTATCATTAGATTTGATCTAAAATACGTTCAGTATTTTTAAAATGAACTTTCGCAACACGATAAAGCGATTCAGGTCCGTGGATTTTTACAAATTCACGGCCTTTTTCATCCACATGGGCCCCTGCGCCTTTAGGAAAATCAAAATTAAATTCAAGAGACATGGCTTCCAGTGCTTTTAAAAAGGCAAAACGCGCAATAATGGCACCACAAGCAACCGCCAGGTATTTTGACTCCGCTTTGGTTTCAAAAATAAGGTCATTAAAAACTTCCTTTTCTCCTTTAAGATAGTTGTAATATAAATTTTTCGGTGTAAATTGGTCAATAATATTGATGCTGGGTAAATCATATTTTTTCTTTAGATGTAAGAAAGCTTGGTTATGAAGTTTGGCCTTGATGGCGTTGATGTTATTTGTTTTATGAACTTCATTGTATTTTTGGTTGTCTAAGGTTAATAAACTGTATTTTAAATTTTGGGTCAAAATTGGCGCAATTTCTGAGATGGTTTCATCTTTCATCAGTTTTGAATCCATAATTTTACCAATGGGTATTTTATCATAGTCATTGGTTTCTATAATAACAGCACAAACGGTTATGGGGCCAAAGTAGTCTCCGGTTCCCACTTCATCGGAGCCGCTCATTGATTTTTTTGTGTTGGGGTCAACCGTTTCTTTTTTTTCGATATTTGGAAAATGTAGTGATAAATCTTCTACTTGATAGACGACTTTGCCACTCTTATAGGCTGTGATGGTAAAATCAGATCCTTTTATTTGAAAGTGGGTGTGAGGGACATCATAACGAAAAGTACTACGGTTGTAGCGTTTTTTTAATTGGTTGATTTCAAATTGACTCATTTTTATAACTTTTGTTTCCATAAGTATAGATTAGTTGTTTATTTTTCTGTTGTCAATTCATTATCTATTATTTTATATGGTATAATGAAGGAAGAAATTATCGAGGTGATACAATGTTTACTTTTCCAAATGAATATATTGTTTATTTAAATGCCGTACTGGTAGTGTTTTTAATATTTATGATTTTTAGAGGCTATAAGAAGGGGATGTTGCTACAGGTTGTTGGACTTGTGAGTACTTTTGTTTCTTTGGTTATTGCATGGATTTTCGCGGATGTTTTCGTGGGTGTTTATCGTTTTGTGTCGTATGATGGCACTTCTATCACAAAAGTAGATACATTTTTAAGTGGAGAAGCCAATAAACTCATTTGGTTCTTAATCTTATTTATTTTAATTCGTATTCTCATGATGGTATTAACACCGATTGCAGCTTTGATTTCAAAGTTGCCCCTGATCAAACAAGTCAATTCCGTTTTGGGTGGTTTGTTTAGTGTTGTGAGCTTCTTTATTTATACCATCTTAATTGTTTATTTTCTAACGTTACCCATCGTTAAAAATGGGCAAACCATTATTGATAACACTTTTTTAGAACCCATTCAATCAACCGTTGTTCCTGTATTGTCTTTTGTTGATGATGTGGTTGAAGACAACTTAGCATTACAATCTTTGATAGATAATCGTGGCTTGTCACTGGAACAAAAGCAATCTTTAATTGATTTGCTGTCTGACAATGGCTTTTCACAAGCTGAAATAAGGGAGTTTTTAGAACATAATGAGTAATATTAAGTCTCGTTTAGAATTTGATAAAATATTGGAAAGGGTTGCTTTTTATGCATCTTTTTCAATGGGAAAACAAAGGGTTTTAAATGCTGAACCCTCTTTTTCTACTTTAATTGTAAATAGAGAACTGAATCGATTGAAAGCGGCCATGGCGCTGACCATTGAACAAGGTGCATTCACCTTTGGGGGCATTTCTGATGTATCCTTGCCTTTAGATAAGGCCAGTAAGGGTGCTGTTTTGTCGGTTGAAGAAATTGTAGATATCGGGCGTTTTAATTATGGAAGTACGCGTCTAAAGAAACAATATGATGGTCTTGATAAGGGCTATGAGGCTTTGGATGACTTATTTGAAAGTATTGTGGCTTTGCCCAATTTGAGTCAAGCCACCTCAAAGGCCTTTGGGGATAGTGGGGAAGTCTTAGACAGTGCATCTACTTCATTAAAAGAGATTCGACATCAAATTCGTCAAACGCGTCAACAAATTGAAAGACAAACACAATCTTTCCTTTCACAAAATAAGGGTGCTTTGGTTGAAGACGTGGTCACCCTTTTTCATGGCCGACAAGCCTTCCTAATCAAACCAGGTGATAAAAACAAGATGGAGGGGAGTGTCTTGGGGTTATCAGGGAGCGGTCAATCTGTTTACTTTGAACCTGCTTTCTTATCAAGACTTCAAAATACATTGCAATCCTATTACCATCAAGAACAAACTGAGATTGAACGTATTTGTATGGAAATTTCAAACTTAATTGGTGAAAACAGTCCGCAACTCTTAGCGAACTTGGAAACAGCAGCCATCTTGGATGCCCTCTTCGCAAAGGCTACTTGGGGCGCAAAAAATAATGGGGTAGTTGCGGATATTACGGAAGACAAACTCTTTATAAAAAACGCAAGACATCCCTTGATCAACCAAAAAGAAGTGGTACCCAATACGTATTCATTGTTGCCACCGCATAAAATGATATTAATTTCAGGTCCCAATACGGGGGGTAAATCAGTTACCCTTAAGACTATGGGTCTTTTTGTGCTCATGACTTTGTCGGGATACCCAATTTTAGCCGATGAAGCTGAAATCATGATGGTGGATAATATATTTGTAGATATTGGTGATCAACAATCCATTGAGAAGTCGTTATCCTCTTTCTCTGCCCATTTAGAAACAGTGTCACATGTCATCGAACATGCTACAGATAAATCTCTGGTCCTTTTAGATGAGTTGGGTTCACAAACCGACCCACTTGAAGGTGAGTCTTTATCCATGGCGATTTTGGATCATTTTAGAACTGTTGGGACTTGGGTTATTGCGACCACGCACTTTTCTCGTTTGAAAAAATATGGTACGCAATATGAAGATATCCTGATTGCTTCTGTTGAATTTGATTTGGAAGATTTAAAACCCACCTATCGTTATCGTGAAAATGTGATGGGTGAATCCAATGCTTTGGCTATTGCGAAGCGCTTGGGCATTGATTTGGATATTGTTGAAAAAGCGGAAGCCTATAAAAAAGAAAGCACGTATGAAGCAGATCATTTAATGGAAATATTGGAACGCAAAATTGTCGAAAATGATGCACTCCATACCCAACTCTTAGAAGAGAAAGAAAATCTTGAACAAACCATCCTTGACCAACAAAGTTCTTACAATCATAAGATTGAAACAATCCAACAAGAAAAGCAGGATTGGTTATGGGAACAGGAATTATTATTTGATGAAAAGCTGACCCAATTGGAAAAACGTATCCAAGAAATGGATCAGATGGTTAAACCAACTGAACGACATCGGGTCTTAAAAGAAGTTCAAAGTTTAAAACCGAATACGATTGTAGAACCCATTCATGTTAAAGATACCGTTAAGATTAACAAGTCTTCACAGGTGGGTGTGGTTGAGAAAATTGAGAAGGATATTGCGTTTGTGTCTGTGGGTAATATGAGTTTACAGGTTAAACTTAAAGATTTGACCCGCATCTCGGGTGCTAAAAAAGAAAAGAAAGCCCAAAGATCCCATAAGGTGTCCAACCAAAAGTCGATGATTCCTTTGGAAGTCAATGTGATTGGTTTAACCGTTGCGGAGGCTTTACCTGTTGTCGATAAATATTTGGATGATTGTGTGCTTAGAAATATTTCGAGTTGTCGTATTGTGCATGGTGTGGGTAGTGGTAAACTGCGTACGAAAATCCATGAAGCACTCCGAAGAAATAAACATGTGGCTTCTTTTGAATTGGCAGCCATCAATGAAGGGGGCGCGGGCGCAACACGGGTGGTGTTTAAGGCGTGAAATTAACTTTAGCTGAAAAAATAGAAAACCTACCCATGCATTCTGGTTGTTATTTAATGAAAGACAAACATGGGGAGATTATCTATGTTGGGAAGGCCAAGAATTTAAAGAATCGGGTGTCTTCTTATTTTACAGGTGCCCATGATCATAAAACGACCAAGATGGTATCTCAAGTTGTTGATTTTGATATCTTGGTGACGCATACTGAAAAAGAGTCTTTAATCTTAGAAATTAATCTCATTAAGGAACATCGACCCCGTTTTAATATTTTATTTATGGATGATAAATCATATCCGTATTTGAAATTAAATAAAGTGGGTTTGCCCCAAGTGGTGGTATCGCGTGATAAGAAGCATAAAAGTAATTTTTATTACTTTGGCCCTTATCCCAACGCGAAAGCAGCGCGCAAGATGGCGGAACTTTTAAATGAAGTTTTGCCCAGTGAAGCTGGTTTTCTACCCAATAAACAAAAAATATATGCGAAGTTTAATCGCACAGAACTTAAATTTTCGGAACAAGAAGTTGCGGATTGGCGTCAAAATTTAATTAAAATTTTGAGAGGGAATGATTCGCAATTTAAGAATGCGTTGATTGAGAAAATGGAAGCTGCTTCTTTAAGTCTTAATTTTGAGGTGGCTCAAAATTATAAAGATCGTTTGGATGCCTTGAACTATGTATCCGATAAGCAACAGGTTCAATTCAACACAAATGAGACCTTTGATATGTTTAATTATGCAACCCATCAAGGATATTTAGCCATTGTCGGGTTATTTGTTAGGGCTGGAAAACTGATTGAGAAGCAGATGGCCATTGAGATGACACTTGAAGACTTTGAGGATGCTTTTGTGTCCTTTGTAGCTCAGTTTTATGAAAACCAACCGCTTCCTAAAGGGCTTTATGTGCCTCAAAACATTGATATTGACCAACTGACTTCTTTATTGGATGTTAAGGTGTATCATGCCTATCGGGGTCGTAAGTTTCAATTAATGGAGATTGGTAAGAAAAATGCTGAATTAAAACTTGAAGATCAATTTGATGTGATTTTAAATCGGGAGACCCAAATCCAAAAGGGTTTAAGTCATCTGGAAAAGCTGCTCAACATTGAAAATATCCATCGGATTGAGATTTTCGATAATGCCCATATTTCTGGTCAATTTGCAGTCAGTGCTTGTGTTGTTTTTGATGATGGGATACCCAATAAAGATTTGTATCGCCGATATAAATTGAGTACGGGTGCAGATGATGTGGCTTCGATGAAGGAAGTTGTGTACCGCCGTTACTTCAGATTGATGCAAGAAGGGAAACCGTATCCTGATTTGATTGTGATTGATGGGGGTAAAACGCAGTTTAATGCTGCTAAAATGACCTTGGATGATTTGATGTTAGATATTCCAGTGATTGCTCTGGTTAAGGATGCTTATCACCGTACGAAGGGGATCTATCTTGGGGATGATCATCAAATAGATTTATCAGTTGAGGATGCCCTCTATCCACTTTTAGTAAACTTTCAGGAAGAAGTGCATCGATTTGTGGTATCATATCATCGACAACTTCGTAAAAATCATATGACCCGTTCTATTTTAGAAGAGGTTGAAGGTTTGGGGGAAGTGGGTCGCAAAAAATTATATAAGAAATTTGGTTCTCTAAGAAATATGCGAGATGCATCGGTCATGGATTTGGCTGAGGTCGTGCCACTGAAGGTTGCAGAGAATTTAAAGATGATATTGAGTATAGATTGGAATAATAAACATGAAGAAAATTGAAGTGTTGGGAATCTTTGATTCTGGGTTGGGCGGTTATTCTATCCTCAAGGCTTTGAAAGAAGCCTTGCCAGATTTATCGATGGTTCTTTATGCCGACCAAAAGAATGCGCCCTATGGCAATCACAGTTATGATGAAATATTAGAACTCACTAAAAAGGGTATGCAATTCTTTTATGATAAAGGTATAAGGGATGTTCTTTTGGCCTGCAATACAGCGTCTGTTGTTTTGGATGATCTGCGTCCTTTATTTAAAGAGATGAGAATTTGGGGTATTGTGGACATGACTTTATCACAAATTGCGGATCGTAATCTTGTGGCAGGGGTCGTAGGAACCAAAGCAACCATAGAATCTAGAATTTATGATCGTTATAGTGATCAGCCTTTAAAGTCTGTTGCGATTCCCAATTTGGCAGGGGCCATTGAGAATCTGGCCGACAAAGACGTGCTTGAGGGCTATATTGAAGCGGCCATTAAGAATTTGGGCGCAATTGATTTGTTGGTTCTGGGATGTACCCATTATCCACTGGTTAAAGATATCTTTGAACAGTTCTTTGATGGGGTGGTCTTGGATTCAATCCATCCAGTCATCACTTTTGTGGCTGAAAATTACTTGCCTACTTTGGGTATGATTCGTATCTATACAACACTGGATGCAGATCATTTGAAGCATCAAATCATGACTTTGTTCAATGAAGCCATTGATGTGGAGGTAGGTCTATGAAAGTCGTTATTTGTTCAGATAATCACGGCTTAATCGCGCCTTTAGAGGATATTTTAAAACTACATTCTGATGCGGATGCTTTCATTCACTGTGGTGACAATGAATTGCCACCTGAGTATATGAAAAAGTTTGAAGCTGTTACGGGTAATAATGATTATTTCTATCATTATCCTGAATCATTGGTGATTGAAGTCAAGGGTGTGAGATTTTTTATTACCCATGGTCATCAATACTATCGTAACCGTGTTGAGGGTTTGAGTAAAGATGCGCTTAATCATCACTGTGATGTGGCTTGTTATGGTCATACGCATATCTATAATGTTGAGTCTGTGCGTGGTGTCTTGTGTGTTAATCCTGGATCGCTACGCTACAATCGTGATAATACAGCACCTTGTTATGCTATTATTGAGGGTGAAAAGGGTAATTTAAAAGTCACCCAACATTTGACTCTATAGGTGCTTTGGTTTATTATTTTATAAATGTGAGGTAATTAAATGAAATCAGTTCGTAAAATTCTTGTAAATATATTCCAAGTAGGATTGTATGTGTTAATGTACGGTATTTTTATTTTTGGCTTCTCTAATCATTATTTGGGGTTGCGTTTTATTTCGCGTACCTTGGCCATTGTTACCACGTCATTTACCATCTTTTCAGTTTGGATGGCGAATGTCTACGGTAAAGTTGAAATTGGCGAGAGAAAAACGAAACCTTTATTTCATACCCTGGCTTTAAGTCTTTTGGTTACGAATGTATTAACTTTCTTGGCACTTCGCGTCATGACAATTCATGATCATTTTGGCTTGTCCAAAGATTTGTTGATGTTAATGATGGTATATATTGCCCAGTTAATTATGGCGAGACTTTTGATTGCGGTTGCCAATTCATTTTATTTTAAGAATTATGTTGCGGATAGAACGTTGATTGTTTCCAATAATGATCTCCATAAAACAAAAGTATTAAACTATTTGGATGCCCACCAAAAACAATATGAGTTGGTGGATGTCTTGGAGACCGATGACATTGATGAGATTTCTTTTCTTGATATCGATAAAGTTTTTTTAATTAATGTGGATGGTAATCTTTTCAATAAAGTCCTTCAAAAAACGTATCTATTGGATTTGGATTTGTATTATACCAGTAATTTTACGCAAGTTATCTTGAGTAAAAGTGATACATTTATGGTGGATGACGTGATGTTCTTTCACTATAAGACACTGCGTGCTTCTGGTTTCCAATTGCTCTTAAAGCGGCTTATTGATATTCTGGTTTCTCTACTTGGTTTGATTGTGGCATCACCCCTTATGTTGTTGATTGCCATTATGATCAAGATTGATGATCGGGGTCCTGTTATTTTTTCTCAGGAACGTTTAACGCAAAATGCACGTGTTTTTAAGATTTATAAGTTTAGAAGTATGAAATTAAATTCGGGTGATAAACCTGCAAAAAAAGATGATGATCGTATTACACGGGTGGGGAAAATTATTCGTAAAATTCGGGTTGATGAGTTGCCACAACTTTTTAACATCATTAAGGGTGATATGAGTATTGTAGGACCCAGACCTGAATCGGTTGAAATTGCACAGGCCATTCTTCGGGAGGTGCCTGAATTTAGCTATCGTCTTAAGTTTAAAGCGGGTTTGACCGGGACGGCTCAGATCTTGGGTAAGTATAATACAGGATCTAGAGATAAGTTGTTAATGGACTTGTATTATATTGAAACTTTTTCTATTTTTAATGATTTGAGATTGATGTTTCAAACTTTATTGGTCTTTGTTAAAAAGGATAGTACTGAAGGATTTGATGAATAGAAGTGCCTTACTTTTGCTTAAATTCAAAGACCCTTTCGCATTTTAAGAAGGTGTCTTTGAATTTCTTAATATTCAAATTTTATACTTGTACTTTCTAAGTTCTTTTGGTATGATTACTAAGGACATTGTCTCCGTAGCTCAGTGGATAGAGCACGCGCCTTCTAAGCGTGTGGTCAGAGGTTCGAGTCCTCTCGGGGACGCCATTTGTAAATTATAAGCTCGCATCCTTTGCGGGTTTTTTTATTTTGGGGGGAATGCTTTTAATTTGTAGTGAATCTTGATAAAATGATAAGGAAAGGATAAGTATGAATAATTATTATGAAATAGCATTAAAAGAGATAAAAGAACATATCTCTGAATCGAGAGAGTCTGAAGCATTAAGGATGATATCAGAAGAACTTTCGATGCCCTATATTCCTCAAGATTTTAAAAATGAACTTGAAGTATTGCGTGATGCGTTGGTGGTTAATAAACCCAACTCCATGGCTTTTTTTACGAATATTGATGATATTAAAGAAGCCTTAAATGGGGACGATGCAATGCGTTCAAAAGCTTTACTTTCTTTAGAAAATATGAACTTGCGTCCTTATGTTGAGGACTTGGTTGATATTTTAAGGAATCATGAGGATGATTTTGTGAAGCGTGTTATCTTAATGATATCCATGGATCAAGAGCTCTCATATGATGCATTCTTGGTTTTAAATGGGATGCCCCATTCACTGAATATTTCAGAAATTGAAGATCCATTTCAAAGTGAGCATTATATCAACCTGTATCAGAGTTTGATTGATACCTTTGAATCATATGACCCGTCGTTTTTAGTACTTGCGCAAGAAGTGTTAAATTTGGCGATGATGGACGCCTATCCCTTTGTGGATATGCATATTCAGGTGGATGATATTATTGAGAAGACCCAGCATTATTTGAATCAGGGGTAAATATAAAACTTTTAGCACTCTTTACTTGACTGTGCTAAATCATGTGTTATAATAGTTATCGAAGCGTAGGAGGATTTATGAAATCAGTTTGGAATTTAAATGAAAAATCAAAAGGTCAATTAAAAGTTGAGGTTGATGTGCAAGCGTGGAAAGATGCGCAAGAAAAAGCACTTGACAAACTTATTAAAGATGTAGAAATCGAAGGATTTAGAAAAGGGCAAGCACCTAAAAAGCTTGCTGCAAAACGTGTTAGTGAACAATCAGTGTTCATGGACGCAGTAAACCTTGTCGCAAATGATGCATATGTACAAGGAATGGTCGATCACAAATTAGAACCCGTAGCCCAACCTTCATTGGATGTTGAAAAAATGTCTGCTGAAGAATTAACTTTGGTTTTTGATATTGTGGTTAAACCAGAAGTTACTTTAGGCGATTACAAAGGCATTAAAATTGAAGCAGAAGATACAGAAGTAACAGATGATGATGTGAATGCTGAATTGAAAAGTCTCCAAGAAAACAATGCTGAACTCGTTGTAAAAGAAGATGTAGAAATTGAAGTAGGCCATACTGTGGTGCTTGATTTTGAAGGTTTCAAAGACGATGTTGCATTTGAAGGTGGAAAAGGCGAAAACTATAGCCTAGAAATTGGATCCAACTCATTTATTCCTGGATTCGAAGAAGCCCTAGTTGGTTTGAAATCAGGAGATGAGAAAGCCATTGATTTAACGTTCCCAGATAACTATCATGTGGATGAGCTAAAGGGTCAACCCGTCGTATTTAAGGTTAAAGTACATGAAGTTAAGGCACGTGAATTGCCAGAATTGAATGATGACTTTGTGGATCTATTGGATCGTGAAGGCATTGATACATTGGATGCTTTGAAAGCAGATATTAAAGATGTTTTAACCAAACAACGTGAAGAAGCTGAAAAGGATCGTGTAGACAACTTATTGATTGAAACTGTAGCGGATAATGCAACAGTGGAAATCCCAGAGGAAATGATTGAGGAAGAACTTGATCAAATGTTCCAAGAATTCACACAAAGATTAACACAACAAGGTTTGAATTTTGAAATGTATTCACAAATTCTAAACCAAACAGAGGAAGATATTAAAGAACAAATGCGTGATGATGCAGGCAAGCGTGTTCGTTCTCGTTTAGTCTTAGAGAAGATTGCTGAAGTTGAGGCATTGAAGGTTGAAGAATCAGATATTGAAACTGAATATGGAAACATTTCTGAGATGTATGGTTTAGAGATTGAACAAATCAAACAAATCATCACAAATGAGCAATTAACTTATGATATTTTAATTCGTAAAGCTGTTGAACTTGTTCAAGCTTCACGCGCTTAATAAAAAAGACGCCTCGCGTCTTTTTTCTACCTATGAAGGAGGGATTTTAGATGCATGAAGAAAATAAAAAAATGAATGTTCCTGTCGTAGCTACTCGTGGGATTGTACTTTTTCCAAATCAAGAAATCTTGATTGAGGTGGGTCGTCCTAAGAGTATGAACGCTGTTGAGGAAGCTGAAAAATTCTTCAATGGCCACGTGGTCTTACTAAGTCAAAGGGATATTATGGTGGATGAACCGATGATTTCTGACCTTTATGAGGTTGGTACATTGGCTCATATTAAATCTGTTAAACAAAAACAAGGTTTCTTACGCGTAACCTTTAGTGGTATTCAACGTGTTCACATTGATTCAATCAATGAAGATGCGCAAATGCTCTTTTCGTCCATTACTTTGTTGGATGATGAGCTTGGCGAAAAGGACGAAGAAACGGCATTGATTCGTGCCATTAATCGTGAAATTAAAAATGCACTTGCGATTGAGCGAACCCAAAAAGTGGGTGGGGTTAACTTAAATATCCCCAGAGAGTTTTGGGATAATTTCTTACTTCAATCCATGTCGGCAACGCAAATTGCAGATCAGTTTTCACAACATTTTCCATTACCCCTTGAATCCAAACAAACTTTATTAGAGACACTCAACGTAAACAGTCGTATTGAGTTTATTCTTCAAGAGATTCAACGTGAAAAAACACTTTCAGATATTGAAACTGATATTAATGAACGTGTTAAGGGTCGTTTGGAAGACAATCAACGTGAGTATTACTTGCGTGAGAAAATGCGCGCGATTCGTGAAGAATTGGGCGATACTGTGGATGTCAGTGAAGACAGTGATGAGTTTAGAAACTTAATTGAAAACAACCCTTATCCTGAAAACGTTAAAGCAAAGGCTTTAGAAGAGTTGCAACGTTATGAAATGTTGCCGCAAGCTTCAGGTGAATCGGGTGTCATTCGCAGTTATCTAGATTGGTTATTGAAAACACCTTGGTGGCAAGAAACCGATGATATTGAAGACTTAAATGAAGTGAGAGGCACCTTGGATGCGGATCACTATGGTTTGGATAAAATTAAAGATCGTATTATGGAGTACTTGGCTGTTAAAAATATGACCGGCAGTCTTGATGCGCCCATCCTATGTTTAGTAGGCCCTCCAGGTGTGGGTAAAACATCCTTGGCATCTTCTATTGCGCGTGCATTAGACCGTCAGTTTGTGAAAGCATCCTTGGGTGGTGTACGTGATGAAGCTGAAATTCGAGGTCATAGACGTACGTATCTGGGTTCTCTTCCAGGACGTATCATCCAAGGCATGAAAAAAGCGGGTGTTGTTAACCCGGTCTTCCTATTGGATGAAATTGATAAGATGGCATCAGACTACAAGGGTGATCCTTCAAGTGCGATGTTAGAGGTCTTGGATCCTGAACAAAATAAAATGTTCTCGGATCATTATCTTGAAGAACCCTATGATTTATCCAAAGTTATGTTTGTGGCAACCGCAAACTACTTGGGTGACATTCCAGAGCCTTTAAGAGATCGTTTGGAAATCATTCAACTTTCTTCTTATACAGAAGAAGAAAAATTAAACATTGCAATCAAACACTTGATTCCAAAACAACTCAAAATTAATGGATTAACCAAATCCCAATTTAAGATGAGTGAAACGCAATTGCGCTATGTTATTCGTCACTATACCCGTGAAGCAGGGGTACGTCAACTTGAACGTGTCATCGCATCACTATGTAGAAAAACGGTTTTAACCATTCTAAAAGATGGTCAAAAATCTGTGACTGTTTCTAACAAACGGATTGTTGAATGGTTGGGTCAAAACATATTTGAATATGGTCGTAAAGAAAAAGAAAACCAAGTAGGTGTGGTCACAGGATTGGCTTATACTTCCTTTGGTGGCGATGTCTTGCCTGTTGAAGTCACTTACTTTGGCGGTAAGGGAAGACTCCACGTTACGGGTCAATTGGGTGATGTTATGAAGGAATCTACAGAAATTGCCTTGGGTTATGTTAAAACGCATGCCAAAGACTTAGAAGTTGCTGATGATTTCTTTGAAACCCATGATATTCATATTCACGTACCTGAAGGGGCTGTACCAAAAGATGGTCCATCTGCAGGGATTACCTTAACGACTGCCCTCATTTCAGCAATCACAAATCGTAAGGTTTATTCTGATGTTGCCATGACAGGTGAAGTAACATTGAGGGGACATGTGCTTCCTATTGGTGGATTAAAAGAGAAATCATTGGCAGCCCATCGTGTGGGTATTACCAGAATTGTCATTCCAAAACAAAATGAAAAAGATATGGATGAACTCCCAGACATTGTTAAAAAAGAAATTGAGTTTATTCCAGTTGAGCATATGTCTGAAGTTGTGAAAGCGGCGTTGGTTTAAAATGTTAAAAGCCAGTGAGGCAAAGCTGATTCTATCCGCTGCTGATCCCAAACAATTTCCAGAAACAACCCAGCCTGAATTTTTAATGGTCGGTAAAAGTAATGTTGGAAAATCGTCCCTCATTAATGCCATTACCAATCGTAAGCGTTTGGCATATGTGGGACAAAGACCTGGGAAAACGCGTCTCATCAATTTTTTCCACATCAATGATGATTTATTATTGGTGGATGTCCCTGGTTATGGGTATGCCAATCGCTCCCACCAGGAACAATTGGACTATGCAACCTTGATGGATGCTTACTTTGAATTAAGACATCCAAGAGCCATGTTATTGGTGATTGATATCAGACGTGGTATGGGTGAAGATGATTGGATGATGCTTGATTTTGCACAAGCGAAAAACATTGAAGCTGCGATTGTACTTTCTAAAGCAGATAAGTTATCTCGTAATAAAATGATGTCCATGAAGATGAAAACTGAGCGTGACACTGGATTGGAAGTCTTCTTGTTTTCAACACTCAATGCACACCATACCCCCGAAATTCAAAAATTTATTTTAAGAAGCATGGATTAATATTCATGCTTTTTTTGTTTTAAATAAAAATAAATTTTGATACTAAAAAAGACAGCGGATGACGATAGTACGATAATTTTCAAATCATTTGAGTTTAAATTCATAGTCATTAGTGATAATCTTTTATTAGGAGGTTTTACATATGAAAAAAACTAAAACATTCATTATTACTGCAGTTGGCAGTATTGTAATTTATGAAGCCATGCGTAAAAGTGGCTTATTAGACCGACTCACGGGTGAAATTAAGAAACGGGTCGGCCATGCCACAAATGACCCAGACTTAGAGTTTGAAGGTATGATAGATAAAGGTAAAGGCACTGTCAAAGGATGGGTTCATGACCTTAAAGAAACGGTGGAATCATAATGGGTTGGGTATGGACAATATTAGTCGGAGCCCTCATTGGTGCTGTATCCGGTCTATTTTCAAAAAAGAGAAGTGGTTTTATTTATAATGTGATTGCAGGATTGATTGGATCCAGTCTTGGAGGCTATCTCTTTGGTGGCTTTGGACCCGAACTTGCGGGTATGTATATCGTTCCAGCAATCTTGGGTGCCGTTATCTTTAATGTCTTAGTAAACCTTGTATTGGGTCGATAGACTGTCTTAGGACAGTCTTTTTTTGTTAATTAAGCAAATCCATCAAAGGGTGATTTACGATTTTCAGTCTTTGGTCATACGCTTTTTGGTGACTGTTTATAAGCGTTGAAAACAAACCAAACTCATGCTATAATTGAATCAACATTTTGGATCAAGAGGAAGTACCGATATATTTAGTTTAGAGACTTGTGGGTTGGTGAAACACAAGCTAAATTACTTGGGAAGGGTCGCTTGTGAAATGGTATTTTGAATTTAAGTAGGGATACCCGTAGTGCTGCGTTAAAGTATTGAGTATAAAATTAGGTGGTACCACGGTTATAGATCGTCCTTTGTGAGGGCGTTTTTTTATTTTTAAGGAGGCAAACGATGATTGAAACAAAACGATTGATTTTAAGACCCATAGAATATGGAGATGCTGAGAGCCTTTATGCCTATAGTAGTGATCCATTGGTTACAGAAATGGTAACTTATGATACTTATACATCCATGGATGATGCTTATGATTCTTTAGAAAATTTCTTTTTAAATCGGAATCCCAAAGTACAATTTGAGGCTTTGGCAATTGTTTTAAAAGAGAATGGTAGGATGATTGGGACCGTAGATAGTGGCCCCATCATGCGCGGTGACACTGTTGAAGTGGGTTATGTCTTACATCGGGATTATTGGAATCAAGGCATTATGTCTGAAGCAGTCCATGCTTATGTAAGGTATTTATTAAATGATAAGGGTTTACGCCGTCTTGAAATTACGCATTTGCCTCAAAATATTGGGTCCAAACGGGTCATTGAGAAGGTGGGATTTGTGTATGAGGGCAATCGTCGTGCCTATGCTAAGTTTTATAATGAGTATGTAGATATGCCATACTACAGTTTATTGAAGGGAGATTTGAAATGACACAACTTGATCAAAAATATAACCATTTAGAGGTTGAAAAAGACAAATATGAAAACTGGATTGAAAAGAAATATTTTGAAGCTGGAGACAAAGGGAAAGAACCTTACAGCTTGGTTATTCCACCTCCAAATGTAACAGGTAAATTACATTTGGGTCATGCATGGGATAATACACTACAAGATATTATCATGCGCTACCAAAGGCTTTTGGGTAAAGATGTACTTTACCTACCAGGAATGGATCATGCGGGTATTGCGACTCAAGCGAAAGTTGAAGAACGCTTACGTTCAGATGGCATTTCTCGTTATGACTTGGGAAGAGAAAAATTCTTGGAAGTGAGTTGGGATTGGAAAAATGAATATGCAGGACACATACGCAAACAATGGTCCAAATTGGGATTGTCTTTAGATTACTCTAGAGAACGCTTTACCTTAGATGAAGGATTGAACGAAGCGGTTCGTAAAGTATTTGTGGACTTATATAATGAAGGTCTCATCTTTAGAGGATATCGCATCATTAATTGGGATGTGGAAGCACAAACTGCTTTAAGTAATATTGAAGTAATCCATAAAGAAGTGGAAGGTAAGTTTTATACCTTTAACTATAAAGTCACTGAAACAGGGGAATCACTTCAAGTATCCACCACACGCCCTGAAACCATGTTTGGGGATGTGTGTTTGGTGGTACACCCTGAGGATGCGCGCTACCAACACTTAGTAGGAAAACACGCGATTAACCCCGCTAATGGTGAAAGTTTACCCATTATTACAGATGACTATATTGATATTGAATTTGGTACCGGTGTTATGAAATGTACCCCTGCCCATGACCCCAATGACTTCGTGATTGGTGAGAAGTATGGCTTAGAGATGCCCATTTGTATGCATCCAAATGGGACTATGAATGAACTTGCTCATAAATATGAAGGCATGAATCGTTTTGATGCTCGTGAAGCTTTGGTTAAAGATATTGAAGCTGAGGGTAATTTAATTTCAATTGAGAAACACATTCATCAAGTAGGGCACTCCGAGAGAACGGATGCGATTGTTGAACCGTATCTTTCTTTACAGTGGTTTGTGAAGATGAAGCCTTTGGCAGATGAAGTTTTGAAATACCAAGAAAAAAATGCCATTAATTTTTACCCAGAAAGATTTGGGAATACATTTGAAAGATGGCTTGAAAATATTGAAGATTGGTGTATTTCCCGTCAATTGTGGTGGGGACACCGTATCCCTGCTTGGTTTCATAATGAAACCGGTGAAGTGTATGTGGGCATGGAAGCCCCCAAAGACATTGAAAACTATACACAAGATGAAGATGTTTTGGATACTTGGTTCTCAAGTGCACTTTGGCCTTTTAGTACGATGGGTTGGCCCCACCAAACTGAAGATTTAAATCGCTATTATCCAACGGATGTTATGGTCACGGGTTACGATATTATTTTCTTTTGGGTGGCTCGAATGGCATTTCAAGCCCGTTACTTTATGAATTCAGCACCATTTAAAGATGTATTAATCCATGGCTTGATTCGTGATGAAAAGGGACAAAAAATGAGTAAATCCTTGGGAAATGGCGTGGATCCCATGGATGTAATTGAAGAATATGGTGTAGATTCACTGCGATATTTCCTCACAACCAACTCAACCCCTGGACAAGATACGCGTTATATTAAAGAAAAGGTAGAAAGTGCATGGAACTTTATTAATAAGATTTGGAACGCGTCTCGCTTTGTGTTTATGCACCTTGAAGGGGAAACCTTTGAGATGGAAAAGGCACACTTGAGTCAAGTAGACCGCTACATTATTGATCGCTTTAATCAAACTTTAAAAGAAGTCCAAATTAATATGGATAAATATGAGTATGCGAATGTGGGGACTGCTTTAACTCACTTTATCTGGGATGACTTTGCGAATTGGTATATTGAGCTTTCGAAAACTGGACTACAATCAAGTGATCCAGAAGTAGTTTACGCTACCAAAGCCACTTTATCTTTGATTCTAAAAAATATTACCATTTTAATTTCACCCTTCATGCCTTTTGTGAGTGAAGAAATTTATCTTAAATTTGGGGATGCGCTTGAAAGTATTAACTTAGAAAGCTGGCCTACTGAAATTGAAGTTGAAACAAGTGATTTGGATGAAGTTGAATATATTATCAACGGTATTATTGCCATTCGTGAAGCACGCGTTAGCTATGATGTTAAGCCTTCTAAATTATTAAGTGTGAAACTGGTCAATGAAAATAATGAGCTGTATCCTTTGAATACAACCATGGAAGCGATGTTTATGAAGATGACCAACACGCATTGTGTAATGGAACTTTCTGATAGTTTAATCTTGCCCGTTAAATCCGGGGCTGTTGCGCTTGATAAAACAGAACTTGTTGACAAGGAAGCTTTAAGAGTTAAACTTGAAAATGAGAAGGTGCGTTTGGAGTCTGAAATCAAACGGGCTACGGCAATGCTTAATAATGAAAACTTTGTTTCTAAGGCACCCAAAGCTAAAGTTGATGCGGAAGCGGATAAACTGAAAGAATACAAACGTCAACTTGAGTTGGTTGAATCCCAACTCTTAGATTTAAGTTAAGAAACGGGGATAATCCCCGTTTTCTATTCTGTCATTAGGTTTTAATGTCAAATTTAAAAACCATCTTATATCTTGATACCGTTTTCATACTATAATGTGAATGTAAAGAAAAGGAGAATGTTTGTTAATGAAAGACAATATTCAAAAGTTTGGCCGCTTTTTAAGTGGTATGGTCATGCCAAACATCGGTGCATTTATTGCGTGGGGACTGATTACGGCATTGTTTATTGCTGATGGATGGATTCCAAATGAACGCTTTGCAGCGTTAGTTGGACCGATGATTTCTTATCTATTGCCTACATTGATTGCTTACACAGGGGGTAAGATGGTTCATGGGGGAACACGTGGGGGTGTTATTGGAGCCGCAACTGCCTTTGGGGTTATCGTTGGATCTTCAGTTCCAATGTTCTTGGGAGCCATGATTGTAGGTCCGTTGGCTGGATATGCAATGAAGAAAGTTGATGACGCGCTTGAAAACTCAATTCCTGCTGGATTTGAAATGCTTATCAATAACTTCTCACTTGGAATCTTGGGTATGCTATTGGCCTTGTTCAGTACAGTTGTTATTGGACCGGTTGTTGAAGGTGCTACTACCGCTTTAGGAAATGGTGTTAAAACCATTGTTGATGCTGGGTTGTTACCTTTTGCTTCAATCTTGGTTGAACCAGCGAAAGTCTTGTTCTTAAATAATGCGATTAACCATGGTGTCTTTGGACCTTTGGGAATTGAACAAGTTGCTGAAGCAGGTAAATCAATTTTCTTCTTAATTGAAACGAATCCTGGACCTGGTTTGGGAGTCTTGTTGGCATGTTTGTTCTTCAGTAAGGGGACTGAAAGACAAACTGCACCTGGTTCAATTATTATTCACTTCTTTGGGGGAATTCATGAAATTTATTTCCCATACATTTTGATGCAACCACTTTTAATCTTAGCTGTTATTGCAGGGGGCGCAGCCGGTGTCTTTACGTTCCAAATCTTGGGAGCAGGCCTATTGGCAGCACCTTCACCAGGTAGTATTATTGCCCTACTAGCCATGGCACCAAAAGGCGGGGCTTTATCCGTAATCGCCGGTGTTCTGGTCGCAACTTTAGTTTCATTTGTAGTGGCTACCGTTATCTACCGATTCACAGAGCCAAAGGGATCACTTGAAGAAAGTAAAACAGCTGTTAAAAATCTAAAGGGGACTAAAGACAGCTTAATTACTGAAATTATCTTTGCTTGTGATGCAGGTATGGGTTCCAGTGCAATGGGTGCAACCACCCTTCAAAAACGCTTCAACAATGCGGGTTTGGATATTAAAGTTAAGAATACATCCATTGATGCTTTGCCAAAAGATGCAAAACTTGTGGTAACACATAAGAGTTTGAAGTCTCGTGCGCAATCTGTAGCAACGGATGCAGAGATCATTGCGATTGATAACTTCCTGGGTGCACCAGAGTATGATGCACTCTTAGAAAGATTTACGAAATAAGGGCTAACCACCCTTTTTTCATTTTGTCATGAGTTCTCTTGTCAAGATGTAAGGATTAAAGGTAGAATAGAGATAGGATTTGTTATAATTAAGATAGAAAGGGTGAATGTGAAATGGACAGTATTTTTTCTCCCAGACTTTTATATATTTTAAAAGTCCTGGCACAATCTGAAGACTATGTTACCACTAGAGTTTTGGCTGAAGCAGTGGGTGTAAGTACACGCACCATTTTTCGTGAACTCGATAATATCAATACTTTTTTGGAAACTTATGGTATATCTGTTGAAGCCAAGACAGGTTTGGGATATAAAATGCATGGTGATAAGGAAAATATACATCGCTTCTTAGCCAACATTGAATCTATAAAGAATCCCTTGACTTATACCAATCCTGATTCTAGAAGAGAACTGTTAATTTTGCAGTGTTTAAAGGATCGAGAACTGACCAAACTTTCAACTTTAGCTTATTTATTTGATGTGAGTGAAGGGACCATTTCTAGGGATTTAGAAGCCATTGAGCCTTGGTTTGAATCGTATAAACTCAAGTTGATTCGAAGACAAGGATATGGGGTCAGTGTTGAGGGTGATGAAGAACATATTCGTAAAGCCATCACGGACTATATCCATAAGCGCATTGAACTTGAAAACCTTTCAAATCTTGAATCCTATAATATTGATGTCCATCGTTATTTCGACCAACAAGAAGAAGGAATATTGGGTCTTTTGAATCGGGATATTCTATTAAAAGTAATCGATGTATTGGAACAATCTACCGTTAATATCGCAAAAAAAATTACGCAACACTCCTATATTGGTTTGATTATTCATCTAGCGATTGCCGTTGAACGGGTTCAAAATCATGATCTAATTGAAATGGACGTTGATACGCTCAATGAAATGAAAGACCATCCCATATATAAGGAATCCTATATCATCGCTACGGATATTGAAGATCGCTTTAAGATTCGTTTCCCAGAAGCAGAAGTGGGCTATATATTTATGCATCTACAGGGAACACGTCCTCAAAATTTAAATCATGATCCTGAAGAATTTAAAGATAATTACGAGGCTTTGATGATAACAAATCGTTTGATTGAAAGATTTTCTAATATTCTTAAAGAGGATTTTACGCAGGACAGTTCACTTAGAACAGGCTTGATGGCACATCTTAAACCCACTTTAAATCGTTTAAAATATAACTTAGAGATTCGAAATCCGCTTTTAGAAGAGATTATGAATCAATATGAAGAATTGTTTGAGATTGTAAAAGAAACATCTCGTATTCTCTATATAGAATATCAATATAAGCTGTCCAATGATGAGGTGGGTTATTTGACCCTTCACTTCGGGGCTGCGATTGAGCGAAAGAAACATCTGAGAATAAATAGAAAAAATTTGAGGATTGGGGTTGTTTGTGCCAGTGGTATTGGGATTTCAACGTTGCTCGCATCTAAGTTAAAGAATGCTTTTCTTGATATAGATGAAATTGAACCCTACGCCATTGCGGATACGCAAGGGGACGCCATGGCATCTGTGGATTTAATCGTCAGTACTTTGGTTATTGAAACATCCAAACCCATTGTTTATGTGAATCCTTTGCTAAAAAATGAAGACATCTTAAAAGTAAGACAAGCCATTGATTCATTATCGATTCATGATAAACCAAGGATTGTGAAAAACCAGCAAAAGCATTATAATATGAACATCCTGGATGAAATTGGACTTACGGCAATTTCATTTGAGAGCGATGTAAAAAAGACAGTTTCTACCTTGATTGATGCTTTGGTGTATGGAAAAATATATAAGGACAAAATATTGGATGCAGTTCTTAAAAGAGAATGCAATGGTTCAATTGTGATAGATGAGCATCAATTTGTGATGTATCATGCCAGTGTGGCCGGCATTGATGTTCCTGAGGTATTGTTCTTTAAGCACTTTGGTAAAAAGAAACACAGGGACTTTAAGAATATTGAAATTGGGGTTTTGATGGTGATTCCCAATCCTGCAAAAAATGTGGATCGTAAGACAATGAGTAAAATAACTGAATCAATGATTGATGAACCCAAAGTTTTGGAATCTGTTCATAACTTTGATAAAAAAACGTTGATTGAAGCCATTATTGATTATTTATAAGGAGCACAAAAATGAAGCAAGAGATATTATTATTAGAAAACATTAAATTAAACCAAAGCAAGATACCCCACACTGAAGCAATCAAATTTGTCGGCAATTTATTGGTGGATTCAGGCTATGTAAAACCCAGATATATTGAAGGTATGTTAAAGCGAGATGCATCTCTTTCGGTTTTTGTGGGTAATTATTTGGCCATTCCTCATGGAGAGTTTGAATACAAAGAAGATATTATGGCATCTGGAATTGTATTGGCGATCTATCCTGATGGCCTTGATTGGCAAGGTGAAAATGTAAAAGTTGTCCTGGGTCTTGCGGGTATCGGTGATGAACATATGGAAATTCTTTCATCGATTGCAGTTTTATTCTCGGATCTGGATATGGTTGAGAAACTGTTATCACTAGAAGATGAGAGTGCTGTTTATGATTATATCATGAAAGGATTGGGCTCATGAAAATCTATACGATTACTTTAAATCCAGCCCTCGATAAGACAATTTTATCTAAAGGTTTTGAAATTGCTAAAACAAACAGCGTTGATCAGTCTATCGAAAACGTTGCGGGTAAGGGAATAAATGTGTCTAAAAACTTGGATGTTTTTAAACAAGAGAATACAATTATGGGGATATTTGCGGGAAAAATGGGAGATTACTGTCTCTCTTTTTTGCCGTTTGGAACCCATGTTATTGTGGGTGAAGGGGAGACGCG
>CANRNG010000011.1 GCA_947631935.1 uncultured Erysipelothrix sp.
CCACCTGAAATAACTCTGGCAAAAATAATAATATAGGGGTTATGGATAAATCCAAATATGAGTTGTCCAACCGCATAACCCAATGATCCTATTAAAAATAAGTTCTTTGCTTTTATATAGCGACTCATGACGCCCCAAAAGGGAGAAAACATAAAGTTCGCAAAACTCATGGCCGCAAAAATATACCCAAACATTGCGCTGGGTAGTTGTAAAAAATTAATATAACTGGGCGTAATGGGATGTGCAAAGTTTGCGCCAATAGAATGGAGCGCATAGAGCACAATTAAAACATTCACCGTATTCATCTTTTTGAAAGACACAGTAGCATCATCCTTCCACTTCGATTATAATATGAAATTTCTCACCCAAAAGCAAGTCTAGTCTTCTTTAATTGCCTTTATAACACTTGCCTTTAATTTCGGTAAAACTTCAGTCTCAAACCAAGGATTCTTTGCCTCCCAACGCCGATTTAAAGGCGAAGGGTGCACAAGAGGAAAATACTCAGGCAAATACGTCTCGAAAGCGCGAACCGTCTCTGTGAGGTTTCTTTGTGGACTCAAGTAATGCTGAACTGCATAATTACCCACCAAAATGATCAACTCAAGATTTGGCATTTCTTTTAAAAGTAAAGGATGCCATCTATCCGCAAAACCTTTACGCGGTGGCAAATCACCCGTCTTGGCTTTCCCAGGATAATAAAAATCCATGGGTAAAACAGCAATCTTCTTTGAATTATAAAAGAAATCTGCATCGACACCCATCCAAGCACGCAACCGATCCCCACTTTGGTCAAGGAATACTTCATTTCTTTCTTGAGTTTTAATACCAGGCGCCTGCCCCACTATCAAAATACGCGCTTCTTTATATACACGATAAATGGGTTCCCAACCCTTCTTAGTGAACTGCGGATTCTCTTTTTTAATCATCAAGTAAATCCTATTTAAGTTTTCCATTTGACTTCACCTACACTTATTTTACCACTTCATGTATAATATTGGATGTAGGAGGCCCATATGAAAACGATAAACCTAAATGAAACATTTTATAATATTACACATGATGACCCAGCGTTACGGGAAGCATTGATTGAATTTGGCTTCAGTCCCATGCGAAACCCACAAGCATACAATACCATGGGGAGAATCATGACCTTAAAAAAAGCCTTAGAACACATCAATCGCCAAGTCGATGAACTCAAAGTATATTTAGAAGAGAAAGGTATTAGTGTGGATTTTCATGAGTAAAACACAAGCACTCGGTAAAATTATTTTAAAACTCCACGAAGGTGTGGATCCAGAAGTCGTAAAAGAAGAATTTAAAGAAAAGTTTGGTTCTGTAACCTCTAGAGAAATCATCCAGATGGAACAAGAACTGGTGAATGCAGGCATGCCCATTGAAGAAATTCAAAGACTCTGTGACATTCACGCAGATATCTTCAACATGTCTATTGAAGAAATTCATGCACTTCCTGATGAACTCGAACAAGAAGGACATCCTGTTCAAGTATTAAAAAATGAGAATAAAGCCCTCCAACTACATTTAGAAGATATGTTTTTTGATGTCTTGGAGTACGAAAGTAAGAAAACCCCCATGGCCCAATTCGCATTGCGCAATAAAATCAATGAACTCTTTGATCTCAATAAGCACTATTCACGAAAAGAAATACTCTTCTTCCCACTCTTAGAAAAGTATGGTTTTGATGCACCACCCAAAGTTATGTGGGCCGTGGATGATGAAATCAGACAAGACCTAAAAGACTTTGAAAAGAAAGTCATTGATGAAGACACAGAGAACCTATCTCAAGTCTTTGAAGCACTACGCAAACGCATCGAAGACATGATTTTTAAAGAAGAAATGATCATGCTTCCCATGATTTCAGAGGTGGTCACTGATGAAGAATGGATGGATGTTGCCATAGATTCAGAAGATATTGGATATTGCTTGGTCGTTCCAGAAAAGAAATGGACTCCCCGCACAAAAAGTTTCTATGACCGCGTTAAAGATGATTTGCTGGTAAGAGACCATAAAATCCACTTACCATCCGGGGTCTTAAAACTTGAAGAATTGGAAGGCGTCTTAAATGCCCTTCCGATTGATATCACCTTTATCGATAAAGATGATAAATTCAGATACTTCAACCTCGCCAAAGATCGTATTTTTGTGAGATCTAAAGCAGCTTTGGGTCGTATCGTACAACACTGCCACCCACCCAAATCAGTCAATATGGTGGAAGCCATTCTCAGTGACTTAAAATCTGGCAAGAAAGATGAAGAAAGTTTTTGGATTGAAATGAAAGGCATGCTCATTCATATCAGCTACCACGCAGTAAGAAATGAACATGGAGAATATTTAGGTACATTGGAAGTCAGCCACGATATCATGCCTTATAAAGAAATTGCGGGACAAAAAAGATTGCGAGACCAAGAAAAATGAAAGCTGTAATCTTTGATATGGACGGGGTACTGGTAGATTCTGAACCCATTTACATGAACTACTTCCACACCCCCTTTCACTTAAACAACCAAAAAACAAAAATACAAGATCTCTATCCAGTCATCGGTACGACTATGGATGACACATGGAATATCTTAGCTGAAACATGGGTTCCCAAACTCACAAAAACTGAGATCTTAGATTACTTTAAGGATTTAGATATTGACGCTGCATTTAAGGACTATGCTGATTTAAAAATGCCCCATTTAACCCATTTACTCCAATTCTTAAAAGCCAACAACATTAAAACAGCCGTCGCTTCAGCTTCTCCCAAATCCGTCATCAAACGGGTTCTTCAAGAATGTGAAATTGATACATACTTCGACTTCTACGTTTCAGGCGAAGAAGTCAATGCTTCAAAACCTGCCCCTGATGTTTATTTAAAAGCCATGTCAGTTTTAAATGTTAAACCTGAAAATACCCTTGTTATAGAGGATTCTACCTTAGGGATTCAAGCAGGGAAATCAGCAGGAGCTACAGTCATCGCTTACAAAGACAACCGATTTGGTTTGGATCAATCCAAAGCCGACTACCATGTGAATGACCACATGGAAAGCTATCACCAAATTCGTAAACTCTTTAAATTATGAGACTGGCCACACAAAATGACCTTTGGGCCATTCAGCGTCTTTATGAGACCTGTTCCAAAAATACCCAACAAAAATATAACCTAGATCACTGGACTGAACCCTTTGACTCGGATGGATACAAGTTTAAGATAGAAGACAAATTGGTTTATATCAACGATGAAGCCACCATTAGCTATATCTTAGAAACCAGATACCCACACTATTTTCATATAAATGATGGCTACACCTATCGTTACTTAAAGAAAATGATGGTCCATCCAAAACTTCAAGACCAAGGTTGGGGTTCAAAGATTCTCCAAGACATAGAAGATTCACTCGATGTGGATGTATTAAGAATGGACTATCGCAGCGAGTTTGTTCATTTACGAAATTTCTATGTTATAAAAAACCACTATACAGTCATCGGGATTGGTTATATTGGGGATATGGAAGTCACCCTAATTGAAAAACATCTAAATAAAAAGGAGCGTGTCCTTTGATTCTATAATCAAGGCCGCTCCTTTTTCTATTCTAATAATACCTTCAGATTCAACAATACGATTGCTGTTGGTCAAAGTCGATCCAAAAGGCACAAGTGCATGATCGAGCGGATAATAAAAACCCGTTAAACTCACCACAATACCCTCAAAAGACAATGGAATGACAGACACATACATATCCGCTTGTTTTGGCAAAGTAAGCATATTATCCGTATAATAGATTACATTTTGGTCATCCACAATTCTTGCTTTAATGTTCTTTTCTTCCAAACGTTTCAATAAAAACACATGACTGAGTGTATGATCCATTCGACCACCCGTAACACCAACTAAAGTAATCGATTCACATCCCTTATCAACTAAATAATCAATCGACAATTCAGTATCCGTTTTGTCTTTTTCAATTGGATACTTAATAATCTCTATATCCATAAAAGACACCGTTTTTAATGTCTCATTTGAGACTGAATCCAAATCACCCACCAAAGCATCAACCTTTATCTTTAAATCAAGGACATGCTCAATACCCCCATCTGCGCACACAACCCAATCCACCGCTTCAACAAGCCGCTTTATCAACGATTTATCTTTAATTTCACCACTTGCAATCACAAGTCCTTTTTTCATCCAATCACTTCCAAACTTTTTTTAATGGGCTCCAAATAATCACCAAGATAATGCTTGAAATAATAAACTCAGGGATTAAGTAAGTTGCATTATAACCAATGGAATAGAGCCATGGATTTTGTCCCCCTGCATATTCAGCAAAGAAGACGGCACCAGAAGCTGTATGCGCAACCAAACGCCCCAACATCGCAACACCCACACCCAAAATAATACCCAGATTCAATGTCTTGCTATCATCCATTTTGGCAATTCCCGCCAATCCAATCAACCCAAAGGCTACCGGATAATCCAATAAGAATTGCACTGGATGGTAAAAATAGGGTTTGAGTAAAAAATCCAAAATACCATACAACCCACCCAAAAGAACACCTGGAAGTGTTCCCCATCTGAGCGCAAAAATTAAAAGTGGAATCATACTCCCCGCAGACACACTGCCCCCATTGGGTGCTTGATAAATGATAATATTACTCAACAATGCTGACAGCGCCAACATCAATCCCCCTTCAGTCATA
Organism: uncultured Erysipelothrix sp.; assembly: GCA_947631935.1. Classification (GTDB taxonomy): domain Bacteria; phylum Bacillota_I; class Bacilli_A; order Erysipelotrichales; family Erysipelotrichaceae; genus Erysipelothrix. Next base: position 4,702 of record CANRNG010000011.1, read on the forward strand.
AACCTAACTTTACGATTATTCATTTGTATCCTCCTTATCCCAAATAAAAAATACCCATACCTGAAAGGACATGAGTATCATATAAAGATGATACACACTTCCCTCCGCTGGCATTATCCAGTTCAGGTTATAAGGGTCAGACAAATGTCCTCTCAGCTTTACGCTCCCCTAGTGGTATGTTTTATTAAGTTGTACAAGTATCGTATCATACGTAATCATTATATTCAAAAGAAATACATTAATGATAGTGTAAAATAGGTGTAGGTAAAAAAAAGAATAAAATTCCTTATAATATGTTCGAATCAACAGAAAGGAATCTTACTCATATCTATTATATCACCCTTATTAAAAAAGAAATAGACTGTTTATTAGTAACATTATGGCTTATAATTAGTATATATAGGTAAGGAAGGGGATTTTATGAAATACGATGATGGGACTATTCTTGAAGAATCTGATTTGATTGCGCTTTATCCTAGAAGAATCGAAAAAAAGGAAAATTATGAAGTGTGGCAACACCCTTATACCAAGGGAAATGTTTTAGAGAATGAACCCGATTTTCAACTTGTTTTTTTTAATGAGGACGGATCAGTAGATTCTTATCATGTATCGCATAAAGAGTATCGATTTAAAGACCTAACCCATTTAGGGAAACTTCAACTTATCTACCATGACATTACTTTAAAGTTCAATGAATACACGCATCTAATAAAAGATGTGTGGTCAAGTGAACCAGATGATTACTTTTCAGAAATATTAAAGAAAAAGCAATCGTATCGGAATTATTACTGAAAGCCCTCATAATCAAGTATTATTTTTTAAAAAATAGTTATCATGATTATTTGGTTTTCATTAGTTATTCCTATATTTACGATTGCCAGGCAGTGAGTATATTTGCCAATAGATAGTGTGCTACATTGACCTTACTGATGTCGATTGCTTGATGTTAGTTACCCAAGGCCATAGACAAAAACAAACTATATATATTAGAGTCTTTAACAGGCTCTTTTTTATTTTAAACAGTGCAAAAAAATGCACCGCCATATGAAATAGGCAACATCCTTTATTATAACCAAAACACCTAAGACCATATAGTATATTTTATTTTCGGAACTTGGACTCCATAAAAAACCATACGATCTAAAACAAGACTTAAAGCAAACAATAAACCATAACTTTTTTTCTTTTCTTCCTTTTTGAATATAAATCTACTTTCATTTTCTTTTCTTATTTATATAATAGCTGCCACACTAATAAATTTCAATGTACAGTCAGTACAAGATCTTGTAAAACTGATCTGGATAAAAAAGAGTACAATTATTTATTACTTTGATTATCTCGAAACATAGAAAAAGAAGTCATTAACTTATCGTTCTTTGATTCAAAACCCAGATACGATAAATCATTGACTTCTAATTGGTTTAAGGTATACATTAATTGTATTTAATGGAATACCCACATTCATTTATTCTAATACATTAAATGATTCCGCAATCGCATCGATCACTTTTACACGGTCTACCTTTGTGATGACGCGTACATTGGGCGCATCATCCGCTACGACATAAGTTTTACCACGGGTTTCTGAATCCGTTGTATCTACTTGAAGATTGAGACTTTCAGTTTCAAAAAGTTCTGGATTGGTCACCCAGAGTACTGAAACTGGATCATGAAGGGCTGAGTCTTTCTCAGCATAGCGCCACATAATATCATGAATAAACTGAGCCATATCACCCGACACGAAACTAAATTTATCCATATCTTCTTTTAATAGGTTGGCTTGAAGGGTTGCGTTTAAAGTCGCAAATACCATCTTAACTCCAGAGTTGAGTACCATATGACATGCTTCAGGATCCACAAAAATATTGAATTCAGCATGCTCCGAACGGTTACCCAATCCAATCCCGCCACCCATGATAGAAATTTCTTTAATCTTAGGTTTTAAATGGGGATATGAAAATAAAAGTAGGGCAATATTGGTTAAAGGTCCCACTGCTACAATCGTGATGGGCTCTTCTGATGCTTCCAACACTTCTGCCATTAATTGGACCGCAGATTTAGAGGAAAAATATTGGTAGGGTTCATCTGGAAGACGATGGGACATATCACCCAAGCCATCTTCGCCATGGACTCTGGCTGATATATGATTTTTAACAAGAGGTAACATTGATCCTTTTGCGAGTGGGATATCACTGCCCATTGCGTTTAATAGCAACTTGGCGTTACGGGTTGTTTTTTCACCACTTACATTTCCACAAACTGTGGTAATGGCTTTAATATCAAGTTCTTCTTTAGCCATCGCAAGTACAATGGCCAAAACATCATCAATTCCAGGATCACAATCAATCATAATTGGTATTTTTTTCATAGGGATTACACTCCTTTAAAACGATCTAAAATAAGATTCACAAATGCGTCATTATCCACATCCATTAAAACACGGACATTGGGTTTATCAGTTGAACGTGGCCGTTTGTCAGCCATAGACATCCCCCTCATAAAGTTATCATCTGTTGCGATTTTGACATACAAATCTTCACTTTCAAAGATTTCAGGATGACTCAATGCGTAGAGTGTCATCACATCGTGTAAATGAACACGTTCATGTCCCAAATATTCTTTAGCGAAATTAAAAGAAACTTGAGAGATATCATAGAGTAGTGAACCCAGTTCACCACCCTCTTTTTTGATGGTATCGATGGTTTCTTTTGTGATATAACCGCGTTCTGTTACATCCAGTCCTGCCATGATAAGTGGAATACCACTTTCAAAAACAATATGGGCTGCATGGGGATCAGCATAGAAGTTAAATTCACCGGCAATGGTTGTATTACCCCCTTTAATGCCCCCTCCCATAAGGGAAATGACTTCAATTTTATGCATCAATTCAGGATGCGCTTTAATTAATATCGCAAGATTTGTGAGGGGTCCCAAAGCAAGATAGGTTACTTTATCATGTTCATTTAAAAGACGGACTGCAGATTCAAATGCAGTTTCTTCACTTAAGGCTCGATAACCTGAGCATGTAACACCCCCAAAACCATTATGACCATGGACCTCAGCTGCACTGAAAGGCGCATAGATTAAGGGTGCACCCGCACCTTGGTTGATGGGGCCATCATATCCCAAAACATGGGCCAATCCTTGCGCATTACGGGTTGTATTTTCAATACCAACATTACCCGCAACAGAATGAATTGCTAAAATATCAATATTAGGATCAAGGAAAGCGGCTGCAATCGCAAACGCATCATCAATTCCAGGATCACAGTCAATTATTACTTTTCTCATTTTATTCCTCCTACAAGTTTATGATAGGTTTGTCTAAAGATAAAGGCACACAGTGAAAGTAGAAGGCCTACAAACACCACGCCAACCATTAACTCATACACACCTACAGTATCCACAAATTTACCGGAAAGTGAAATCATCACTGCAAATCCCAGCATATTGATGGAACCAATTGCCCCCGTTGCGGCACCTGCTTTTTCAGGATAGAGTAACCCGCCCATGTTGATACATAAGGAAAAGTATACACCTTGGAAAAAGCCGATCCCAAATAAAGATCCTACGGTGAGGAGTGGATTTTTAACAAATAACATCAAAATCATAAAGATACTGGCAAGAAACGGATTCAAAAACATGAATAAGGTTACGGAGTATCTTCTTAATAAATATGCGAGCACAAAGGCTCCAACTACCGAACCAATTTGATAGGATGACAACATGGATACACCTTGTGCTTGTGTCAAATTTTTGACATCAACCGCAAAGGTTGGCGTCCAGGTGGTCATCATAGATTGGAATGTGGCTGATAAAATCATACAAACCAATAAAATTAGCATGGCCTTCGTTGGATTAAATTTAATTTTTTCTTTTTTATCAATCTTAAATTCAGGTTCAGCGCTTTTCACTGGAGGGTATTCTACCTTCAGTAAGAGCACCAACAATAAAAGAGATATCCCCAAGAATATAACGAAGAAGTTTTGGTAGGGATAGTTTTTCGCGATGAAAAGTGAACCCAATAATGTTGCCACAACAGATCCACCCGCAAAGAAAACTTGTATCAAACTCATGGCAGGTCCCGTATTCCCCTCTATGGCGTCAAAGATTAAAGTCATACCTGGAGAATCCATTAAGCCATGGCCTACACCACCTAAAACTGAAAATATAAGTAAGAGTGCATAGTTTTCAACAAATACGAACCCCAATAGGAAAAACACAAAGAATAACCATCCCATCAACATGACATATTTCCGACCTACTTTATCGGAAAGATGACCCGCTAAATAGAGGGTCACCATGGTTCCAAACGATTTCAAAGAAACGAGGATGGCAATCTCACCGCTGTCTTTACCGAATTGATGACTCAATGTCATCATAAAGACAACCAAGACAACATTGAGTGCCCCTTCAAAAAACATGGTGGCATAGCTCAATGAAATTGCGCCAAAGTATTTATGTCTCATTTCTTAATGACCGCTTTCTTCAACTTGAAGTTTGGCGATCTGTGCTTTTCTACGTTTTTTCTGATTAATGCGACGATATGAGAAATATGTATACATCACAATCGTTGCGATATAAGGAATCATATAAATAAATTCTGGTGGTATCGCAAATCGTTGTAAGTTATTTCCTAGGGAATCAAAGAATCCAAAGAGTAAACTCGCAAACATGGCACCAATCGGTGCACGACCCCCGACATTAGAAGCCGCCAATCCAATATATCCACGACCCGCAACCATACCCTTTGTGAAGATGGTCATATAGGTCATTGACATAAAGGCTCCCGCCAATCCTGCGAATACGCCTGATAAAGCCATCGCAATATATTGTGTTTTCTTAACAGAAACCCCAACAGATTCAGCAGCATGGGCATTACCACCTACAGAACGAATTCGAAGTCCCAAAGGTGTTTTAAAGAGCAGATAGTTTACAACAAATACGGCCACAAATGCTAAGTATACTAAGAAACTATGCCCTGAAATAATACCACCGATAAAAGGAATATCTTTAATAAATGGAATATGAATGGCTGGCAGTGAAGCTGAGTTTAGAGATGAGGAAGTTCCTTTATCTCCTGAAACTAAGTAAAGAATAAAGATGGTTCCCCCATTTGCGAGTAAGTTAATCGCAATGGCCGCTAGAATTTCATCTGCCTTCATTTTAATTTTAAAGTAAGCAAGGAATAGGGTAATACCCACTCCAGTTAAGACAGCAACCAAAACACCGACCAAAGCATAACCACTGATCCAGGAACCAATGACAGCAAACAGTGCTGCAAAGAGCATAATCCCTTCAATGGCCATGTTGGTGATGCCAGTTCTTGCGGCCAAGAGGGCTGCAAGGGCTGCTAAGAGAATTGGCGTCATGGAACGAATAACACCAAACCAGAAATTTGGATTTGAAAATAATTGTAGAATTTCCATTGTTATGCCTCCTCTTTTTGTGCTTCCATAGTTGCTTTAACAATGCGATCTTGTTTCCATTTACCCAAGAATGATTGCGCTGCAATTAAGAGAATAATGGTTGCTTGAACCACAGAGATAATCTCTGCAGGAACATCACTTGAGAAGTTAACCATGTCAGCACCAATACGAATATATGCTAAGAAAAATGCTGCAAAAGGAATATAGATTGGGTTGTTTCTTGCCAAGGTTGCCAAGATAACCCCATCAAATCCATAGCCAGGAGAAGCAGCCCATCTAAATGTTCGGTGGTTACCCAACATTTCAACTGCACCACCCAAACCAGCAATACCGGTTCCAAATACTTGTGCCAAAAGTACTACTTTGGTTGTATTCAAACCTGTATAGCGTGCGAATTTTTCGTTCAAACCTGTTGCACGTAGAGCGTAACCCCACTTTGTTTTATAGACAACAGTATATGCAATCACACCCACCAAAATCGCAATGAGCAATCCCCAGTGAACATTCGTTCTTCCCATACTGAACATGGACCCTAGATTCACACCTTCAGGCATGTTATAGGACATCAAAGTATTTTGATCAGGGTTACGAATGATGTTATTAAAAATATATAGAACCAAGAAGCCGATTACGTAGTTAAGCATTAATGATGTAACCAGTTCTCCAGCGCCAAATCTTTTATTTAAAACAGCTGGAATCCAACCCAAGATAAATCCACCCAACATACCACCCAGTAAAGCCAAAATAATGGTTAATACAGGAGATAAGGGACTGAAGATCCCAACATAGGCAGCAATCAAACTTCCCAAATAGAAAGCAGAGTCAGAAGCCAAGTTAAATCTTTGAGATTTAAAGACAACGGTGAGGGCCAAACCTGTAAAAATCAGCGGAATCATCAAGACAATGACGTTTCCAAGTTGTCTGATGTTGGTTAGGGGTCCAATTAAGAGTGTACGAATTGCACTGAGTGGACTTTCTGACACAAATCCGATAATCACAAGTACAATTAACATCGCAATGGCGATGGCCATGATGGTCCGTAAGACTTCAAATTGACCTTCAATTTGTTGTACACGACGGCGGACATCATATTGTTTCTTATCTTTTGATACTTTTTGTGTCATCGGGTCACCTCCTCAATTTCTTCAGGGCTCATTTGTTTGAGTCCCAACATGTAATATCCAAGTTCTTCTTCAGTTAAGTTATCTAGGTTATCAAAATATCCAGAAATCTTACCATCATACATGACGATGAGTCGATCTGACATTTCCATAACTTCATTGATATCTGCAGATATCAAGAGAATGGCTGCACCGCCATCACGAATTTTGACCAATTGGTCATACATAAATGATGCGGTCCCAACATCAACCCCACGGGTAGGTTGGTCTGCGACCAAGACTTCAATATCTTCACTCATTTCACGGGCTGCAACAACTTTCTGCATGTTACCACCTGAAAGCATGCGCATGGGTGTGAATTTACTGTCAGTTTTTACTTGATATTCTTCAATTAATGTATCGGCAAGTTTTTCAATTTTCTTAGAATCTAAGAACCCAAACTTGCTGTATTCAGGGCTTGTAAAGCGATTGGAAATTAAATTGTCTGATATACTTCCATCTGCCATAACACCATAGGTTAAACGGTCTTCTGGAATATGGAACAAACCAAGATCACGGGCTTCACGCACTGGATTTTTTGTGGTGAGATGTACACCTGCAATTTCAACTGTACCTGTATACTCATCTGCAAGGCCAGTAATGACATCAACCATTTCACGTTGTCCATTACCTTCAACGCCTGCAATTCCCAAAATCTCTCCAGCATGTAGGGTCAATGATACATTGTCTACCACAACATTTAATTCATCATTAACGACTGTTAAATCTTTAACTTCTAATTTCTTTTCTCCAGGTGCTGGTTTTGTTTTTTCGATTTCTCTTACAACATCACGACCCACCATCATTCTGGATAACTCCTGAATGGTTACGTTTTCTAAGTCATAGGAACCCAAACCTTTTCCAGCTCTCATAATGGTTGCACGTGAACAAATAGAACTGATTTCACGAAGTTTATGAGAAATAAAAATAATGGTATGGCCTTCATCACGTAGAATCTTAAACTGCTCAAAGAGCTCTTCTGTTTCTTGTGGCGTTAAAACAGCAGTGGGCTCATCCATAATAATAAGCTCTGCACCCCGAATTAAGGCTTTTAAAATTTCGACTTTTTGTTTTTTACCAACATCCAAATCCATAACAAGTGCATCGGGATCTACATTAAGCTTATAGCGATTCGCTGTGGCCAACACAATCTTACGCGCCATTTCATAATCCAGTGACAATCCCTTCTTTGGTTCCATACCTAAAATGATGTTGTCAGTGACTGATAAATCCTCATCCAACATAAAGTGTTGGTGAACCATCCCAATTCTTTTATCGATAGCGTCTAAAGGCGATTTCAAATCCAAAGGCTCCCCTTTAAATGTTATCGTTCCAGAAGTAGGTTGTTCAATTCCAAAGAGAATTTTCATCAAAGTTGATTTACCGGCTCCGTTTTCACCCATCAAAGCATGAATCTCGCCTTTGCCGCAAATTAAATCAACATTCTCGTTTGCCACAACACCATTTGGATAAACTTTAGTAATATTTCTCATTTCTAAAAAATTCTGTGACATTTGTTTACGCTCCTAACTTATAATGAGAACAAAGTACGAATAAAATCGTACTTTGTCCAATAAACCATCTAAAATTATGGTCTTACTGCATCACGAATTTGATCGATTTCAGCGGTTGTTTTACCATAAGCTGTATCGACTGTAATTTCGCCAGCAACAATTTTTTCTTCAATATCTTTAAGTTCAGCTCTTAATGCTTCATCAACTTTTTCTTCATAGAATTTATTGATTGCCAAGCCAACACCATTTTCTGCCAATCCCAATTGTTCAGTTTCTCCAACTTTTAATTCACCTTTAACCATGAGGTCAATGGCTCTGTAAAGTGAGTCACCAACGTTTTTCAAGACAGAAGTTACAATAATGTTCGCAAAATCAGTGTTACCATCAGCTTCAAATGCCAAGGCTTGGTCTGAGTCAACACCCAAGACTTCTAATCCTCTTTCAACACCAGCTTCAATTGCACCCATTCCGGATCCACCAGCAACTTGGAAGATTGAACTTGCTTTTTGGTTGAACATTCCTAATGAAAGTTCCTTACCTTTAGCTGAGTCATTCCATGCGCCAACATATGCGAATGTAACTTTAATATTTGGGTTTGCTTCTTTAGCACCTTGGATAAATCCAAGTAAGAAGTCAGAAATAATAGGTTGATCCATACCACCTAAGAATCCAATAACACCTGTTTCACTACGTGAAGCCATGAGGTATCCACCTAAGTATGAACCTTCATTTGCTTTATAAACGATTGAGTAGATGTTGTCATACAAGCCAGTTGAATAATCAACTTCTGAGTCAAATAAGACAAAGACTGTATCTGGATATTCGGCTGCATTGTTTTCAAATACTTCTTGGAGTGTTGAACTTCCGAGAATCATATCATATCCTGCTTCTGCTGCTTCAATTAATGCAGGTTCATACTTAGTTGGATCTTCTCCATACTCAATAACAGTAACGTCTGCACCTTCAATTTCTGCTTTCGCACGTAATACACCTTCGTTTGCTGAGTCATTAAATGACAAGTCACCAAGGTTACTAATCAACAACGCCACTTTAACTTTGTCGTCATTTCCTGAACCATTGCCGCCATTGTTACCATCGGATGTTCCACATCCAACAAGTAGCAATGCAACAAGTACCAATGCTAATAATTTTTTCATTCATTTTTCCTCCTTCATTAAAATAAATGACTATTCTGGGGCGATTTCTAGGGCAAGTTCCATCATACTGCGGTAGCCCTTCTCGCGTTTTTCGCTGCTCTGTGCTTCTTTTGTCACCATAGAGTCACTAATGGTAAACAGAGCCAAACTCTTTTTACCCAAGCGACGTGCAGCTGTATACAATCCGGCTGATTCCATTTCAGCAGCCAAGACACCATATTGAGCAAACTTATCTGTCTCTTCTTTTCTTTCACGATAGAATTGATCACTACAGACAACCGTACCCACATGTGTTTTAACATTCATTTTTTGTGCTTGTTCATGTGCTTTTAATAATAAATCAAAATCAGGCGTTGGACAAAATGCATAATTACCAAAGGCGCCCACATTAATCGCGCTATCGGTTATAGACGCCGTCGCAATGACGATATCTTCCAAACCCACTTCAGCATTCATTGCACCCGCTGTTCCAATACGAATGATATTTTCTACTTCATAGAAAGCAAACAATTCATGATAATAAATCATGGATGAAGGAATTCCCATCCCGGATCCCATAACAGAAACACGCTTTCCTTTATAATAACCTGTATATCCAAGCATGCCTCTCACAGCATTAAACTGTGTTACATCCTCAAGATAATTATCTGCAATAAATTTTGCACGAAGCGGATCACCTGGCATCAATACGGTGTTCGCAATTTCATTCGGACTTTTCGCTTCTATATGCGGTGTTGGTATACTCATTGGTCTAAAACCTCCTCTAATGTTGGAATGGCATTGCTGGCACCGGGTTTCCCAATCGCAATGGCACTCGCTTTACAACTCAATTCTAATGCTTCCTGCACAGTTTTCGATGCAGCCAAAGAAGCCACAAAGTATCCTGTAAAGGTATCTCCAGCTCCAGTTGTATCCACAACTTTCGCCTTATATGCTTTTTGCATCACACTATCCAAACCCTGTTTTGAATAGATTGCACCTTTTTCACCCAAGGTAAGGATCACATTTAAATTCGGATAATTATGAGTCAATATGTCAACAACATCAACATCTGAGTCACAATTGGCTGCTGCCCTTCCTTCAATTTCATTGACCAACAAATAGGTCACTTTGTTTAAATCGACTTCTGAAAGTGATTCAGTAATTGGAGAATAATTCAAAGCAACAGGAATATTTCTTTCATAAGCCTGATTCACAATATAAGCCACATTGGAGATTTCATTTTGAAGCAACACGATATCATCTGTAGTAATCACCTCAAATGCCGTATCAATGGCATCTTTAGAAACTTCTAAATTAGATCCACCATAATAAACAATCGCATTATCACCTTCATGATTCACTTGAATAATCGCATGTCCTGAAGGTGTTTTTGTTTCTAATAGCCAGGATACATCCACATTCGCGTCTGTGAGCGCTTTCTTTAAAATAGAACCATCCGGACCAATTGCACCAATATGCACGACATTCGCTCCCGCCTTCGCTGCAGCAATCGATTGATTCAATCCCTTACCCCCAATAAACACATTATATGCATTCGCAGAAATTGTTTCGCCAGTTTTAACCTGATCTTCTACATCATACACATGGTCTATATTTAGGGAGCCAAAATTGTATAACTTCATACCTCACCTCCAAAACGTTAAGTATGTTAAACGTTTAACTTGTGATTAAAGTATAATATAGCGCTTACATATAAGTCAAGTATAAAATCAAATTTTTTAAATTTCACTTATTTCGCATTAAATTTAGATTTTTTTAACAGAATTACGAATGGTAAGGGTCGGTTCTAACATCACTTCAACCTTTTTATCCTGATGATGTAATGCCTCCAACAAAATATTAACCCCTTGGTGCGCAAGCTCAGTAATATCTTGGTCTACAGAAGTTAATCCCTTCTGTAAGAAATCATTAAACTCCAAATTATCATATCCCACCAACGAAATATCTTCAGGGACTGATAGCCCCATTTCAACCAATTTTTTTTGCACCCCAAAAGCATTCAAATCATTCCCACAAGCAATGGCACTTACCCCTTGATTATAGAGTTGTTCAGCCAAATCATAGCCTGTTTTAACATCATAGACACCATGAACAATATAATCCTCATTGACAGGAATCCCCGCTTCTTCTAAAGCCTGTATATATCCCTTATGTCTAAAATAACCTGTCATCGCATGGTTTTGTGCGGAAATATAGCCAATCTTAGTATGGCCATTGTCAATTAAATATTTGGTCGCAATATAACCCCCATGTAAATTATTAAAGTAAACTTTATTGGCTTCAAAATCTCTCAAAGTTCTATCCACCAACACGAAAGGAACATCCAAATTATTCAGAATGTTTTTAATTTTTTTATCATCAAAGTACGTTTCAGATGAAAGTGCAACAATCATCCCATCTACACCCCGTCGACGCAAGGAACGAATAATATCCGGATCATTATGATAATCCTCCAATGTATTCATAATTATAATTGCCAACTTTTCCTTGCGACATCTTTGTTCGATAATTTTCGCAAGGGTTGAGAAAAACGGGTTTTCAATATCAGGGATGACCAAACCAATCGTATTGGATTTATTGGTCACCAAAGACTGCGCTGCCGTATTTGGAAAATAGTTCAAATCATTCGCTATTTTTAAAACTTCAGCTTTTTTTTCTTTTGAAATTCGCGTCGTATCTGGATCATTTAAAACAATGGATACCGTTGCCACAGATACATTCGCAAGTTTTGCTATATCAATTAAACGCACTTTCACATCTATCACCAAATTCATTATAGCACTCATTTTTATATTCACACAAATTAAAAAACTGTCATAAAGACAGTTTGTTAGTTTGAGGCGATTAACTTACTCCATAAATCCCCTAAGATAACCTTAGTTTCAGCATTGTAGTAAAATTCTTCATCCTTATCATAATTTGTTCGGGGTAGATAGGCATCAATACCAGCATAGTCATCATTTGCAATCTTTTGTGCAACTGATGAAATGGGACTGGTGTAACCCACTTTAACCGAAATGGCTTCTTGATTTTCAGCCTCTAAAATGTAGTTAATGAAAGTATGGGCAAGCTCTGAATTGGGAGCATCCTTTGGAATGACCATCGCATCAATCCATACGTTGGTTCCTTGGTGAGGCTCAATATAATCCAAATCATCATTCACACTGAGTACATAGGTTGCATCACCAGAGTACATGATTGCGATATCTTTCTCGCCTGCTTCCATGCCATCAATGACATAATCATCCACATAAACAGGGTTAACTTCTCTTTTCATTGCTACAAGCCACTCATAAGCAGCATTCAACTCTTGTTCATTTTCTGTGTTCATTGAATAGCCCAAAGCCTTTAAAGCAACCATGAAAGCATCCCGTTCTGAGTTGTAGAAAAAGATACGATCTGTATACTGGGTATCGCGTAGAATATCCCATCCTTTGGCTTCAACTTCAGATGGAGAAATCACATTCTTGTTATAAACAAGACCCACAGAACCCACAAAGTAAGGCACTGTATATTTATTTTCAGGATCAAAATGACGGTCTCTATATTCTGCATCAATATTCACTGCATTGGGAATTTTAGAAAAATCCAGTTCCATCAGTTTATCCTCTTCAATCAAACGTTGAATCATATAATCAGAAGGTATTAAAACATCATAACTTTCACTGGCGATTTTCGTATACATATCTTCATTGGAAAAGAAGTTATCGTACTGTACACGGACACCATATTCCGCTTCAAAAGCATAAATTACATCTTCGTCAATATACTCACCCCAGTTATAAACACGAAGTACTGGTTTATCACTGCTTCCACACCCAACTAAGATGAGAAGCACAACAAAAATTGATAATATTTTTTTCATAAATGTTCCTTTCATTGCGCACCCAGCGCTTTTTTACTGGTGTTTTTTCGTAATACTGGCACCAAATTGATAATAATTAAGAATACAGATACCACCCCAACCATGATGGTACTTAAAGCATTGACCGATGGGTTAATGCGTTTAGACATGGTATACACTAAGATTGAAATATTCTTAACACCATTGCCTGTTACAAAGTACGAAATCACAAAGTCATCAAAGGACATGGTAAAGGCAAGTAACGATGCAGAAATAACGGCTGGCATAATCTGAGGAATGATAACCTTGATTAAGGCTTGAAGCGGCGTAGCGCCCAAGTCCATGGCAGCATCTGCAAGGTTTTTATCAAGCTTTCTAAGCTTGGGTAAGACGGTTAAGATTACATAAGGAATACTGAAGGCAATATGCGCCAACAACATCGTAATGAATCCCTTTGGCACTTTAAAGGCAATAAATAACAACATCAAACCAATGGCTGTCACAATTTCTGGATTCATAATGGGAAGGTTGTTGATTTGTAAGATCACATTACGCACAAGTTTCTTTGAATTAATCAATCCAATGGCTGTTAAGGTACCAATGATGGTTGAAACAACGGTTGAAATTAATGCGATCGAGATTGAAACCTGAACTGCGCCCATGATTTCCCGATTGTTGAACAGCTCCTCATACCATCTCAATGAGAAGGTATTAAAATGAGTCAAAGATTTCGTTGAATTAAATGAGAAGACAATCATAATAAGAATTGGCAAATAAAAGAACAATAACATCAAGGATAAACTCACAAAGCGGGTCATCCGATAATTTTTACTTCCAACCATATGAATCACTCCTTCTCTTCTCTTTCAAATCGGTTGGCCAAACTCATAGAGAACATAATCACTACGGCCATAATCAATGAAATGGCAGAACCAAAGTTCCAATTACCAATTTGAACAAATTGTTTTTCAATTAAGTTACCAATCAAAGCATAACCCCCGCCCCCTAGAAGTTGCGGAATAACAAAGGTACTGACCGCAGGTAAGAATACCAGCGTAATCCCAGAAATCACACCACTTAAAGAAAGTGGAAAGATAACCTTTGTGAAAGTATTAAAGCGATTGGCCCCCAAGTCATAACTCGCTTCAATTAAGGAGTCATCCATACGACTCAAGACGGTATAGATTTGAAGAATCATAAAGGGCAAAAAGTTATAAACCATTCCCAAAATAACCGCAAAATCTGTATACATCATCTTGATGGGACCCAATCCAAAGAATCCCAGGAAAGTATTGATTAAACCCCCATCAGCCAACAAACTCATCCATGCATAAGTACGAATTAACATATTTATCCACATGGGGATGGTGACCATTAAGATCAGTAAGGTCTGCTTTTTTTCAGATTGTCTTGAAATAATAAAAGCCAGAGGATAGCCCAAGATTAAACTGATTAAGGTGGTCACAAAGGCTATTTGTAGGGACTTCCACAAAACCGAAATAAAGACGGGGTCAAAGAATTTTCTAAAGTGTTCTAATGTAAATCTAATTTGAATGATATCGCCAGATTGACTGGATGTAAATGCATAAAATGCAATCAACAACATTGGAATAATCAACAACAACGCAATCCAGACAAAGTATGGGATGATCAGTTTACGATAAACCTTCATCTAGTATGCCTCCATTTTTTGCATAACGTGAAGATCTTCAGGACCAAACAAGATTCCAACTTCAGATCCTTCCTCTGCTGATTTAGTAGAATGGATTGTAAACTCACGATAGTCTGTTTGAACCAACATTTCATAATGAACCCCTTTAAAGATGATGGAATCAACCACACCCACAAAACGACCTTGGTCTGGAGAAACGATTTCAATGTCTTCTGGACGAATCACAATATCCACAGGTTCCATGGGGTCAAACCCAAAGTCAACACATTCAAACTGGACATCATCAAATTCCACCCAATAATCTTTAATCATGGTGCCCTCCATAATATTTGAGTCACCAATAAAGTCAGCCACAAATTTATTTTCAGGTTCATTATAAATATCAGTAGGAGATCCAATTTGTTGGATTTCACCCGCATTCATAACCACAATTTTATCACTCATGGTCAAAGCTTCTTCTTGGTCGTGGGTTACATAAATAAAGGTAATCCCCACATCTTGTTGAATTGATTTTAACTCATGTTGCATTTCCTTACGCAACTTTAAATCCAAGGCACCCAGTGGTTCATCCAAGAGTAAAACCATCGGTTCGTTCACAAGGGCTCTGGCAATGGCGATCCGTTGTTGTTGCCCTCCAGAGAGTTGGTTGATATCACGATTCTCAAATCCACTCAACCCAACCAAATCAAGCATTCTACGGACCTTTTGGTCAATCACATCTTTGGATTCTTTTTTAATGTGCAATCCAAACGCAATATTGTCATAGACGTTCATATGAGGAAAAAGTGCATACCGTTGAAAGACGGTATTGACTTCTCTTTTATGGGGTGGTGTATTTGAAATTTCAATTTCATCAAAATAGACTTCCCCAGAGTTTTGTTCCAAAAAACCACCCAAGATTCTCAGTAAAGTTGTTTTACCACATCCAGAGGGTCCTAAAAGGGTTACAAATTCATTCTCATAGATATCTAAGTTAATCCCTTTTAAAACAATCATATCCTCAAAACTTTTCACAATATTTCTAAATTCAATTAATTTTCTCATAGGTTGATGCTCCTTTTATTTAAAAGATAGGGGGTGTACACACCCAAAGTAATTTCGCAGTTTGTTTATGTGTATTTTCAAAATAATGGGTTCGCTCCCCTTTAATATAAAAGGTTTGTCCCTTTGCTAAAGTTAAGTGTTCATCTCCATTAATCAACACCAATTTCCCTTCCAACACATAACCAAATTCTTCACCTTCATGCGGTAAAACCTCAAAGGATTCGCCACCTTGGCATAATTCCAGTAGAATCGGTTCCATGTCATTTTTTTGGGCATTGGGTACAATCCACGTAATTTTGGAATGTTCCTTTTCATCTATAAAGTAATCTTCATGGGTAAAGATAACCTGCGCATCACTTTCTTCCTTAAAGAAAGTTGACAAGTCCATCCCCAAAGCTTCCACAATATCACGCAAAGTTGAAATTGAGGGTGATGTTAAATCATTTTCTATTTGAGAAAGAAAACCCTTTGTGAGTTCACAACGACTCGCCAACTCTTCCAATGTCAAATTATTTTGAACACGGTATTTTCTAACCTTTTTCCCGATTTCCATGGATACCCTCCTTGTTTACCTTTACTAAACTAATTGTTTTGTAAAGCAAAACTAAGATTATTATACACAAGATTATTTTAAATGCAATACCCTTTGCCTAGATAATAAAAAAAACCAGCATTTCTTGCTGGTTCAGGGCTTATTAAGCGCCTTTAATAAATTTAATGACTTCTGGTTTTGGCATAAATCCTGCACGTCTGTTAACAGGCTTACCATCTTTAAACAAAATCATGGTTGGAATAGACATTACATCAAATCTTTGTGCCAATTCACCATCAGCGTCAACATCAACTTTGATGATGGTAACTTCTTCACGCAACTCTTCTTGTACATCTTTTAGAATTGGAGCGATCATTTTACAGGGTCCACACCAATCGGCATAGAAATCCACAAGTACAACGCCATCTTTAACTTTATCATTAAAATTATTTTTATTTACGACTTCCATCTTACAAATCCTCCTTGTATTTCGTTTCTAATTATAGCACAAATAATTTTGAATTAAATTATTATGCCTTAGAGGGTACACGTAGATTTAAATACTTGGGTAAGACTTCAATTTCAATTGAATTCGTTTTAAGCACTTCACCATCACAACCCACTACCAGGGCTTGTTCACTTCTAACTTCAAGTTTTTTAATTTTCTCATAAGTCACTTCAGGTAAACCCAAATGATTTCCCTTCATGTACTTAGGCAATAAACTCAAAGCTCTTAAAAACGTAACCGGAGCCACATGACATAAATCCAAGTATCCATCATCTAAAGAGGCATCAGGGGCACTTTTAAAACCATTCCCATAATACTTGCCATTCATCACCGACAAAAGCGCAATGGCAGTCGGTTCAAAATCATCGTCTTTTTTAATCTCAAATGGATACGGTTTGATTGAAAACACTTCAATCAAGGCTGCAATTAAGTACACAAATTTTCTTGAGATAAACTTATATCGCATTTTATTTGCCCGCATATTGATATCAGCATCAATCCCCACATTGGTACAATTCAAAAATAAATCGCCATTCATTTTACCCACATCAATTTTTCGAACATCACCATGAAGGACCGTTTGTTCGATCATTTCAATTAATTTTGATTTATCCCCAATCATCTTATAGAAATCATTGCCGGTCCCCGTAGGAATGACACCCATAACGGCATCTTTATGAAGACCATTTAAAACTTCATGGGCTGTCCCATCGCCCCCAACAGCATAGACAATCGCATCTTGGCCCGCTTCATGAGCCAAAGCTTTCGCGTGTCCAATATATTCCGTATACTTAATTTCATAATCTAAATTTTCTTGTTTCATTAACCAACTCAAAAGTTGGCGGTAAGATCCATCTCCTGAGATTGGGTTAATTATAAATACATGTTTCAAACGCATCTTCCTTTATCCTTCAACTATTCAGTTGGATCATCTTATTCAGTATCTTCTGGTGCACCCTCATCATCGACTTCATCATTAGGTTCAGGTGTATCATCAGGTTCAGGTGTATCATCAATATATTCAACCTCAATCAATAAGTACCCATAGGGTTCTGAATATTCCCCCGAGGCCACACTTTGGTAAATAACAACATTATCTTGTGTTCCTGAAATCAATTGTATCTCTAAAGTCACATTGTTTTCAAGCGCCCAGCTTTCAACAACACTGGGACTTTGTCCAATAAAGTTGGGAATCACAAAGAATGTTGGTTCTGGTTCAGGTTCTGGTTCTGGTTCAGGCTCCACTGTATCTGGCTGTACATCATTAAGTAAAGGCGTACCCACATATTTATAAATATTGGTGTCTACATCAAATTTATAAGGGTGGTTTAAACTGAATGAAAAAGCCGTTTCCAAGGGATTTTTAATCTCTGTAGATAAGTTAGCGTGAATAATGGATTTGATATCTTCAACTGAATTTCTATAGGGCACGACCACACTCATACCATTCACAAAGGGGGTGGTTCCATAAATCTGGGTGTTTTGAATCACAAAAGTATTCATCGCATCCACAGGCGAGGCCGCAATATTATTAAGCGCAAGACCCATTAAAGGAGAAATATCTCGACTCACCGATAAGTTCATCACGATATTGCTTTCGGCGGCACGTAATACTTGGATTAAGGTCTCAACATTGGTCTTAGACTCAGCAATAATTTTATTTGCAAGTTCCTTAATAACATATTGTTGGTTTAACTGACGTTGGAAATCACCATTCGCAAAATGATATCTTTCACGCGCAAAGGTAATCACCTGATATCCATTTAAAAGATTCTTTCCAGCTGGAACTTGAACTTCATGGAATTCACGGGGATTATCTTCTTTGGGTAGTGATCCACCAAAGGCTATAGGACTGTCAATTTCCAACCCACCCAATACATCAACAATCTTAACCAAAGCATAAAAATCTGTTTCAAAGTAGAAATCAATTTCAACATCAAACAAATCCTCCACCGTTTCGATGGTACAATTACGTGAGATACTTCTGGAATGTGTTAATTTATCAAAAACAACACCGCGATAACAACTGATTGGAATATAAGAATCCCGCGCAATTGAAGTCATGGTAATATGAAGTGTTTTGGGATTAACCGTTGCCAAAATAATGGAATCGGCTAAGTTTTCATTAATCCCCAACATTAAAATTGTAAAGGGTTCGTCCAAGACGCTGGTAGTCTCTTTGCCATTGCCACTCACTTTTAAATCAAATTTATGAATAACCTCGGCATTATGTAATAATTCTTGAGATTCCGCATCCATACTCTCAGCATAATTCATAAATTGAATCGGAAGCACCGCAACATCCAGTAAAGTATCATCCAAGAAATCATTTAATAAATCTTGGTAAGTATCATACTCCACCAATGAAACCGCGTTAGAATACTGCGCCACTTCTGTTTCCAAGGCAGTTACCACCACATCACTACTGGCCACATAGCCAATGGCATGTTCATCGCTTAATGTTGTCATATGTAAATTTGGATCTAAGCTTAGAAAATTAAACGAAACCAATTCTGAATTATCCAAATCAATTAAAGCATCAACCGAACTGTTTAATCGTGTGAGATAGAAAGAAGATACCCCGAGTAAAAGTCCCCAAATGACAGAAAACACCACAAAGGTTTTTCTAACAAATTTAACACGATATCCAAATCCAAGGATAAATAATACGTTCACGATCAAGGCTAAAACCACAATCGCACTTACAATCATTAAGAAAATTTTACGGGATACTGAAACGTACTTACCAATGTTTACCAAAAGTAAAATGGTCAGTGCGTTGATAATTAAAGACAAAACAATACCCGTAAGCGGATGATTGAAAAATTTAGATTTCTTATTCATGAGTGACCTCCACGACCATGGGTAAGTTTTTTTCGTTCATCATTAGAATAACGGTAGCCGATTGATCATAGACCGATGTATCAAATGAATTTGTTGAAACATAAGACCAATTTAAAACAACCTCGATCGCATCATGATAGTCACCATCGCGATAACGTCCGGTAACTTCATCATATATTTCTTCCGCACCTTCATCATCAAAAACGAAAAAGTCGATGGCTTCTTTTGAAACTACAGAAATATCCGAAACTTCCAAAGTGCCACTAAGACCCCCATTGTTGAGATAATAGTACAAATCTTGGTATAAATTGACTTGGGCAGATTGATAGACGTTGACTTGCATAGATTCAATAATAAATTGAATCCCACCCACATCATTCATTCTAAATTTGTTGGTCCAAGTATAAAAGTCTGCCACAAAGTTTTGTGCGACCAAGGCAGATACATCTAAATCATTTCGAGGTGACGTCTCGATGGCTTCTTTTAATGCTGCATAAAGTTCTTTTTGGTAATCGGTAGCATTATTTCTAATGGAATAGTAATCATCTTTGACGATATTGGTTTGGTCAATATCTGTATTACTGGTCCAGGTTTTATAGACATAAAAGCCACCTACCAATAAAATTATTAGAGAAGAGATACTGCCAATTAGAATTAATGCTTTTTTTTGTTGATTTATTTCTGTTCGCATGCAAACACCTCATTTTCGTATTTATTCTATTGAAATATAAAAACTTGTCAATATTATTCGCAAAACTCCCTTATTATCACATATAATATATAAAAGGAGGTACTCTTAATGAACAACATATTAATCATTTCAGACATTCATGGTAGTCACCAAAGACTCATGGATGCACTCAATACACCCCATGAATATGATATGCTAATTTTAGTTGGAGATTTCTTATATCATGGGCCCAGAAATCCTATTTTAGAAGATTACAACCCACAAGCTGTGGCAGATCAACTCAATGCCATCGATAAGCCCATCCTTGCGGTTAGGGGGAATTGCGATGCAGAGGTTGACCAATGGTTGCTTAATTTCCCAATGATGCAAGATTATACTATCACCACAATCCAAAACTTAAAGGTATACATCACGCATGGTCATATTGTAGAGCCCAAAGATGCACCCACAACTAAGGCAGATATCTTTATCTCAGGACATACCCATATACCAGGATTTACCCAAAATGAAATGACTGTTTGTCTGAATCCAGGTTCCATTTCCCTACCAAAGGAAAATCATCCCAATACCTATGCTATCTTTCATGAAAATGAGATTGTGATTTATGATCTTAAACATAAACCCTATCTCACATTTAAAATAGAGGACTTGATTTAATCAATTCCTCTAACATTATAACCCTATTTTGCTAAATTTAAAATATTTCTCATGTCTTCTCTTGAAAGTTTCATGAAATTCCCAAATTGATCCGGTCTTCCTTCAAAGGCACGCTCAATCAATACATCGGAATCATCTTGTGTAATCCCTATTTCATGCAACCGCGTTGGAAGGTCCATATCCTTTAAGAATTGCTCAAATCTTACAATCCCTTTTTCAATGATCATGTCTTCTTTTTCAACCGCATAATCAACCCCAAATACACGCTGCGCAAATTGAACGAAGCGTTTTTTATTATTTGAATTAACGTATTTCATCCAAGCAGGGAACACAATTGCCAAGCCCACACCGTGAGGAATATCATATAAAGTAGAGAGTTCATGTTCAATTCGATGACTGGCCCAATCTTCTTGACGACCACTTCCCAATAAACCATTGTGTGCCAAAGTCCCCGCAAACCCCACTTCTGACCACGCTGAGACATCATCCAAATGATTCACAAGGTGCGGTCCATAATGAACCATCGTGCGCATGGTGGCTTCCAATAGACGATCTGTATAGTCTACATTCTCAGTATGTGTGAAATAACGTTCCAACAAATGAGAGAAAATATCGGAAAAACCAGCTGCCGCTTGTGCTTTAGAAAGGGTTGTAAATAAAGCTGGATTCACAATCGCAAACTTTGGAATCAAGGCTTCCCCTTTAATGGAACGCTTATGTGTATTATTTCTAACCGTCACAACCGCTGAAGAACTGCTTTCGCTTCCAGCTGCTGGAATGGTTAAAACAACACCCAAGGGTAACGCTTTCTCAATATTTTCATTATGATAGAAAGCATCTTCAATATCACCATCATAAAGTGCACCAGCCGCAATCCCTTTAGCAGAATCAATAACTGACCCACCCCCTACAGCCAATATACCGGTAACTTGATGCTTCTTAACCAATCTCAAACCTTCTGCAACCAAATCAAATTCTGGATTGGGTTTCACCCCACCCAAATCGATATATTCAATTCCATTCAGATTTAAAATTTCAACAATCGCATCATAAAGACCGCTTCTTTTAATTGAAGATTGACCATAGTGTAGTAACACCTTATTTCCAAGCTCAGGCAGATTCTCTGATAATTGCGTTAGACTGTCTTGACCATAAATAATGCGTGCTGGATTGTAATAATTAAAATCTATCATCTAAATCACTTCCATAGTTTCTCAGGATATACACCCGTTTTTTGGAAGTTTTCAAACTCAGCCAAAACACGAGGCTTATCTTCTTGATAGGTAACACCAAACCAAGCATCTGGTGTTTCTAAAATTCTTACAGACAATTTATCTTCTTTAATCAACTCACCCACATCATTGGGTAAGAGTGCTTCTGCTTTTTCAGGATTTTGAGCGACCTTTGATTCAAGGAATTCATCAAATTTACCTTCCATTAAATCAAAGATAGCGGGTGTAAATCCCCAGAAATTCATGGACGCCAACTTATCTTCTCCCAGAAGATTATCATCACCATCCACTACCCCTTTATCACTGCGCTTGATGCTATCGGTTTCAACAATGTCCACTAAGTAGCCATCTTCTGCTTTACAAACACCACGGGTCACAGTCCCATGGTCTGTTAGCGTGTTGTTCAAACGATATCCCACCATGGCTGCTTCATGATCCGACACATTACGTAAAAAATCGCCCATTACCTTAAAGGCAGCTTTACCATAATAATCATCCGCATTACAAATAATAAAAGGACTGTCTACGACATCTTTTGCGGCCAAAAGCGCGTGGGTTGTTCCCCAAGGTTTAACACGTCCTTTTGGAACCTCAAACCCTGTTGGCACATCATTAATATCTTGAAACGCA
Source organism: uncultured Erysipelothrix sp. (assembly GCA_947631935.1). GTDB lineage: Bacteria > Bacillota_I > Bacilli_A > Erysipelotrichales > Erysipelotrichaceae > Erysipelothrix. Next base: position 27,619 of record CANRNG010000011.1, read on the forward strand.
TATTTCACGTCAATATGCGGACGCACCGCTCCAACCAAGACTTCCTCAAAAATGGCTTCATGTTCTTTTCTAATAATCAGCACCAGTTTATTAAAGCCTGCTTGAATGGCATCATAAATTGAAAAATCAATGATGGCTTCTCCACTTAAACCAAATTTATCAATTTGTTTCAAACCGCCATAACGACTTCCCATTCCCGCCGCAAGGATCACCAACGTCAAATCTTTTTGCATGTATATTACCTCCATCAGATATAACTGTATTTATTATAGCATAGACTTATGTGAAGATTCATATAGGGTTTTATAATGACCTGCTTCTTGAATCAACTGTTCATGATTTCCCATTTGCACAATCCCTGTCTCACCCATGACCACAATTTTATCAGCATGATGAATGGTTGATAAACGGTGGGCAATCGCAATGACGGTTCTTCCTTGAGAAAGTGCATCCAAACTTTCTTGAATCATGGATTCTGTAATATTGTCCAAAGCACTGGTTGCTTCATCTAAAATAAGAATCTTGGGATCTCGTAAAAAAATACGTGCAATGGAGATTCTTTGTTTTTGTCCACCCGACAACATCACACCCCGTTCCCCAACCATGGTGTCATAGCCTTGGGGTAAACTTTCTATGAAATCGTGAATCTTTGCCTTCTTGGCTGCTTCTTTAATATCAGTTAAGGAAACCCCAGGATGACCATAGGCAATATTATCACCAATGGTTCCCCAAAAAATTAAAACATCTTGTTGGACATAGCCAATCTGTTGGCGAAGACTCTTTAAAGTTACATCCTTAATATCGTGTCCATCAATTTTAATGGATCCGGATTTTAAGTCATAGAATCTGGGAATCAACTGGGCAATGGTTGTTTTTCCCACACCACTGGGACCCACCAACGCAACCATTTCCCCTGGTTTTATTTCAAGGTTAAAATTATCCAATACACCTTTCTTATCATTACCATAACCAAAGGACACCGATTCAAAGGAAATACCTCCCTTGACATTATCCAATGCATACGCATCTTCTTTATCTTTAATGGTGATGGGCTCACGCATCAACTCCATATATCTTTCAAATCCAGCCCAACCTTGTTGGAAAGTTTCAAGCATTGTCATCAGCCGTTTAATGGGGCCCACAAGCATACTAAAATAAATAAAGTACGCAAACATATCCCCGGCAGTAAAACGATCTGACATGACCAAATAGGCACCACACAACAAGACCATCACATTGATAAACTGCACAAAGAAATTATTCATAGCATTCGCAAAACCAAGGGCACGATAGGCACCACGGTAAGCGTCAATATAAATGTCATTGTCATCCGCAAATTTCTCAATCTCAAAGGACTCATTACTAAAAGCACGCGTTAAACGAATTCCAGAAATACTCCCTTCAAGCCGGCTGTTGATTTGGGCATGTTCTTTTCTTAATTTGCGAAATGCCAAAATCATCTTTCTTCTAGAAAACATCAATCCCAACATTAAGCTGATAAATAGTACGAATAAACCCGTGGTAACCCAAAAATCCAATTGAATTAAATACAAGTACCCAAGCACCATCATCAAACCCACCGCAACCAACTCTTCAATACCATGGTGGGCCAGTTCTGCCACTTCATGTAAATCAGAAGTCAAACGTGTCATAATAATACCTGTTTTATTCACATCATAATATTCAAATGAAAGTAATTGTAGTTTCTCAAATGCCCGCATCCGCATATCTTTTTCAATCGATATCCCCAGCATATGTCCATGATATCCAACCAGATAATGAAATAACGCATAAAATAAAAGTAACCCCACCAAAATACCACTGATCATTAAGATTTTTGTTATATCTTTATTGGGTATCAAGTCGTTTAAAATGTGACGGGTAAAAATAGGCACCGATAATTCTACCAACGCAAATAAAACAACCATACTCAAAACAAAGTACAGTTTTTTTCTGTGGGGTTTATAATATGAAATAAATGTTTTTAACACACAATCCCTCTTCTCTAACCTGTGTTACATTCTAACAAATCCTTTTAAAAAAGTCTTGTTTGTACAAGACTTATTTAACAAGTTTTTTCTCCACCCAAGATAAGGTAACATCAACCACCAAGGCCATGAGTGCCGTTGGGAGTGCACCTGCCCAAATAATGGATGCACCATCAGAGACATTAATGCCTCGGGTAATAATATCACCCAAACCACCTGCTCCAATAAAGGTTCCAACAGCCGCTACTCCAATTGCCACCACTAAAGCATTTCGAATACCTCCTAAGATCAGCGAGATACTTAAGGGTAGTTCCACTTTAAATAACATTTGTATGGGCGTCATCCCCATCCCTTTGGCGACATCCAAGGTTTCATTTGAAACATTGCGAACACCGGTGATGGTATTGGTTAAAATGGGTAATAATGAATAAAAGAACACTGCCAGGACTACCGTATTGGGACCTGTACCACTGATTACAATTAATAAAGATAACATTGCTAAGGCAGGGACGGTTTGAATCACATTCACAAGACGCATCACAAATCGTGACAACGTTTCTTTTCGTGCAATATAAAATCCTAAGGGAACACTGACTAAGGTTCCAAAAAGAACACCGTAGAAAGCCATCAGAAAATGGCGAAAAACTTGATCTAATACATAACTACCATTTTGAGTGTAGTATTGGATTAATTCTTGAATCATTTTAATCCCTCCATATCTTTATATAAGGGTCTTTCATCTAGGGGTATGGGATTAAATTCTTCAAAATAATCATTTGCTTCTAGGAATTCCTTGGCTACAATACGAGGCTCAACCCGTTCTTCATCAGAACGATTGTTCATGTACTGCATATCTCCCACTGAAATTTGACCATTGAGTTTTAAGAGTACAGACTCAAGTTTTGGATGGGCTCTAAGGATTTCTTTAGATGCAACTAAGGATGCATCATAAGGGGGAAAGAGTTGTAGATCATCTTCTAATACAACTAAGTCATATGCATCGATACGACCATCACTTGAATAACCCAAGACCAAGTCCATTTCCCCTGTTTGTACTGCTGTATAAACCAATCCTATTTCCATAGGTAAAATAGTCCCAAACTCGAATTGGTATAAATCTTTAAACGCTTCATAGCCATCCCCATCACGATCTAACCAACCTGTATCAATACCTGCCCTTAAATCAGAGGCCATCCTCTTTAAATCCGATATTTTATGGACGTTATGGGTTTCAGAAAACGTTTTGCTTACCATGAATGCATACGTGTTATCGAATCCATAGGTAGGAAACCACACCAGATCAAATTTTTCATCATATCCTTTTACCACCAACTCCAATGCTTTTTCAACATCCGTGGTTGCTTCATATCCAAGTTCACCCGTTAAGGATGTTCCTGTATACATCACTGAAGAAATATGACTTTCTTTTCGTTCAATGGTTTGCATCATCAATAATGAAGACCCCAAGTTGGTTAAGATACTGACTTCTACTTCCGGCATATAATGGGCAATCATTTGTGATATAATTTCAGCATTAATTTGTCGTTCAGTCATGCTGCCTGATGCAATGATAATTGAGTTATCGCCTTTGGAAAACCCCAATCCTGGTAAGCTACATCCTGCTAAAGTCATCATACATAAGATTGTTATCAATATTTTTTTCATGAACTGTGCACTCCTTTTGTTTTAGGTGAGAGTATTTTTTCAATGCGCTCAAAAATAGCATCTACCAATAAAGTAAGGGTTGTAATGGATACAGTTCCTACTAATATGAGTGGGATATTATAAGAATTAAGGCCCGCAAAAATAAAATCACCCATACCTCCTGCACCAATATAAGACGCAATTGTGGCCCAAGCTAAAACATAGGTAGCGGATAAGCGAATCCCTGAAAACAATACAGGAACAGCCAAAGGGAGTTGTACTTTGAAAATAATTTGTATTGAATTCATTCCCATTCCTTTGGCCGCATCCACCACATTAAAGTCAACACCTTCCATGCCCAGGATTGTATTTCTTAGAATGGGTAAGAGTGAATAGATCACCAAAGCCACAATAGCTGGCATCTTTCCCACACCTAAAAGCGGGACCATCATTGCCAACAGTGCAAGTGAAGGGATTGTTTGGAGAATGGATGTGATCCCCAATAGAAAATTGGATATCTTTTTATTACGACTTGCCACAATACCCAAAGGAATCGCAATTAATGATCCAATCATAAGGGCCGTTAAACTGATCCATAAGTGTTCTATTATTTTTCCAAATAATTCTGAACCATGTCGATTTATAAAATCACGCATCTACATCACTTCCATTTTGGCCTTGCAATGTCGCATCACTGACTTTATCACCTGATTCAAAGGTTTCATTATGACTGAGATTTTCAGGCTCATAATCTGCCCAAAAAGCCTCATAAACTGAAGAAACGATATCTCCCCGTGTCACAAGTCCTAATAGGCGACCTGCATCATTCACTACTGAAATATTACGATGTCCCAATTCTTGAATGTAATAAATCGCATCTCGAATCACCATGGAATCTTTAATATAAGTTACTTGTTTCATGATATCCTTCACCAGAAGATCGCGATCTTGTCTTCTGTTGAGTGTTCTCATATCAATACGACCCACTAAAATGTTTTCATCATCTACAACCAAGATGTCATCCACACGCGTGGTGGCCATTAACCTAGCAGCCTGTGCCACTGTTTCATTTTGGTTTATTTTAACCGCATCACGCATCACTTTGGTTACAGTCTCATATTCAAAGGCAGCTTGGTTGAGTCGATCTTCACCAACCATCTCTTTCACAAAATCATTGGCTGGATTGCGTAAAATTTCCATTGGCGTTCCAACTTGAACAATTTTCCCTTCTGACATCACAACAATTCTATCCGCAAGGTTTAAAGCCTCATCCATATCATGAGTCACAAAGACAATGGTCCTGTGCATTTCTTTTTGTAGTTTCTTAACCAATCTTTGGAGTGAATCCCGTGTAATTGGATCTAAGGCTCCAAAAGGTTCGTCCATTAAAATAATCTCTTGATCCGCCGCAAGCGCACGAATCACACCAATTCTTTGTTGCATACCCCCTGATAATTCAGATGGATATTGTTCTAAAATAGAAGGATCTAAATCCACCCTCCTTAGCAAGTCATGGGCTGTATTTTTCATGCGTTCCTTATCCCATTTTAATAATTTTGGAACCATCACAATGTTTTCATAAATATTCATATGTGGCATCAATCCAACTTGTTGGATTACATATCCAATAGAACGTCTTAAACTGACCTCATTGATGGCACGAATATCTTTTTTATCTATGAATATTTTCCCACTCGTTGGATTCACCATTCGATTAATCATACGCATACTGGTTGTTTTTCCACTTCCAGACGTACCAATAAAACAAACAAATTCACCATCATGGATGGTTAAGTTCATATTGTCTACCGCGATATTATTACCGTACATTTTGGTAACATTTTGAAATTTTATCATCTTGTTTTTTCCTCTCTAACTACGGTCATAAAGCATAAAAAAAAGAACTATCATAGTTCTACATTTGATGCTTATCGTAGATATTATAACATTTTTTAGATGTAATTAAAAATTGCCTTTTACATTTTCTAAAAGAAGGTTGCTTTTTGTATAAACTTTCGCTATTATATTAAGGCAATGCCGCCATAGTTTAATGGTAAAACAGGGCAATGGTAATGCTCAGCTCCGAGTTCAATTCTCAGTGGCGGCACCAGTAGACACGATACCCACCCATCAGGTGGGTTTTTTAATACCCTAAACAATGAATCTTGTATTCCCCAGGTAACCATGATTAAATAAAAGAAACATATAAAAGGAGCAGATATATGAACGAATCATATTTTGATGGTGGCCTATTCCAATTAATAGGTTATACATTATTAGGAACACTGATTACCTTAGTAACTTTAGGTATTTGTTATCCATGGGCGATTACCATGCTTATTAACTGGAAAACAAAACATACAGTCATTGATGGTAGAAGACTTCGCTTTGATGGTACCGCGATGGGGCTATTTGGTCAGTGGATTAAGTGGATATTCTTAATGATTATTACCCTCGGTATTTATGCCTTTTGGGTTAACATTGTAATGAAAAAATGGATAAGTAAACACACACATTTTGCATAAAATAAAAAAGATAGAAGTTTTGAGTTTCTATCTTTTTTTGTGATTTTAAGGTTGGATGCGATTTAAAGCAGTCAGAATAATGGGTGCAATCACAACCGATGCTGCGATTTCTAATAGTGCATTTCCAAACAGGATCGCA
>CANRNG010000012.1 GCA_947631935.1 uncultured Erysipelothrix sp.
AGCAGGAAACACCACCCGTTGGTGTAAGTATCCTGAATTATTAAAATAAAAAAGAAGTGGAAAAACCACTTCTTTTATTTTGCTTTTGCAAACAACGCATCCAGCGCATCTTTTTTAGCTTCACAATCTTTGTAAGCCAACGCAAACAAGGCTTTATACTGTTCAAGATTTCCCCCAAAACGTCCCACTCCCATCTCAACAGAAGGGTTAATTTTAAGGGCATTGCCTTTTTCAATTAAGCCATGCACAATATCCAATTCTTCATAGTAGCGTTCAGTTCTCGCCTCAAAGCTCTCGATCATTTTTGGATATTTTCGGTAAATCCAACGCATCACCCAATAAGTAATTCGCTTTTGCGGTTTACGCACAAAGGTGTCTGCTTTGGTCGAAACCACCACATGGTAATCACAACCCTTATCCATACTGAATTCAATGGGAATCATGGTCGTAATACCCCCATCCATATATTTTTTACCATTGATTTTTACGATGCGGCCCATGACAGGTAACGTACATGCCGCTTTAATAAAACGGCCTTCCGGGTCCATATCATCCTTTGAAACCCAAATGGTTTCTTGGGCTTCTAAGTCATAGACACCCGCATAGTACTCATGATCAATTGTATGTAAATCTTCGATTGGGAAATCTACTTCCTTAAAAGATACATCAAACATATAGTCATATCCTACAACTTGTCCTTCATGTAAGATTGCACTCAACCCAGAATTTCTAGGATGGGCGGCTTTTTCAGTGGACGTGACATAAAGTGCTTCAGGTTTTCTTAAAGAATACATGGCTCCATATACAGAACCAGATGAAATACCTGCAACCAAATCAAAATCATAACCATTTTCGATAAACCAACTCATCACTCCAGCAGTATATGCCCCGCGCATACCCCCGCCTTCTAAAACCAAACCAATTTTCTTTTTACGCATCTATTTCAACTCCTATAACAATCCACTAAAAATTTTAACAGAACCTCTAAATAATCTCAATAAAGTAGAAACACTTCTCACTTCTTCTAAGGTCACCAAATGGCTTATCTCAAAGGTGTCCAAAGTGTCTTGTTTACATGCATCCACCACCTCATGGTCCGCAAAAAGTACGGTGGATTCATAGTGTAAATAATAACTTCTAAAATCCATATTCGTGGTTCCAATGGTACAAATTTTATCGTCGGATACTATGGTTTTGGAATGAACAAACCCTGGCGTATATTCATAAATTTTTACGCCATTTTTAATCAAGACTTCATAATTACTTTTGGTGACTTGGTTTACAATCTTTTTATCGGGTATGCCAGGAACAATAATTCTCACATCAACCCCTGATTGTGCCGCAAGACTCAATGCCTTTAGCATCTCATACCCAATGATGAGATAAGGCGTCTGAATATAAACATAATCCTTGGCATTATTGATGAGATTTAAATGTGAATCCAATCCCACATCATCATGATCCGTCGGCGCATCACAAAACGCTTGCACAAAACCATGGGTTGGTTCACCATCCTTAAAGTCATAGATAAACTGACTGGGATCTTCATGTGTACCCGTATAGAATCGATAAAACTGTAGAAACATCAAGGTCAAAGCATGGACCGCTTCTCCTTCAAATAAAACAGCTGTATCTTTCCAATGACCAAATCTTTGGATTTTATTAATATATTCATCCGCAATATTCATGCCACCCACAATTCCCACGCGGCCATCCACAATACACGCTTTTCTATGAGAGCGATTGTTGATGGTGATTGCAAATCGGGGTTTGATTGGATTGAATACGACCACTTTAATACCCGCATCCAGACATTGCTTCTTCAAACCTTCAAAGCCAGCTGTGCCCCAATCATCATAAATAATGCGAACATCAACCCCGGCTTCAACTTTTCTTTTCAATACAGCCAGAAGGGTTTGCCACATATAGCCATCTTTTATAATAAAATATTCTAGAAAAATATAATGCTTGGCTTTTTCAATTTCCGCCAACATTACCTTAAACTTCTTCTCGCCACTCTCTAAATATTCAGCACGACGGGCATGATGAATGGGATAATGCGATGCATTATAGATATAACGAGATTGTTTGGCAACATGGGTATCATATTCCTCTAAAGATGCCATGATAGATTCATCTTGGTCAACCTCAAAATCTTCAAAAGATTCCGTAATTTTTTCACGCAATTCTTTCGGTGTTTTTCTGCCCCCAATGAGTAAATAAACAACCGCTCCCATGGGTGGAAACATCAGGATTATGATGGTCCACGCAATACCATAAGATGGATTTTCATCACGATTCACCACCCAAATGACCAATAAGGCAGATAAAAACATTAATAAAATATATATAAAATTATAAGTGTAAATAAAACTGTAAATGTAATAGAGAACAATTAAAATTTGGGCAATAATGACCACACTTAACAAAAACATTTTACTGGTTAAAAGTTTTAATAATTTTCTCATGTCAAACCCTCACAATCAGATAAACCTCTTTTTGGATTTCTCCATATTTATACAATTCATGGTCTACAGCAACATCAACCAATCCAATATAGCTCGCACCCAACTTTTCAATCGTTTTTTTAGATGCGATGTTATCGGGATTACAGGTTATATAAACTGTTTCGATTGAACTATCTAACATTTCAAGTAAAGCCAAACAAGCACGGTAAGCATAACCTTGTCCACGATACTTTTGGTAAATCAAATATCCGACATTGCCATAATACGTTAAATCACGACCTGTTTCATGGCGATATTCAATGCGCCCAACTATTTTATCAATGGCTTGATCATAAACATCATAAACCACCGTTGGCACATCAAAAATATCATCCGGAAAAAGGACTTTATTGAGGATCAATGACATCGACTTTAACACCGCGATCATTGATAACCTTATTTCCGTAGAATAAAAGTCCACCCAGCACTAAGGCTAAAATTAATTTAACAAAAGATGCAACAGTTAAAACATTAATCATACTTGCTAAGAATAAAAATGACCACATCATCATGGTTGGTACCAAGAATTTCATCCACGTTGGCTTGTCACTGAATACACGTTCGATCAGTTTATATAAAATAATATATGAAAACGCCATAATTAAAGTGATGACTGCCAAATAAAAGACATCTAAGAATTTAATGGCTTGAAATGATGCAACCAACTCGTTCCACATTTCTTGGGTAAAGTTTTCTCCCAATTCTTCAAGTGTTGGACTTTGGTTGATTACAAAACCATTGATAAATAGGGTTACAAAATACATTAAGGATGCATTAATCATCATGGATTGTCCAAAAGGTGGTGTGATTAAACCTGCACCCATTGCCATCCCAGTGACTTCTTCTGTATTCCCTTCGATAAATGTGCCCCGTTTCTTTTGCATTTTAGAAACAAAAATCACAGCAAAAGATGCACCCACTGCAAGTGCAAAGGTGGTGAGTATGACAAAGGCGATATCAGATCCTTCAATAAGACTGATAAGACGTTCTTCTCCAAGAACGGATGTTATCGCAATTAGTACAACATTATAAATTGCATTTGCAACAAAAAATCCGCCAATCCCCCACAGTAAGGATGATAAAAATCCGGGTTGTTTTCTGTATTTAATAAAGAAAAATACGAAGTAAGATACAAGCAACAGAATACTTACAATTACTTCTATAAAAAATGTGCTAGAAATCATAACTACCTCCTTTTAATAGAATACCATAAAACGTACTAAAAAAGCGCTTGAAATCACTTCAAGCGCTTTAATTTAAGCATGTATTATTAGACTAATCTAACGTTTGCTGCTTGTTGGCCACGTTCTCCATCAACAATTTCGAACGTAACTTCTTGTCCTTCTTCTAATGTCTGAACATCAGAATCAAGTGCTGTAACATGTACAAACACATCTCTTCCATCTTCAGAAGTAACGAATCCGTAACCTTTGTCGCTTAGAAAGAATTTTACTTTACCTGTAATCATCCAAGTACCTCCTATCAGAAATAAGACGCACCCAATCGCACTTTTAATACCATTCACACAGTTTTTAAAAACATATTGAGCAACATTTAACACTTTGAAAATCAAAACGTATTTCTTATTACATTGGCATCGTACCATTTATTTGACCCTAAAGTCAAACAATTTCTTTTAATTATCAAATCTTAACACAATCAGATGATACGGTTTACATATTCTTTTGTAATATTTGCCTTTAGATTTGGTATAATGAGAGGGAAAGAAGGAAAATTATGGCAAAAGAATTAAAAATAAAAAAAGAGGACACCCTGCTAAACTATTTGATAAATGCAGATCTTCCATACTCAAAAGGAAAAATTAGATCACTTTTGAAACATTTTTGTATCTCAATTAATGGTGTCACCACCACGCAATTTGATGCACCTTTAAAACCCAATGATATTGTTACTGTAATTGAATATAACCCAAATTTAGATACACCCTTAGACATTCTCTTTGAGGATAAGAACTTATTGGTAATCAATAAGCCCAATGCACTTTTGAGTGTTCCAACGGAAAATCAAAACGAAATTTCCGCTCAGGACTATGCTAAAGATTACTTAAGACAACCTGTCTATGTGGTCCACCGTCTTGATAAGTTTACTTCCGGTATACTTATATTCGCAAAAAACGTGAAAACGCAAGCCTATTATCGTGATGATTGGCAAGCAAAAGCACCCGATCGTCACTATGTGGCCATTGTTGAGGGCATTCCTAAAGAAGAAAAAGGAACCATTCATTCTTTTTTCCAGGAAACCAAGAGTCTTCACGTCTTCAGTAGTACTGAAGGTAAAGAGGCCATCACCCATTATGAAACCATTAAAACCACTCCCAGAAATGCCGCGTTATTGGTAAAATTAGAAACTGGAAGACGCAACCAAATTCGGGTTCACATGAACGATATAGGTCATCCAGTCGTAGGGGATTCAAAGTATGGTGCAAAAACCAATCCCATTAAACGATTGGCCTTGCATTCATATCGTGTCACCATTAAACATCCTGTAACTAAAAAATTTGTAACCTTTATTGCACCTTTACCCAATCAATTTAATCGCATTGTGGACATAAAAGATTTTAGATAAGCATTAAAAAAACGAACCCTATCGGTTCGCTTTTTTTTAATCATTAGATACGATCAATTTCATCGTTAAGCTTTTTAAGCTCTTCTAAATATTTATCAAGTTGTTCATTATTGTTCGCAAGATAACCTTTGGTATCTTCAAGTTCTTTAAGGGTATCTTCGTCTTCTGGACGTCCTTCAAGTTGCTCAAGTTTTGCTTCAATGACTGATTTCATTTCTTCCAAACTATTGATTTGGTGATTCAGATCATCAATACGATCAAAGGCTTCTGCACGGCGCTCTTCACGTGTTTGAGATTGTGCTTCTTGCATACGCGCAAAGAATGTGTCACGTCCCTCACGGAATTCCTGCCACAAGTTTTCCTCATGACGTTTTCCACTGTGTCCCGCAACTTTCCATTCTTCCATGATTTCGTCAAAACGTTTACGTACTGCTTCAAAATCAAAGCTATCTTTCAATGCATTGGTTTCATCGATTAATTTTTGTTTGATCTCGCGAGATGCATTTTCTTGATCTCTAATTTCTTTGAAGTAAACTTCTTGGTTTTTATAGAAAACTTGTCTTGCAGCATTAAATTTTTCCCACAAGTCATTTTCCACTTCACGGCTTGCGAATCCTGCTTTCTTCCAAGCATCCATCAATTCACGTTGCTTACGAGAAGTATTGAACCAATCGGTTGAATCTTGAATGGAAACAGCTGCTTCAATCAAGGCCTCTTTACGCTCTTTAGCATTCTTACGGTCTTGACTTTGTTCTTCATAGAACTGGTTACGACGTTCGAAGAAGTAATCGTTCACTTGAGAAAACTCTTCCCATAATTTATCGTTCAATTCACGGCCTGAGTAGCCGAATTCACGCCATTTTGCTTGGAAGCTTTTAAACTTCTCAGCTGTATTATAGAAATCTTGGGAATCTTTCAAATCATTGGCTTCTTGGATTAACGCACGTTTACCATCCACTGATGTTTTAATTTTTTCTTCTTTGTTTTTATAACGTTCAATTTCTTTTTCAAATTTTTCGTCTAAGGCAGGATCATCTCCATCACTTTGGATTGCATCCCATTCTTTTCTAAGGTCATCAATTACTTCAAGACCTTCTGTACCGTCTAGTTTACGGACACGGTTAATCAAATCATACTTTTGATCGTTACTTACAGAATAAAAACTATCCCAGTTAAAATCAAATTGTCCTTTGTTGTTACTCATATGTATAAACCCTCCTAATGATCCACTCTAAGTATTATAACATGTTACGAAAACTTTTTTAAGTGTTTTATAAAATCACTTCTAAAAGCAAATCTTCATCCATCATTGCTTTCAGTTCATCTTTAATCACATCATTTTGACATGAAATAAAGACACCATCTTCACTGTTAAAGAAAATATCATCATCATGGCCTCCAAAAAATGAAGTTCCTCCGACTTCTTTTAGAATAATTACCCCTGCCGCAACATCCCATACTTTTAAATTTTTGGAAATATATGCTTGAGATAAATTTTCAGCTACCATACAAATTTCTAAAGACGCTGCACCCAGATAACGGTGGGCTACCAAGGTATCTCTTAAGTGTAATAAACCCTTTGGAAACATTGAGAGTGCATAAAGATCTGCATAGACAACACTTTGTCCAACACCCCGATGGGCATCATTTTCTTTAAGACGCACACCATTTAAAAAGGCGCCTTCCCCTGTAATTCCCAAATACATCTTATCTGCCATGACATCATAGACAATCCCAAAAACCGGTTTAAGCTTATGATAGTAAGCAATCGATATCGCAAAATTCTTTCTTTGATATATAAAGTTTGTGGTACCATCAATGGGATCAATGATCCACAAATCATCACTCTTATGACGGGGTGTGGTATTTTCCTCAGTTAAAAAGTCTTGATTCTCAAACTGACTCATAATTCCTTCAACCAAGAATATTTCAGTTGCTTTGTCGACATTGGTCACAAAGTCTGCATGGTTGGCTTTGGTTTCAATCAATAAATCAGTCGCCATCAATTCTTTTATATTTTGACCCGCTCTTCTGACCAAATCCAAAGTATAATCTATTTTTTTATTCATGATACGCCTCCTTGATATACTAAAAAAGCGGATTTCCCTTTGTTATATTATCTAACAAGTTTTCCGCTTTTCATCAGTATTGATATAATATAACGTGTTCGTTATGATTATGAATAAGCAATTTAAAAAAGAATTATTTCGCCAATGCTTTAACTTTCTTTTTATGATCTTTAATCGTTCTCAAAGCACGTTTACGTGTTTTAATGTTCTTAGATTTAAGTTGACGATATGCACTTGATACATCATTTTTTGCCATTTTCTACACCTCCAATAAACCGAACCTATTATATCGTACTCAGTTGTCTTTTGCAATAAATATAGTGTAATTAATCTCAAAAATACTTGAATCGAAATTTGATTCACCATGCTGTAAGGTTTTAATAAAAAAGGGACTGCTCAAATGTTCGGTTTAATCAAGCATCTTAGACTCTTAATGCCGGCTCATTTATTCTTAGATCCATTTTAAAAATAAACGTTGACATCAACTATCCTTCGTGATAGAGTTTAGAAAATAGTTCTTTAACTTCGTACAGAGAGACGAGAAAGAATACAAAATAACCATGCTTTTTTTCTGGCAATCTCTGTACACATAGGGATTGTTTTTTATAGGAAAAGGAGAAATTAAAACATGGCTCAATACAAAAAAGTATCAGGATATCTACCTGATGAAAATCCTCCAATAGGAAAACTCATACTCTTCGCATTACAACAAATCGTGGTAATGTTCCCTGCAACGGTAATCGTTGCCTTACTGACGGGGTTTCATATTTCTACCACATTATTTGCTTCAGGACTTGCAACACTTTGCTTTATCATTGTAACTAAAGGAAAGATTCCCCTCTACTACGGATCAAGCTTCGCATATCTTTCGGCCATTGTCTCTGTGACTGGATTCAAATATGCAGCCGGTGCAGTCGCAACCTCACCGGATGAAATGATTCAAATTGCCCAATTTGGAATCATCATGTCAGGATTTGTTTCAATCGTTGCTGGATTAATCATTAATAAATGGGGACAAAATACCATTGATAAAATTTTACCCCCTACAGTAACCGGTAGTGTGGCGATGATTATTGGTCTCACACTGGCTGGAAATGCGATGTTAGATGCTGCACCCCTTATTGAAGGTATGAACTCTAACCCCAACACACAATGGGTATGGGTGGTCTCATTGGTAACACTGTTCTCCACAATTTTCTTCTCAGTATACATTCGTAAAGGTGTCTTGAGTCAAATCCCTATCTTACTTGGACTTGCTTGTGGCTATATCACGGCCATTGTTGCTCAAAACTTGACTGGTATCCAATTCATCAGTTTCGGAGTTGTTTCAGGAAACTTATTCCAAGTACCCCACTTCACTTTACCAAAAGTCAGTTGGGCTGCTGTCTTTGCGATTATGCCCATCGCAATTGCAACGATTCCAGAATCAACGGCCCATATCTTCCAACTTGACATCTATGTTAACCAACTCGCAAAACGTAAAGGTTCATCTAAAATCTATAAGCTTGCTGATAAACTTGGCCTTAACTTAATCGGAGATGGTATCGGTGATATCGTTGCTGGATTAATAGGGGGTCCTGCTGGAACCAACTATGGTGAAAATATATCTACCATGGCCATCTCAAAAAACTTCTCAGTTGCAGTCTTACTTGCAGCAGCAGGTATTACCATGGTCATCTCATTCTTTACCCCACTCATCAATCTAATCTACTCAATTCCAAAACCAGTCATTGGCGGTCTTGAAATCTACTTGTTTGGAGTTATTGCAGCCCAAGGGATTGCGATCTTCATGGATAAGAAAGTGGATATGTTTGACTCAAAAAACCTCGCAGTTATCGCATGTATCCTCATCATTGGACTTGGTGGTAACTCAGCTTTCGGTGGTATGATTCCAATGTTTGGTATTGAGCTTCCAACCATTGCTACAGCAGCAATCGTAGGAATTGGACTCAATTACTTACTCAGCTTTAGAAAGAACGGCGATGCTTAGGCATCGTCTTTTTATTTAGCTATTGCTAAAAATTTAGCAAAGTTAAAGACACAAATGCTTTCAATGTGATATATTGTAAGTGAAGGAGGGCTGATATGCGAAAGAAAAAATCCATGACGGATATTGAATCAGATGTATATCACGTCATACTCGCAAATCCCATGCTATCTCAAATAGAGATTGCCCACCAGTTAAATATGAGCCGTACTGCAGTTTCAGTCCATATCTCTAATTTAACTAAGAAAGGGTTTATCCTGGGTAGAAGTTATGTGATTGGTGAATATGAACATGCAGTCGTCATTGGCGCTGCGATGATTGACTTGTATGGAAAGAGTTTTAATCCACTTGTTTCCAGTGATTCAAATCCCGGCAAAATCAGTATTCATCCCGGCGGTGTATCACGCAATATCTCAGAGAACTTGGCAAGAATGGGTATCAAAACATCCTTAATAACCAGTCTATCCAATGACCCTTTCTCCGAGATAATTCGTAGAAGCTGTGCGGAAGTTGGTATTAATTTATCTCATGCTTACGAAAACAAAGAAGACCCTTCCACAATGTATGTTGCGATTTTGGATACCGATGGCGATATGAACCTGGCATTATCAGACACCACAGGTCTTGATAACATGCCAAAGTCACATCTTGAATCCAAGGATACCATCCTTGAACATGCAGATATTTTAGTGGTTGATGCTTCATTACCTGCCCATTTGATGGAATACCTCGTTGAAAAATATCCACAACAAAGAATTGTGCTCGATCCTGTTTCAATTGGTAAATCCAGACAGCTAAAAGGCTTGATTGGAAAGTTTCATACCCTTAAATGCAACCGTATGGAAGCAGCCTATTTAGCAGATACCCCCATCAACCATAAAGAAGATGTGGTTGAAGTCGTAGACAAGCTTTTGAAAAAAGGGCTTAAACAAGTCTTTGTTACCATGAGTGGCGATGGTGTATATTATTCAAATGGCATTGAAAAAGGATTTGTAGATACCAAGGCAACCAAAATCTTAAATGTTACCGGGGCAGGAGACGCCTTTACCGCCGGTGTGGTCTATGGTATGTTAAGTAACCTAAATATGCGCGAAATCGCAGAATTCGCCTCAGGAGCCTCAGCACTATCCTTAAAGAGCATGCTAACGGTTAACCCTGAATTATCCATTGAAAAAGTAAAAGAAATCATGAAGGAGAACTAAAGAATGAAGAATTTATTAAGAATTAACCCAGAAGTACAAGATGCACTTGACCATGGCAAACCCATTGTTGCTTTGGAATCAACCATTATCTCACACGGATTTAATTATCCAGAAAACTTAGAGATGGCACGTGAATGTGAACGTATCATTCGTGAACAAGGTGCCGTTCCTGCAACCATTGGAATTATCGAAGGCCAAATCGTCATTGGATTAAACGCTGAAGAAGTTGAAATGTTCGCATTAAACCGTGATATGCCAAAATGTTCAAGAAGAGACGTACCGACCATTATTTCACTGGGACTCTCTGGTGCAACCACAGTAGCAACAACCATGATGTTTGCGGAAATGGCAGGTATTAAAGTATTCGCAACCGGTGGTATTGGTGGCGTTCACTTCAATGGCGAAAACACCATGGACATATCCGCTGACTTAGAAGAACTTGCTCAAACCAATGTTGCGGTTGTATGCTCCGGCGCAAAATCAATCTTAGATATTCCAAAAACTTTGGAATACCTCGAAACCAAAGGGGTTCCTGTAGTGGGTTACCAAACAGATGCGTTCCCAGACTTCTATACCCGTGATTCTGGTAAGAAAGTTACCCATAACTTTACAGATATGCGCGATCTTGCGAAGATGGTTCATACCAAAGATGCATTGGGTATTCAATCCGGTGTTGTTATCGCAAACCCAATTCCAGAAGCCGATGCATTGGACACAACCTTCATTCGTGCATTAATTAAAGAAGCTGTTGAAACAGCAGAAAAAGAAGGTATCGAAGGAAATAAGGTGACACCTTTTATTCTCGCCATGCTTCACGAACGCTCAGAAGGCAAATCTGTGGATGCCAATAAGGCACTTGTCTTCAACAATGCTAAGGTCGCTGCACAACTTGCTGGCGCCATGGTTCAATAATTAAGTATCGTTTTAATAAAAAGACGGAATAACCAACATCGGTAATTCCGCCTTTTTTTGTTTAGAGCGTTACTGCCCCTTTTCTTTAGACTTATATTGAATGAAATTAATTAAACTCAATACCAAATATACTAGAGTTAGTATATTTAAATTTTCATTAAATGTTGACAATGAGAATGTAATGCCCGCTCCCACTAAAAATATAGCACTAATCAGTAATTTCATGATTTCTAAAATTCCTTTCCTCATTTTTACTAGTATATCATTTACTAACCTTAAATACATTTCAATCTAAAGTTTTTACTTATACGATTTCATTAATCAAGGGGGCGTTGGATGCAATCCTTTTTAAATTGTCTACCACCAACTGGATATGTGCTTCTTCTGTTAAATCAGAGTTGGACGCAATATGTGGGGTTAGGATGACGTTTTCTGTTTGCCAAAGGTAACTATCTGGATCCAACGGTTCCATCTCAAACACATCCAAAATTAAAGCGCTAAGATGATTGAAGTTCCCTTTAATCTTACTTTCATTAATTAAAGGACCCCGTCCCACATTAATAAAGATACTGCCTTTCTTTAAAAGGTTCATTTCTTTATCTTCGATGAGATGATGGGTATCTTCATTATGAGGCAGTGATGCTACCACAATATCAGCAGTTTTTAGATGGTTTCTAAAGTCGCTGAGTGGATAACAGAAATCAAATTGTGCAATGGATCTTCCGTTTGAATTAAAACCAATATTGGTAGACCCAAAGGCTTTAAAGCGTTTCGCTGTCTCAGATGCGATACTTCCAGTCCCTAAAAATAGGACCGTTTTTCCTAAGATTTGGGTATGGTTAAGGTCTTTAACCCATGCTTTCTCTCTTTGGCTTTGGTTATAAGTGGGTATATTTTGGTAGACATTTAATACATGCCCCAAGATATATTCTGCGATGGGGGTTGAGTAAAGTCCCCTCCCATTCATCAACTTGATATTATTTTCTTTAAAATAATCTAGGTCGATGGTATCATAGCCTGAGCTGAGTAATTGTAGGTATTTCATATTTTTAAATACAGTGATATCTTTTGGAAGTAGGGTTGGATAGGCTATAACCATCTCTGCACTTTCATCGTCAATCACAACCTCATGGCCCAATGCTTCTAGGGGTTGTGTGAGGTAATCTTTAAATCTTTCGTTTATTGATATTTTCATATTGCCTCCTTGCGTAGAAAAAGGCGTCACAAAATTCGTGAACGCCTTTCTTTTATATTTTAGACTCTTGCGATTTCCTTGAGAATGGACTCATCTTCGTCTTCGAAATTTCTCTCTTCACGTGCTGCTTTTAATTCAGCTGCAAGTGCTTTGATTTGTTCAGTTGACTTACGAGTACCCTCATATCCAGTTCCTGCTGGAATCATCTTACCAATAATTACATTTTCTTTTAGACCATAGAGTGGGTCAACTTTAGATTTGACCGCTGCTTGGGTTAAAACTTTTGTAGTTTCTTGGAATGATGCTGCAGACAAGAAGGATTCTGTCGCAACGGATGCCTTAGTAATACCCATTAATGTAGGTTTGTAGGTTGCTGGAATTTCTCCATTGAGTAAAGTGCGTTCGTTAATTTCTTGCATTTTCTCAATATCGAATTGTTGGCCTGTACTTAATTTAGTATCATGACCTTCAACAACTCTTACTTTACGCATCATTTGGCGAATCATAACTTCGATATGTTTATCCGAAATTTCAATTCCACCATTTTGGTAAACACGTTTAACCTCTTTGAGGATATAGTGTTGTACATCTTGACGACCTGCAACATCAAGCAGTTTCTTAGGATCAACTGAACCTTCAGTTAATTTTTGTCCTGCACGTACTTGAGTTCCTATGACCATCCATGAACGAATCGGTTGGTTAGGAAGTGTTTTGTGGTCGACAGTTTGTTTGTCATTGGCAACAACAATTGTGTAACCAAGACCGTCATCATTTTGTTCAATCGCAGTGATTACGCCATGAATTTCTGCAATAACTGCAGGGGCTTTTGGTGTACGTGCTTCAAATAACTCTTCAACACGAGGAAGACCTTGTGTAATATCTTCTCCACCACCAGCAGCAACACCACCAGTATGGAATGTACGCATGGTTAACTGAGTTCCTGGTTCTCCAATGGATTGCGCAGCCATAATACCCACTGCTTCTCCAATTTCAACTGATTCACCGGTAGCCATGTTACGTCCATAACATTTTGCACATAAACCAACACGTGATTCACAAGCGAAAACGTTTCTAATAAAGACTTCTTCAATGCCTGCATTCACAATGCGTTGTGCGATTAATTCATCAATAAAATCGTCTGCTTCTACAATCACTTCTTGAGTTTGAGGATCTACGATAGTTTCTGAACTATAACGACCCACCAATCTGTCATAGAGTGGTTCAATAACAGTTTTGTTTTTCTCATCAATAATTTTACGAACCATGTAACCTTCTGATGCGCCACAGTCTTCTTCTGTAATCAAGACATCTTGAGCAACGTCAACAAGACGACGTGTTAAGTATCCAGATTCAGCTGTCTTAAGCGCGGTATCCGTAAGTCCTTTACGTACCCCGTGGGTTGAAGTAAAGAATTCACTCACGTTAAGTCCTTCTCTAAATGATGAATAGATTGGAACTTCGATAATACTTGGTGTATAACCATCTTTAGAACGGGATTGTGTAGGCTTGGCCATCAATCCACGCATACCTGCAAGTTGGATAAAGTTAGATACGTTACCACGTGCTCCGGAAAGTGCCATCATGTTGATTGGGTTTTTACGCTCAAGATTTTCCATGAGCTCTTGTCCAACAACTTCCTTAACACCGTCCCATAGTTGCATGAGGCGTGATTCCCATTCTTGAGGTGTTAAACGACCTCTTTCATATTGGGTCATCAAGCGTGCTGCTTTTTCTTTACCTTCTTCAATATGTTTTTCTTTATTCTTAGAAGTATTAACGTCACTTAGCGCAACGGTAATTCCAGCTTTAGTGGAATATTCGAATCCCAAATCTTTAATACTATCTAGGATTTCAGCCGTTTTATTTGCTGAATAACGTTCAAAGATTTCTTTAACAATAAATTCTAAGTCCTTCTTTTTGAAGTCTGAATTCAAAGGCATGCCTTTAATACGTTCTTTAATATTTTCACCCGGAGCAATAAAGAATTTATCCGGCGTAATCTTAAAGCTTTCAGCATTAACTTCGTTTAAGTAAGGGAAATCACTTGGGAACATATCATTAAAGATGATTTTACCCAAAGTGGTAACCAAGTACATTTTATTTTGTTTGGTGCTAAATGAAGCTTTATTCAATGAAGATGCACGCAATGCGATACGGGTATGAATATGGATGTTTCCTTGTTCAAGCGCCATCACAGCTTCATTCATATCTCTAAAGACTTTACCTTCACCTTGACCATAACGACGCCACTTAGCAGCTGACTTAGAATCACCAAGTGCTTCAAGTTCTTTCGCTTTACCTTCAAACTCTTCAGTTGTTTCTTCCATAGTAAGGTAGTAGTTACCTAAGACCATATCTTGTGAAGGCGTAACAATTGGCTTACCATCCTTAGGTCCAAGAATGTTCTTTGAACCCAGCATTAGAATTTCAGCCTCTGCCTGTGCCATTTCTGAAAGTGGCACGTGAACAGCCATTTGGTCCCCATCAAAGTCCGCGTTAAACGCTGGGGTTACCAATGGGTGAAGACGAATCGCACGTCCTTCAATAATTTTTGGTTTAAAGGCTTGAATACCCAAACGGTGAAGGGTCGGTGCACGGTTCAGTAAGACTGGGTGATTTTCAATCACATCTTCAGCCACGTCCCAAATTCTTGGGTCTTGTCTATCAATCATTTTTTCAGCAGCTTTCGCATTGTTTGCGATACCTCTGTTTTTCATTTCATTGACCACAAAAGGTTTGAAAAGTTGAATGGCCATTTCACGTGGAAGACCACATTCATACATTTTAAGATCAGGTCCAACCGCAATAACAGAACGACCTGAGAAGTCAACACGTTTACCCAAGAGGTTTTGACGGAAACGACCTTGTTTCCCTTTAAGGTTATGGGATAGAGATTTTAAGGCTCTACCACCAGCCCCAGTAACAGGTTTTGAACGACGACCATTGTCAATAAGGGCGTCTACTGCTTCTTGAAGCATACGTTTTTCATTTTGTACGATAATTGAAGGGGTTCCCATCTCCATGAGACGTTTTAAACGGTTATTACGCGTAATAACACGGCGGTATAAATCGTTTAAGTCACTGGCCGCAAAGCGACCCCCATCCAATTGCAACATCGGACGTAAATCTGGTGGTATAACGGGCAATACCGTTAAGATCATCCACTCAGGTTTGTTTTCTGAATATAAGAATGCTTCCAATGTTTCTAAACGACGAATTAAACGACGACGCTTATCCCCTTTGGCATTTTCAAGTTCTACCACCAAGTCCTTATGTTCTTGAGGTAAATCAACTTTTGATAAAAGTGTACGCACAGCATCAGCACCGGTTTCTGCTTTAAAGGAAACGTAACCATGTTCTTGTTGATACTCACGCAATTCTTTTTCAGTTAAAATTTGTTTGTATTCGAGTTTTGTATCACGTGGATCCACAACCACCCATTTAACAAAGTAGATAATTTCTTCTAAGTTCTTTGGAGTGATATTTAAGAGCAAACTCATTTGTGAAGGAATACCACGTAAATACCAAATATGTGCTACAGGTGCTGCCAACTCAATATGACCCATACGCTCACGACGTACAGATGCTTTGGTTACTTCAACACCACACTTATCACAAATAACCCCACGATAACGCACTTTCTTATATTTTCCACAAGCACATTCCCAGTCTCTTGATGGACCGAAAATTTTCTCACAGAAAAGTCCGTCACGTTCAGGTTTTTGTGAACGATAGTTAATTGTCTCTGGTTTCTTAACTTCACCATGAGACCATTCATAAATTCTCTCTGGTGAAGCAAGCGCCAATTGAATTGAGGCAAAATTATTAATACTCATAAACTACAAGGCCTCCTTTTTAAAGCTCATCCATTTCGTCGTATCCTACGACGACAGTTTCAGCCAATCCCTCTTCTTCTTCTAAAGTAGGGGTATCAACATCAGGATCCAACCCATCCAGTAAACTCATTTGAATTTCTGTTTGCGTTTCATCTAAGAATTTCACATCAAGCGCAAGGGCTTGAAGTTCATGTTTCAACACTCTAAAGGACTCTGGAATGCCTGGTTCAGGAATATCACGTCCATTTTGAATGGCAGCATAGGTCTTGGTACGGCCATTAATATCATCCGACTTAATGGTCATTAATTCTTGAAGTGTATGGGCTGCACCATAAGCATAGAGTGCCCAAACCTCCATTTCTCCAAAACGTTGTCCACCATTTTGGGCTTTACCCCCAAGTGGTTGTTGTGTAACAAGTGAATAAGGTCCGGTTGCACGTGCATGAAGTTTATCATCAACCATGTGTGATAACTTAATTAAGTACATGACACCTACAGAAACACGTTCATCGAATTGTTCCCCTGTTTGACCATCATATAGCACCATTTTACCATCTTCACTGATACCAGCTTCATTCATAATTTCTTGAAGTTCTTCAGTTGAAATACCATCAAATACAGGCGTTGAAAACTTAACACCCAAGTTTTTTGCGGCCAATCCCAAGTGAAGTTCAAGAACTTGTCCAATATTCATACGACTTGGCACCCCTAATGGGTTAAGCATGACATCAATGGGTGTTCCATCTTCCATAAATGGCATATCTTCAGCCGGTAAAATACGGGAAATAACCCCTTTATTACCGTGACGTCCAGCCATCTTATCACCTTCAGTGATTTTACGTTTTTGAACAATATAGACTTTAACAACTTCACGAACACCTGGATCCAAGTCATGACCATCTTCACGTGTAAAGATGCGTACATCTTGGATAATTCCGCTACCACCGTGTGGTACGCGTAGTGAGTTATCACGCACTTCTTTAGATTTTTCACCAAAGATTGCAAGGAGCAATTTCTCCTCAGGTGATTCAGGTGCTTGACCTTTAGGTGTTACTTTACCAACTAAAATATCACCTTCCTTAACTTCAGCACCAATTGAGATGATACCACGTGAGTCAAGGTAGCGGGTTGCGGCTTCCCCTACGTTAGGTATGTCGCGTGTAATTTCTTCAGGTCCGAGTTTGGTTTCACGAACCTCTAATGTATATTCATCGATGTGGATGGAGGTATAAACGTCATCTTTAACAAGACGATCGCTCATGATAATCGCATCCTCATAGTTATATCCATGCCATGTCATAAACGCAACTGTGACGTTTTGACCCAAAGCAAGTTCTCCATTGTCCATGGAAGGTCCATCAGCTAAGATATCGCCTTTATTGATTTTCTCTCCCATTTTAACAATTGGAATTTGGTTAACCGATGTTCCTTGATTTGAACGACGGAATTTTTGTAGATTATAAGGGACAACTTTACCCTCATTATTTGTGATTTTAACGGTTTGAGAGTCAACATAGGTTACAATACCCTCATCTTTTGAAATAACAGCACTTCCAGAGTCTTTAGCAACACGATACTCAATCCCTGTTCCTACATAAGGGGAATCAGGTATTAAGAGCGGCACACCTTGACGTTGCATGTTGGCACCCATTAAGGCACGAGACGCATCATCATTTTCCAAGAATGGAATGGCAGCAGTCGCAACAGAAACAATTTGTTTTGGACTGACGTCAGCCAATTCAACATCATCTCTAGGCGCTATAATGTTTTCACCTTGGTAACGTACAACCACTTGTTCATTGATAAGTTTTCCATCTTGAACCTCGTTGGCTTGTGCAATTACATATTCCATTTCATCATCAGCGGACAGATATACAACATCTTCTGTTACAGTATCTTCCTTCACAATACGATACGGTGTCTGAATAAATCCATAGCGATCTATTTTACCATAGGAAGTAAGGTTAGAAATCAAACCAATGTTTGGACCTTCAGGCGTCTCAATAGGACAAATTCTACCATAGTGAGATGTATGAACGTCACGAACCTCATATCCAGCACGATCACGAGTAAGTCCACCCGGTCCCAATGCAGAAATACGACGTTTGTTGGTTAATTCAGCAAGCGGGTTTGTTTGGTCCATGAATTGTGAAAGCTGTGATGAAGAGAAGAACTCTTTAACCATCGCCGTCAATGGACGGGCATTCGTTAGATTTTTAGGTGTTAAGTTTGCGGTTTCGGAAATAGACATACGTTCCTTAACAACACGTTCCATACGACTCAAACCAATTCTAAATTGGTTTTGAATCAACTCACCTACGGTACGAATACGACGGTTACCCAATTGGTCAATATCATCTTCGTTACCCAAACCATCTAACATATTTAATAAATATGAATATTGTGCAAAAATATCGGATGCAACAATGGTCGTTTTACTTAAGTATGGATCCATACCCAAGACTTTTACAGCTTCAGACTCTAAATTAGGTCTGACATAAATTTCTTGTAAAGCAGTTCCAACTAGATAAAGTGTTAAATCAGATTTTTTCAATAAATCATGAATCACTTTTTCATTGGTTTTGGTAATATCAGAAACCATCACATTGGGTACATAACGATCAACAATTAAAGTATCTTTCGCTGATAATACATCTTCATTTTTATCATTGAGTAAACGACCCAATGTAAAAAGACGTGGACCATAGTTTAGTACTTGTAATACATTTTCTTGAGTTAAGGTTACCTTACGGGCCATGACACCTGTATAAATTGGAATAACTTCACCCTTAAGTGCCTTAAGTTCAACCGCTGTAAGAACGGTTCCTGCTTCATAATCACCGAAATCTTTTGCCAAAATACGTCCATCAAAAACAAAATTGTCGTTGACTTCCATGGACACAATTTCAGGATAAGCAAAAATATTTTTAAGAGGTAATACAGTCATGTTAATACCAGAACGCAATACATCACGAACCTTATAAACATCTTCACGTTTTTCAACCAAGGTATCTTTCGCAAAAACAAGGTTACCGTGAACATCATTGAGATCGTCCATTAAGTATGCATTTCTAACACGATTGAATACTTCTAATTTTTTATGGAGTTTGAAACGACCTGCTTTATTAAGGTCGTAACGACGTGGATCTAGAAATTTAGACTGCATTAAGGTGATGGCACCTTCTGAAGTTGGAATTTCATCCGCTCTTTGGTTTTCAAACATCGCTCTTAATGAATCCTCAAAAGTGACTGTCTTGTCCACAGCCAAAGTATCTACCAATTCTTGGTAATTTCCAAAGAAAGCAGTATAGAGTAGTGAATATAAAGAAATAAATTCACGTTTCTCATCTTCTTCTTTGATTTCTACAGTGTCATTAAGGGGTAATTCGAGGGCTTCCAAGAATTTCTTAAAGCCTGCGGTTTCAATTGGATCTTCTCCTTCTTGTAAATCAAGACTCAATCCAAGTGCTTTAAATAATATGGTTGAGGCAATGGTACGCTTACGGTCAACTTTCATATTAACCAAGGTTCCCAATGCAGCTTTTCTATTATCTGTTAAATATTCTAACCAGGTACCACGACTTGGAATTAATTCAGAAGTGTAGGTTTCACGGTTAGTTTTAGGGTCTAATTCAGTTTTAAAATAGGCTCCTGGAGAACGCACAATTTGCGAAACAATAACACGTTCCGCTCCGTTGATAATAAATGTTCCCCAATCAGTCATGAGTGGTAGATCTCCCAAGAAGACTTCTTCACCTTCTTTTTCAATCACTTCACCCGTTTGTTTGTCAAATATTTCAAGTTTAAGTTTAGCTCTTAAAGGAGCAGCATAGGTTGACTCCCTTTCTCGACATGCTTCTACGTCGAATTTAGGTTCGTCAAAAGAGAAACTTTCGAAGTGTAATTTGACATTTTCATTATGGCTTATGATGGGATATACCTCATCAAAAACCTCCTGTAAGCCTTCATTGATAAACCATTCATACGCTTCCGTTTGAATCTCTACCAAATTTGGTAAGTCAAGGTCTCCACTCACTTTAGAGTAATCTCTACGAGTTGCTTTATTACCAAAATTTGTTATTTTATAACCTTGGTTTGTACCCATTCACGCCATCCTTTCCTAGATATTAAAATACGCTCTTATGCAATTTACTATACTACCATAGTTTTGACTTTTAGTCAATCTTAGTGGCTTGATATACGTGATATCCCTTAGATCTTTCTAAAAGCTCACAATTCCCAAACAATTCCATACATTTCTTCTGAGCACTCAAGGCGCCATGACTCTTTCGAATCACAAATATGAAAGAACCCCTTGGATTTAAAGCAGTATAGGCTTCTTCAAATAAACGATACAGTATTTCCTTACCCACACGAATAGGCGGATTACTGACCACAAAATCAAAATTACCAACCACACCATCAGAAACAATGTTTTCACCCAGGACCCCATATTTCTGATAGTTTTCGTTGGCCAATTTAACCGCACGTGGATTCACATCCACGCCCAGCATTTTCACTTTAAATAGATGGTGAAGGATGACCCCAATGACCCCAATGCCACAACCCATGTCACAAACTGCACCTGAAATTTCCAAAGTTGAAACTTTTTTTAAGAGCACTTCAGTCCCTCTATCAAAGCCATCTTTTGAGAAAACCGAATCACTAGAATTCAAGTTATAATCAAGTCCTAAAAACCGGAAAGAAATTTCTCTCCGGTTTTCAATTGTGTCTGAATTGTTGGAAAAGTAATGACTCATTGAGTCACCTCCCAATTTTCAAAAAGTAAAATTACTTAACTTCAACAGTTGCACCAGCTTCTTCAAGTTGAGCTTTTAGCTCTTCCGCTTGAGCAGGGCTGATGTTTTCTTTAATTGCTGATGGTGCATCGTCTACTAATTTTTTAGCTTCCATCATTCCAAGACCTGTGATTTCACGCAATGCTTTAATTACGCCAACTTTTGATCCTGAAATACCTGTTAATGTAACTGTTACTTCGCTAGGTGCATCGTCTTCTGCGCCATCTGCTGCGCCAGCTGCTGCGATTGCAACAGGTGCTGCTGCTGTAACACCGAATTCTTCTTCAATTGCTTTTACTAATTCATTTAATTCTAAGATTGTCATCTCTTTAAGAGACGCAATAAGTTCTTCTGCAGTTAATTTTGCCATTTTATATATCCTCCTATATTATGCTTCTTCAGCTTCTGTTACTTCTTCAGTAACTTCTTCTACTACTTCTTCAGTAACTTCTTCAGCAGTTTCTACTACTTCTTCCACTACTTCAACAGCTTCTTCAGCTGCTACTTCAACCACTTCACCTGCATCTGCACGTTTTTCAGCGACTTGGCTTACAACATATGCAAAATCGCGAATTGGTGCTTGGAACATTCCAAGTAACATTGCGATCATACCATCGTGGTTTGGTAATGTAGATAACTCTTTAATTTCAGCTTCATCTACAACATTTCCATTAACGATTCCTGCTTTTAAGATTAACTTCTTGTTCTTTTTAGCAAATTCTGCCAAAACACGGCTAGGTGCTACAGCATCATCACTAAACGCAACAGCGTTAGGTCCCAAAAGGGAATCATTAAGTCCTTCAAAATCTGTACCTTCAACAGCACGTCTCATCATTGTGTTTTTATAAACTTTAAACTCAATGTTTTCAGCGCTTAGTTTACGGCGTAGCTCAGTCATTTGAGAAACATTTAATCCACGATACTCAACGATAACAGCTGATTCGGATGATTCGAATTTCTCTCTGATTTCACTAACAACAGCTTTCTTGTTTTCTAAAATTGCACTCAACGTATTCACCTCCAACTTTCGACAAATCAATAACCATAATAAAAGCTCGTATATAAAGACACGAGCAAAAGTTTTTAAATTTAACTCACCTCGGTAACGTTATTAAGGTTTCCCCGTTACTGTCTTTGGTATATTGATATCGTATAAAATAATAACACAGCCAAACTTTATTGTAAAGAAAAAACGCAAATTAATGCGTTTAATTCTTAATTAATGGCTTCTTCGGTTTCTTTATCAAAGAAATGCGCTTTATTAATGTTAAATGAAAGCTCAACTTCTTCACCTGGAGTATAGAGATCTTGTGCACTAACGCGGGCAATAAACTCACGCCCACCAATTTCCGAATACAGCATAATCTCAGCTCCCAAGAGTTCAGAAACAACTACTTTAGATTTCACAACTGATTCTGGGTTGGCTTCCAATACCAAAGGTTCGTTGCGAATATCTTCAGGACGAATACCAAAGATCAGTTTCTTACCTTCATAGCCTTGGTCTTTTAACAATTTAGCTTTTCCTTGAGGAAGTGGTAAATTCAAACTTGCACCATCAGTAATACGATCATTTTCAAATGTAACATCAAAGAAATTCATCGCAGGAGAACCAATAAATCCAGCAACAAATGCGTTTGCAGGTTTATTATACACTTCCTTTGGACTTCCAATTTGTTGGATAAAACCAGACTTCATAATAACAATACGGTCAGCCATGGTCATCGCTTCTGTTTGGTCATGGGTAACATAAATGGTCGTTGTTCCAAGACGTTGGTGTAATTTGGCAATTTCAGCACGCATCGCAACACGTAATTTCGCATCCAAGTTTGAAAGTGGCTCATCCATCAAGAACACTTGTGCATCACGTACAATCGCACGCCCCAATGCAACACGTTGTCTTTCCCCACCAGATAAAGCTGCAGGTTTACGATCCAAATAATGCGTTAAACCCAAAATTTCAGCTGCATTCTTAACTGATTTATCAATTTGATCTTTAGGCATCTTACGAAGTTTAAGACCAAAAGCCATGTTGTCATACACAGACATATGTGGATAAAGTGCATAGTTTTGGAAAACCATCGCAATATCACGATCCTTAGGTTCAACATCGTTTACAATACGATCCCCAATCAAGATATCTCCCTCAGTAATGTCCTCAAGACCTGCAATCATACGAAGTGTGGTTGATTTACCACAACCAGAGGGTCCAACAAAAACAATAAACTCGCCATCTTCAATGGATAGGTTGAAATCAGTAACCGCGTAATTATCATTACCCTGGTATTTTTTATGAATATTTTTTAAAGTAATATCTGCCATTATAAGCCTCCTATTTATTTTTATTTCTCCTACATATTATAATATTCAGATACAAAATATGATATAGTTAAAGTGCACATAAAAAACGAAAGGAACATAAACACCTTTGAACCAAAAACAAACAATTATCCATTTCAAATTAAGTTCACCGGTCGATCAAGAAACATGGATTGAAGTATTTCAACCTTTTTTCAATGCAACTCAAGCTCAGTTTCTCACAAATCTATCGGGTGTTTTTTTATGTGAGTTTGACATAGAAGACGTTGAAACGTTAATTGACGAAATCACAGAAATTGCATCCTTTGATTTCTCAACACACGTACAATTCATGATCGGTTTACATCAACAACAAACAGAAGAAACCATCCATCAGGAACATCAACTCTTTATCAATTCTAAATCTAAAGAAGCCATCGTCAATATCAGCCAAACTTATATTGACCAAACTTTCAACAATCTTATCAATACACCCATTTTTGATAGCATTAAAGATTTAATTCAAGCCAACGATGAACTCAAAGACTGCATTATCAAACTCTTTGAGACAACAGGGAATATTGCGCAGGCCGCTACTGAACTCTATATTCATCGTAACACCCTAATCTATCGGATGCATAAATTCCAAAATGATACCAACATGGATTTAAAAAATCCCCATCACCTTTTAATCTGTTATCTAATCACACGCGAGGTTTAATATGAAAACTATACAAATCGAAAATAAAACCATCCATATCATCCAAACTGCCCATGTTTCAAAGGCAAGTATCGATGAAGTCAAAGACGCAATCGATACCCTACAACCAGATGTGGTTTGTGTGGAGCTTGATTCCCGACGGGCTCAAAGTTTAATGTCAAAAGAGAAACCCGTTATGGATATTAAAAAAATAATCAAAGAAAAGAAAGTCCCTTCATTTCTCATGAATCTCATTCTTTCAAACTACCAAAAACAAATTGGTGAAGACTTAGAAACCGAAGTTGGCGGCGAAATGAAACAGGCAATGAACAGTGCTAAGGAATACGATATTCCCATTCGTCATATTGATCGTGATATCCAAATTACCATGAAACGTATTTGGAATAAGCTAAGTTTCTTCAAAAAAATTAATATTGCAGCTTCCCTATTCACAGGACTGGTTTCCGATGAAGAAATATCTGAAGCAGATATTGAAAACCTAAAAAAAAGCGATATATTAATGGCTTCAATTCAAGAATTGGATGAAGACTACCCTGAAATCGCTGAGGTTATCCTACACGAAAGAAATCAATACATGGCTGAGAAAATATTAAGACTGCCCTTTCAAAACATTGTCGTGGTTATTGGCGCAGCCCATGCTCCTGGTATGATTGAGTCCCTCAACCAAAGACATGATTTGGCTGCTCTGGATACAATTCCTGAAAAAAAAGGATCCAAATGGACTGGGTTTATCATTCCAGGAACACTGTTAATCTTACTTACCATCTTAACTTTTAATTCACCTGAGATGGGGTTCAATCAATTTAAAGCATGGATCATTACATCATCTTCCCTTGCTGGAATTGGCGCCATCTTATCTGGAGCCCACATCCTCACCATCTTGGTGACAGTGTTAACCACATGGGTTGGCATCTTATCACCTGTCATGGCTGTCGGTATCTTTGCGGGGTTAACCGAAAGTTATGTAAGACCCCCTTATGAGTATGAGTTTGAAAATTTAAGTAAAGATATTAAATCCATTAAAGGCTGGTACACAAACCGCGTCTTACGGATTATCTTGATATTCTTTATGACCAGCATTCTCAGTTCAATCGGAACATTTATTTCCGGAAAGAATATCATTCAATCCTTATTCAACTAAAAAAGAAGTCATCGACTTCTTTTTTCTAATTTAATATTTCTAATTTATGATCCCATACCCAGAGTGTTCCATAGACCAGTAAACCTGACATCAAGAACTCTAAGAGAACCACTTTTGCGACTGTCTGCATAGCATCAACATTGGTTGCAAGTGAGAATATGGTTGACCAACTGTCTATCATTGGATTGAAAGAATCCAGAATCGTTGGGTCTAAAAGAATTGCATCATTAATATTCAAGTTAAAAATAGGTGCTGAAGATAAGAACTGCGCTGTGACTCTTGAGATTACCGCAGTCAAGACCACATACATTAAGAACGCTTTAATTGAACGTTGATTTTGTATCCAAGCTGAGTTCGCAATGGCCCCTACCACCAAGATGGTTGCGATAGTCACTAAGTTATTTGAAATGAATGATAAAACCATTAAAATAATTTGTGGCAACGAAATATTACTGAAAATATATCCAACTAAACTGCTATAAATTTCCATGAAATCAGTATTAGAGAATGTGATCAATAAAAATACATTGACTGAAATAAATGTTACCACACCAATAATCAACAACCACAAGAAGTATACTGCCGTTTTTGCGACTACAATTTCCCATGTTTTAACTGGCATTGTAAATAAACGATAACCATTTTTATTGTAGACTGATTTATATAATAAATTGATAAATGCCATGACCCACATCACAAAGATTGCCACAAAGAGTCCAAACAGCACCAACATCAAGATTGAAACCAAGAATACAGCGCCACCCCCTTGAAAATGTGAGTTTGTAACCAACAAGAGAATGGTTGTCACCGATACAATCATCAATACAACCGGTAGAAAGCTTTTTCTTGAATCTAAGAATTCATTTTTAATTAATTTTCCGACCATTTGAATTCCTCCCTAAATACTTCATTTACGGATTGTCCCGTTCTTTCTCTTAAATCATCGCAATTCTCATGAAGAGAGACTTCCCCTTCTTTTAAGAAGATGACTTCATCTAAGACAGGCTCAATATCTTGAATTAAATGGGTTGAAATGACCATCAACGCATCTTCGTTATAAGTTCTTAAAATGGTTTCAATAATTAAATCACGCGATGCCGGGTCAACCCCTGCAATCGGTTCATCAATCAAATAGATTTCAGCCTGTCTTGAAAGACATAGGGCCAATTGAAACTTCTCACGCATCCCTTTTGACATTTTCTTAAGGGGCAAATGATAATCAAGACGCATCTTTTCCATTAAATCAACAAAAATTTGTTCACTAAAGTCTGGATACATATCCGTATAAAGTGCGGTTGCACGCTTACCGTTGATACCATCCTCAAAGTAATTAAGATCTGGTAAGTAAGAAATGAGGGCTTTTGTTTTATTCCCAATTGGGTGAGTTCCCACTGCAATTTCTCCAGTATAATCTCTAAGTAAACCTACCAATATTTTAATCAAGGTTGTTTTACCCGCACCATTGGGACCACAAAGTCCAATGATTTTTCCCTTATCTAAGGATAAATTTACATTTCTTAGAATTGGAAACTTGCCATAGTTTTTATTCAAATTCTTAATCTGAATGATTTGATCCATTTTGAACCTCCCACTTTTCCTTTAAATGTTCTGATATTTCTTCATAGGTAAATCCCAGTTTTTTTACACCCTCCAAGAAATCAAGGGTCAGCGTTTTTACCAACGTATACTTCAAAGATTTAATCAATTCATCATCTTCTGTCACAAATTTACCATTGGTTCTGTCTGTATAAAGATAACCATCACGTTCTAATTCCAATAAAGCCTTTTGAACTGTATTTGGGTTAACTTTAAATTTCATCGCCAAGGCTCGGATAGAATCAATTTTAGATCCCGGCTGAAGTACACCTGAAGCAATCTCTATTTCAAAATAGTCAATAATTTGACGATAAATAGGAATGTTTCCTTCTGTAATCTTCATACATTGCCTCCTTGTACTACTATCATAATACAATAGTACTACAGTTTTAGATCATAATCAAGACCAAGCAATAAAAAACGGAGAATTTCTCCGTTACATAGATTTTGGTGCTGAAACACCGATTAAATTCAGTGCATTTCTTAAAGTAATTTGAACTGCTTTTAATAAATCAACACGCTGCGCTGTTTGGCTCATATTTTCTGGATCATTAATTTTAACTTCTCCATAATAGGAATGTAACATTGCGGATAGATCCTGAATGTAGTTAGGAATCATCTGCACATTACGAGACTTCGCCGTATTTAACACCACATTTGAAAATTCATTGACTGTTTTCAATAACTCAACTTCTTTTGGATGTACGAGCTTATCGTAATCTAAAACTATGTCATATTCACCCACACGATTAATGACAGATTCAATGCGTGCATGGGCATATTGTGCATAATACACAGGATTATCATTGGATTGAGAACGGGCCAAGTTTAAATCAAAATCTAAGGGCGTTTGAAGTGAGCGACTGGTAAAGAAATAACGTGCTGCATCGACGCCTATATCTTCACAAAGTTCTACAAGTCCAATCGCATTACCGGTACGTTTTGACATCTTAACTTCGACACCGTCTTCAATTAAACGTACCATTTGAATGATATCGACTTCCAATACATCCTTATAACCAAACGACTCTAAAGCGGCTTTCATTCTTGGAATATAGCCATGGTGATCGCCACCCCATAAGTTAAGCATTCGGGTATAGCCCCGTTCTAATTTATATAGATGGTTTGCGATATCTGGTACCAAGTATGTATAAGAGCCATCGGATTTGATTAAAAC
>CANRNG010000013.1 GCA_947631935.1 uncultured Erysipelothrix sp.
TCGAAAGCACATAGAATAAGGCTTTACGAGCATTTAAGAAAATATAAAAAGATAATTAGAAATTTATACTTTGTTTCATATAAAAAGAATTCTTTCGAATTGAATGCGCTTTTTAATATGAAAAGCTTCGAGGTGACTCGAAACTTCAAAACCGAAAAATACGGTACAACGCTATTAGTGTACTTCACATAAAAAAAGACTGTAAACTATAAACAGTAATAATCTTCTGTCTATGTCGTTTACAGTCCCACTTCTTATTTCAAAACATTTAGTGCTTGTATCGCTACGTTGTGGTCTTCTTGAGGACTGAGTCCCGTAATGGTAATGATACCTTCTAGAATACCTTCTGTGTTTCTAATACATACTGCACCTGGTGTGAGTGTATAGTCTTTCAAGGAAAGACCATACTTTAAAGCAAAGCTTCGTTCATCACCTTTATTTTTCTGGAATAAATCCAGCGTATCCATTTCAAAACGTATTGCTGAATTGCGCTTTCTTTGTATCCAGTTTGCTTTGTCTACTGGTAAATTTATGGGTAAATAGTATACCAAACATTTGGTTAAGCCGTGAATTTCATAAGCAATTGGAAACTGTTGGCTCAAGCTATCTAGTTCTTTTTTTAATTTTAAAATATTAACTTGATCTAGCATTAGTCCATGCCTAGAATATCTTTAACTCTTGTTGCAATATTGGTGACACGTGGACCGTAAATTACTTGATAGTGTTTCGTTCCGCGTACAACACCGGATGCATCCAAGGTTTCTGTCCATACAGTGTCTTCTGCAACCAAGTCGTCATCTTTAACTTCAACACGAAGTCGTGTTGCACAGTTGGTAACGCCTACTATATTCTCTTGACCACCAAATGCGGCTACAATACCTTGTTCGAGTGTTTGATTTTCATTGCCTTCTTTAATTGCTTGGTATTCTTTTTTAGTCATTAATTTTGCATTGCTATCTTTTCTACCTGGTGTGCTAAGATCCCACTTAACAATAACAAACTTGAAGATTACATAGTAGAGTACAAATGCCAATGGTAATAAGAACAAGAGTGACATTGCGTGTACTTTATGTGGCTGTAACAAGTTTGGAATCATAAAGAAGAGTGCATGACCATTAATAGACACTTTAAACGCTTCCGCCAAAACATACATTAAACCTGTTAATGGTGCATAGACAAGGAAGTAGAGCTGTGGTGCCAAGAATAAGAACGTATATTCAATTGGTTCAGAAATTCCAACCAAGGCCAATGTAAGTACGGCTGGTATCAGTAGTGACGCCACTTTCTTATTGTTTTCTGGTTTTGCCAATTTATACATCGCATTCCCAATTGAATATTCTTCTGTTGGTGGAACGATGATGATTGATATATCGACCGTAATAAAAAAGTAGTCCAGTAAAAACTGGACTACACAAATTCTTTAAGATAACGATATTGACTGTATCTCTATTTTTTAAATACGAAACATTGCACTTTCAATTTTCGTAGATTAGAAATCCTGGCAAAAACCAAATTCCCATTTTAATTTCCATAGCGGTGTGTAGTTGTTGTTCAGGAGAAACACCAAACTCTGGTTTAAAATAATAAAATGGACCAACCAAATAATAACGATCGTAAGGCATTTGGACAGCCACTGCTAAAAATGGATCTTTTCCTTTTGAAACTCTAGAATAGTCTACAATTGCACTCAACGCTATTAAACCAATAATAACACCTATAATAATCTTCTTTTTATTCTTTTTCATTTTTGAAACTCCCTTATTCAATCATGTTCAAGCGGCACTTTAGTCTATGACACCCATAATTTCTAAATTTGACTCAGTATTCTCAAAAGTATCTATGAATTTTGCAAATGATTTAAACAGGCTCAATTCATAGTAATACTTTGAATCTGGATAACTCGACGATTCTAAAAAAGCGTTGTAGTAATCGTAAAAATTATTTTCACTAAGTTCTGGTAAATTGAATGTTATTTGCAAATATGCAAATACATCTTCATATGTTTCCTTAAACTTCATGAGTGTACTCTGTCTATCTGAGAACTCAATAAATAGATCGTTTGACATCGACATTTCACCAAAATTATCAACTTCGGTTATTTCAGTATAAAGTGTATCAATTTCATAATCCTCTTTGATTGATCCGTTTTCTTCCTTCGAAGAAGCACTCGATTTTATTACTATTAAAAAGAATATAAAACATACCAGAATACACTTTAATAATTTGTTAGACACTTTCATACTTGATCCCCTTTCTTTTGTATGTCACTTGTATCCAATCTTAAGCTTGGTTTTATAAATACATCATACGATGAATCCATCGATCATAAAACTTCATTTCCATATAATGATAGCGTTTTCATTATTCTTTCACTTTCTTTATTCATATACACTATGGGTTTACTACAAATTCTAAATTATTTCACGAAGTTCTTGTTTTTGCGGATTTTAAAATGACATTGTCCAGACGTAATCTCATCCATTAATATTATCTGTGATTGACATTATTATAAAAGACGCGCGTTTTATTATGACTCCCAATCGAGTGCCCTTTCAATGGCTTTGTGCCATCCTGAGAGTAATTTTTGTCGGTCTTGATCATCCATCATGGGTTGCCAATTACGGGAAGTATTATGTAAATTTTTAATTTCTTTTTTATCTTTGAAGAATCCGGTTGCCAACCCAGCTAAGTAGGCTGCACCCAATGCAGTTGTTTCAGATATAATAGGGCGGTTTACTTCAATGTTTAATATATTAGATTGAAATTGCATTAAAAAGTCATTGTTAGATGCACCGCCATCTACTAAGAGGGATTGAATTGGGGTTTCACTGTCAATTTCCATGGCTTTGAGTACATCATAGGATTGATAGGCAATAGATTCTAAGGCAGCGCGAATGATGTGTTCTTTTTTGGTGCCGCGGGTCATCCCTGATATAGATCCGCGCGCATACATATCCCAATGGGGCGCTCCCAATCCTGTAAATGCTGGCACAAGATAGACCCCTTCTGTACTCTTTACTTTCTTTGCGTAGCTTTCTGATTCAGTTGCGTTTTGAATCAATCCCATTTCATCTCTCAACCACTGTATGACTGCACCCCCTACAAAG
This sequence comes from uncultured Erysipelothrix sp., assembly GCA_947631935.1. Taxonomy (GTDB): domain Bacteria; phylum Bacillota_I; class Bacilli_A; order Erysipelotrichales; family Erysipelotrichaceae; genus Erysipelothrix. The sequence continues at coordinate 3,108 of CANRNG010000013.1, forward strand.
ATAGATCCTTCCAAAGCATATTGAACCTTATCATTCAAACCAATCGCTATGGTTGTGAGTAGTCCGTTTTTTGATAGTACGGGCGTATCCCCCGTATTCATCAATAAGAAACACCCGGTTCCATATGTGTTTTTGGCATCGCCTTTATCAAAGGCAGTTTGACCAAATAAAGCGGCTTGTTGGTCCCCAGCAATTCCAGCAATTGGAATTTGATGTCCCTGTATGTTGGTGTATCCATAAATTGTGGAACTCATTTTCACTTCAGGTAAAATATTCATGGGAACCTCCATCAGCTCACACAGCTTTTCATCCCATCTTAAATTCTTAATATCAAATAAGAGGGTCCTAGAAGCATTTGTTACATCGGTCATATGGATTTTCTTTTGTGTAAAATTATAGAGAAGCCATGTATCTACCGTTCCAAACATGAGTTCGCCTCGATTGGCTTTTTCTCTTGCGCCTTCAACATGGTCCAATATCCATTTTATCTTGGTACCGGAAAAATAAGCATCCACCTCTAGACCTGTGGTTTCTTTAATGTAGGGTTCATGGTCATCCGCTACCAGTTTTCTAGCAATATCAGCGGTGCGACGGCATTGCCAAACAATGGCATTATAAATGGGTTTACCTGTCTTTTTATCCCAAATAATGGTTGTTTCACGTTGGTTTGTAATGCCTATTGAATCGATTTCCTCAATCGCAATACCAGACCTTGCGATTACATCTTGTAGCACGCCAGACTGGGTAGCCCATATTTCCATTGGATCGTGTTCCACCCATCCCGATTTCGGATAGTATTGGGTAAATTCAGTTTGAGCTACCGAAACAATATTTTGTTTCTTATCAAAAATAATGGCTCTAGAACTGGTCGTGCCTTGATCTAAAGCAATAATGTATTTCTTCATAATATAGTGCCTCCCATCAGTTAGATTTATTATATCATGAAAGCCCATTGTGACTGTGTAGTAGCATGATGTTTTCTTCTTTTAATGCAAACAAAAAGGCATGATTTCCCATGCCTAATCTATAGTCTTTAATATTTGATGAATCTCACCAATTGGAAGTCCCATCACGGTATAGAAATCTCCATCAATCTTTTTCACAAAGATGGCTGCTCCTGATTGAATGGAGTAAGCACCTGCCTTATCTAAAGGCTCCTTTGTTTTAACGTAATCAAGGATTTCTTGTTCATCCAATTCATAAAAGGTGACATCCGTGGTGGCTGTAAACACTTTTTCGAAACTGGATGAAATCATCGCAACAGAAGTCAACACTTGGTGTGTTCTTCCTGATAATTTTTTCAACATTTCTACAGCGTTTTCTTCTGTAGTGGGTTTACCTAAAACTTCTCCATCAATAACGACCACGGTATCACTACCAACAATGAGGTTATCAGGACGTTTTTCTAAACCCGTTTTTGCTTTATGTAAAGCCACTGCTTCAATCCTTTTTTGGATTGGTAAATTCAAATCCATGAACTCTTCTCCAATCGGAGATACAGTTTCAAATGGAACATTTAATAATTGCATCAATTCTCTTCTACGAGGAGATTGACTTGCCAATACTATCTTCTTCATTTTTCCACACTTTCATTAGTTTTTATTTCTAATATAGACCAGCTTGGCATTGCTATTGGGTGTTTTTCGTTCATCTATATCAAACTTATTGAGTGCTTTCAATAAGGGCGTTAATTGGTAATAACCATAACTTCTTGGATCAAAGTCAGGTTGTTTCTTCATGAGGTGGTTTCCCAAATCTCCCATATAAACATACCCATTATCATCCGCTAAATCATTAATCGCATTTCGAATCAATTGGACCAATTTATTTTGAGCCTTATGATCTACGCCATGTTTTGGATCAATACCCTTGGTCTCAACCAAATCAATAATATCCATATAGATAAATTTATCGCACGCAACAATGAAGGCATTGGGTGTTTTTCTTTCCCCAATTCCAATCACATATCTGCCAGCTTCTCTTAATCTTATCACAAGTCTTGTAAAATCACTATCACTTGACACAATACAAAATCGCTCAACGTTGCCGCCATAAAGTAAATCCATCGCATCAATAATCATCGCTGAGTCGGTTGAATTTTTTCCCGTTGTGTATGCATATTGTTGGATGGGTGTTAAAGCGTGCTCCAAAAGGACTGACTTCCATCCTGAGGCTTGTTGCGTAGTCCAATCACCGTAAATTCTTTTAATGGTCGGTGTACCATATTTGGCAATTTCACTCAAGATACCGCCTATGTTTTTATGAGAGACGTTGTCTGAATCAATTAAGATCGCGATCCGTTGTTCATTCAGTTCCTGCATTTTATGCCCCCTTTCTTTCTATTTTAAATTCAATGCCCTTGTCTTTATTTCGGGCAGTAATACTATAGTTATAATTGGTGACCACGCGATTCACAATCGCCAATCCCAATCCGAATTGTCCCTTGTCTCCCATTTCATATGCTTTAAAGAAAGATTTTAACTTCTTCTTAGGGACTTTATCACCATCGTTATAAATGGTAAAGAAATGATCATCGACATAAATATCAACTTTCGTGTGCGCATAACGAATCGCATTATCCAATAAGTTTTCCACCACAACGCGCCAGGGTTCTTCTTGACCCACAAACACACTGCCTTTGGCCTCAATACTCACATTAATTTCAGGACGAATCTGCTTTGTAGAAACCACCACTTGTGCAATAATCGATTCCAGCAAGATCGTTTCATCATTTGAAATTTTCTCATGGGTCATATAATCCATTCGATTGAGCATCAATAAATTGAACACTTTCTTCTCTAAACGATCCGCATGTTCAATAATTACATCCACTGATTTTTCCAATGTATCATAGGGATAAATACCATCCTTAATGGCTTCAGAATAAGACTTAATGGTTGCCACCGGGGTTTTTAAATCATGAGAAATATTTTGAAGCATTTCTTCTTTTTGTTTTTGTTGATAATGCAGTTCATCTTGCATCTCAACCAAGACAGCTCCCAATTGACCAATCTCATCTTCACGATCCAATTTCAAGATCGCTTCCTCATTGTTTTTGGATCTCTCAACATATTCCTTAATCTGTGTTAAAGAATGAATGATGGTCCCCACCCAAAACAACAACAAGATAAACACAAACCCAATAACCAAGACAATCATATAAACAAAGCTATTGATTAAAGCTTCCCTGAATTGGTTGTGGTACTCAATGGGCATAATGGACACAATGGTTGCTTTTTGATTGATGACTTTTACTGAAAGTAGACTGGTTCTCGCAAACCTTTGGTTAATGCGCTGTTCAGCTGTAACAAATTGTCGCAAATGATCAATTTCCTGGGTAATACCCGGGAACGATTCATCCAGCGGAATGCTACTTGAGCTCAATGGAATCTCTCCATCATCATAAATAACATGCACCATATTGGACGCCGAACTCCCAAATAAACTTGGACCCGTTCTTCCCAAAAGATAGTTTTCAATAATGTCATCTTGGGTGTTTTGAACGATTGAGAACATTTGTGATTCAACAAAAGCATCAATATTCAAAGATAAAAAACCAAAAAAGAACACTACTAAAAACAAGAAAATTGAAACAACAATAAAGGAAAGTTGCTGGGTCAATGACATTTTTTTAATAAGGTTCTTTAATTTTTTCATCCCAAACGATATCCAAAGCCATAGATTGTTTGAATATTCAATCCAGGCATTTTCTTTCTAAGACGACGTAACGTATCGTCTACCACACGGTCGGAACCAAAGTAATTGGTTTCCCACACATGAACCAAAATTTGTTCACGCGTAAAGGCAACGCCTCTATTTTTAACAAACATCATTAATAAATCAAATTCCTTGGTTGTGAGTTCCAGTTCAACCTCATCAATGATTGCTTTACGTTGCTTCTCATCAATAATATAACCATCCACTTCAATTTGAACATCTTGTCTATAAACACGTTTGATAATATTGTTGACACGCAAGACCAACTCTTTGGGAGAGAAAGGCTTTGTGATATAGTCATCACTACCCTTTTCCAATCCAATAATACGATCAAACTCCTTATCACGTGCAGACATAAAGACCACTGGCGTTGTTTTTGAATACGCACGAATACGCTCAATCAAATCAAATCCACTCTTATCGTCCAACATAATATCCAAGATCCAAATATGAACATCATCGTCATGAATATGTGCATTCGCTTCCTCATAGGTGAGATAAGAACGCACTTCATACCCTGCTTTTTCAAGGTAACTTTTCACAAGCTCATTTAAATCCTTCTCATCTTCAACAACATTTACGACATATTTCACGGCTATCACCTACAACTTTTCTATATGTTCTATAATCAAATCAACATACTGATGACAGATATCCTCTGTCTCAGCTTCAATCATGACCCTTACTAAAGGCTCTGTTCCAGATGCCCTAACAAGGACCCTTCCTTGATCATTTAAAGCTGTTTCCACATTTTTAACCACATCTTTAAGTGATACATCATGCATCACCTTCTTTTTATCCTTAACCACAATATTCTTTAAAACCTGTGGATAAGTCATACAATCCTTGGTTAAATCATGCAAACTTTGTTTTGACTTAGAAACAATTTCAGCCAACTTAAGTGCTGTCAAAACACCATCACCGGTTGTTGCGTAGTCCATTAAAATGACATGGCCCGATTGTTCGCCCCCAAGCTTATAACCCTGTTCAACCATTTCTTTAAAGACATTTTTATCTCCAACATCTGTTTGAACCACATTAATCTTTTCGCGTTCCATTGACTTTATGAACCCAAGATTGGACATTACTGTAGAAACCACAGTGTTTTTATCCAAAACCCCTGCTTCAATCATTCCTTTTGATAGGACGTATAAAATTTTGTCACCATCAATATAATTACCCAAGTGATCGACTGCCAAGCAACGATCCGCATCACCATCAAAAGCAAAACCAAGATCCGCTTTCTCAAGTTTAACACGTTCAATCAAACCATCCATATGTGTTGATCCACATTCATAATTGATGTTAATACCATCTGGTGATTCATTCATTACAATCAGTTCAGCTTTAAGATCCTCAAACAAACGACGTGCCGAAGAAACAGCAGAACCATGTGCCAAATCAAGCACAATCTTTAAACCATTAAAATCACCCTGAATAATGTCTTCGATATGATTGATATAAGTATCAATACCTTCAGTATATGGATGAACACGACCAATCTTATCACTTTCAAATGTTAAAGAAACTTCTCCTTCAAGATATCTCTCCACTTCATGTTCAAGTTCATCTGAAATCTTCATGCCAGTTTCATCAAATACTTTCAACCCATTGTCATAAAATGGATTGTGACTTGCCGAAATCATAACACCTGAAGCAAAACCATTGGCTCCAATGGTATACGCAAGCGCAGGCGTTGCACACACGCCAAGTAGGTATACATCAGCACCACTGGAAACCATTCCAGAAGCCAGCGCATGTTCCAACATATCACCTGAAAGTCTTGTATCCTTACCAATCACAATTTTTTTACCAGCATATTGATGGCCTAAGTATTGTCCAACTTTTAATGCCAGTTCAGGTGTTAGGAGGTGATTGGCTTCACCCCTAATACCATCTGTTCCAAAATATTTTTTCATATGTTCCCCTATTCGATAATATCTACCAGAATTGTTTCTTTACTTGGTGTAATGCTTAATAGAGGGAATTGACCATCCACAAAGAGTTGTAGCGACTGGTTCTCCCCAATTTGAACATCATGCATATTCACGTATAAAATAACTTCATCTGGATTAAATGCTTCAATATTTTTTGCAGTACCCACAACTGTGATGGAAGCCGTAAAGTCATCCTCACTGACAGCACTGATCTTGTACCCATTCACATTGCCACGATAGATAATGTTGATATTATCAAAAGTGCGCGTTACAGCCTCAGCTAAAGTCACTTCAATGTTAACTTTAGAAACAGAACCATGTTTGATCCCGGTTGGTAAGGTAATGTTATGAGACATCTTACCACTAGATAAGCTGGTTGCAGGAATATAAACGATAATTTCATCAATGGTATCCAAGACCGACTGTTGACCATAAATTGTAATGGCCTCATGATCCATCGTAATGGTTTCAACCGCTTGATTATCCGGAATTTCACCTTCAAAGCGTGTATAAATAGGGACTGTTTTATTCGGAGAAGAAACTTCAACCGTAGCCTCTACTGTTCTTGGAATTACATCTGCATTGGTTAATTTTTCACCATTTTGATTGTAAACTGCAATTTCAGCTTCTTGAGTAAAGGTAGAAGATTTACCACCCACATCAATCAAGGCCTTCACAAATGCAATTTCCTCAAGGGTTTCCTTAGAAGCAGAAATAGTTACATCACGCGAATCCAAGGTTACATTACCCAACACATACTGACTGCCCAATTTATCTTGATTGATAAATTCATAGGATAAAGCCATTGTCTTGGTTTCTTTAATACGAATGGTAATACGCGCCGTCGCAGGTTGAACAGTCGCCTTAACACGACTGGAAACACCGACTGGAACATAATCCACTTGATGCGTTCCCTCACCCAAATCACGCAAATCAAGTTCGACGGTAACATCCTCAGAGTTAATCATGATGATATCACTATAGTTACCAATCACATCCACCTCGACAGTACCTTCAATACCAATCACTTCATACATTTCTCGATTATAAATCGCATTCACTTGAACATTGGATAAGCTCTTCGCTTGAACAACAGTATCAACCGTATCTTGTGAGAAAGTTAAATACACAAGAATCGCAAACCCAAAGGCCACCAAACGGGCATACTTGGGGTTAAACACAATACGATCAAACCAAGCACTAAACCATCTAAAGATTCTACCAAAGAATTGCCCCACAGCTTGATAACGCTCCGTAATCTTCTCAGATTGCCTTGCCATCGCTTCCGCAAGTTCTAACTTATCCTCAGGTTTCTTTTTCAATTCTTTATCGCGCTTCGCCATCATGTTCACCTCCTTGTTCATCTTCCACTTTATTTCTACGTGTAGCAGACTTTAAGGATTCTAAATCCGATGATTTCGAACCATTTCCATTCTCTTGTTTCATCTTTTTAAATAACTTTTTACGCTTCTTGGGCGTTTCTTCACCCACATCTTCATTCTTAGAATCTAAGATAGAAGCCTTATCATCACGCTTCTTCCTAAAGCGCTTCTTAGTAGAGGGTTCATCATCCACTTTTTCAATACGAATTGGATCCACATTCAAACGACCCAAATTCATACGACGTGTTGTTTTAAATTCAATACGGTTTGATACTTCTTTGGCCGCATTTTGAATCAACACATTCAAGAATTCACGAAGACTCTCTTCATCCATTTCCGTTAACTTACCATTTTCAGCAACAGAGATTTGACCCGTTTCTTCAGAAATAACAATGGTAACAGAATCTGTAATCTCACTTAAACCCAAAGCAGCACGATGACGCGCACCATAACGCGTTGGTAAATCCAAAGCCGTTGTAGGGAAATATGCCGAAGCAACCGCAATACGATCCCCTTGAATAATGACAGCACCATCATGAAGTGGTGTCGTAGTTACAAAGATTGATGTTAATAAATCAGCACTCACAGAAGAGTTAATTGGCGTTCCAGTTTTTATATAATCCGTTAAAGAATGACCCTGTTCCAGTGCAATCAAAGCACCAATGCGTTTGGATGAAAGCTCCACACTCGCATTCACAAGTTCATTGATCAAACGCTCTCTTTCATTGCCACTTAAAGTGTGCAATGTCGAAAACACAGTTGACTTACCCAACCGCTCCAAAAGACCACGAATCTCTTGTTGGAAGATAATCACAAAAACCAAGACCCCATACTGAATCACAAAATCAGCCAAAGCCAAGACAACTTTTAAATCTAAATAATAGGCAATAAAACGAACCAACACGATTAAAACGACGCCCTTAAAGATTTGGACGGTTCTAGAGTTGTTTCTTACGACCCTTAATGTGTAGTATATTAAGATCCATACGATGAGAAAGTCGACTAAGACTTTTAATGCCTGCACGATGGAACGTAATGTAAATATATTGAGTGGCATAAAAACCTCCTAAATCCATATAATTATACCATGAATCACATAATTAGCGTACTCTTTATAGAAATTTACACCTTAATTTCATCATTGTTGGATAAATCACACAAAAAAAGCCAACGCACCGTTGACTTTTTATTAACCCATTTTACCAGCCGCCGCCTCCGCCGCCGCCAAAGCCACCCCCAGAGAAGCCACCGCCGCCGCCACTAGAGCCGCCACCAAAGCCACCCCCACTGGATCCTTTAGATTCAGGAATATAGGTCATATTTGTATTCATAACTGCCATATTTCTACTTAAAGAATGCCATAAAACATATGAACTAAAGTTTGTTGTTGCCCCTTTAGTTTGATACCAATCGGGTTGTTCAATCGCAATATTTTCAAATTTTTTGGACCAAGCATCCGATAGATTCAACACATACGCAAAAGGCAAGATATTATAGAATAAATACGGCGTCTCATGAACCATCATTTCAAGTCTATTCACTTCAGTTTTTTCAATGAAACGCTTCAAACCCAAAATCTGACCATACCAACGCGAACCCATTGCAGTTCTACGGGGAATATTTGAAATTATGAAACCATTCAAAATAACAACCACAAATCCAGCCCCCACATACAACATATTCATGGTAAACATATTGCCAAATAGTTTCACCACAAACAAAATCCCAATCAAGATCACGCCCGCATTAAGATAAACAATTAGGTTCCTTAAGATACCCTTATCTTTCGATGAAGTAATCATAGAAGCCACAAAAACAACGACCACCCCAGAAATCATGGTCCCCACCATAAACGCAAGCAACGAAATACTCAAGCTCGCAAAAACTGCATAGAAAGCCGTCGCAACAATGAATCCACTGGAAACTGCATTTAACACCATCATCAATTTCGAATAACGATTGGATACTTTATCATACACCCATTGTTCTGGATCATCTTTAAAACGCGTTGGCATCGCCGATTGCGCAAACTGAACCGATTGACCAAAATTATCATTTTTCAATTCTTGGGTTGTAACCGTTTCCCGCTTATGAAACAAACGATTAAAAATGCGCGCCTCTTCTCTGGATTCTGTTTGAATCTCTTTAACCTGAGTCAAACGAATATTATCATCAGCCAACTCCTCAATGGTTAAAAACCCCTTAGAAGCCCAATAAATAATCAGCGAAACGACATCCTTACCCGAAATTACACCCTTATATATGTAGGCAACTTCAGCCGAGTTAAACCCATTCGGCGGTTTAAATTCAACTGAATCCACCACTGGATGCTTCACACCATGTTTAAAATAAGTGACAATACTAAACCCCAAAACCAACAGCGCACCGATCAATCCCAGTAAGGTATAGTCATAGTTTTTAAAACTAAAGAAACCTTCACCCAATGTCACCAAGATGGTAATGGCACCACTGGGTTTCATATCTGAATCATAATTTCCAGTAATCACTTTTGAAGATGCTTCAAAGGGTAAAACAGTACTATCTCTACCCCCTTGCACTGCAACGGGCATCCCTGCTATTTCGCTTTCAAATTCAATCTCAAAGCTAAAACTACGAATCAAAAAATCCCAACGATCCCCCAACAAATTCATAAAGAAATAATCCTCATTGTTAGAAAGCTTCAAATCACGCGTTTGAATCGTATACGCATATTCAAAGGTTACTGGACCCTCCAGATAAACACCAGCCGTCCCCATACGATACACCACACCTGCCATTGAACTACTGTCTTCGGCATATTCATGGGTTGAGGAACTGAAATTATTCACAGGAAAGAAATACGTCCTATTATTATCAGCCGCATTTCCAGTAAGCCCCTCAAAATCATAATCAGAATATTGAATGGGCAGTTCCACATAAATACCCTGCATCCGCGTATTAAAAATCATATCCATGGTGGTTTCAACTTTAACCAGGCCATCATCCTGAACATACATATATACATGCATATGTTCCGCATAGAGTCTACGATTCTTCAGGTTTTCATCGTCCGCCCTTACAGGAGCCCCAAAACAAACCATCACAAAAACAAGCATTATAAATTTTAAAAACTTTTTCACACTGTTGCCTCCCTCTTATGAAACAAAAAAAGGGGGAATCCCCTTCTTTTAATTAAAATTGAATACGAACATTTTCACGTTCAACTTCATTTGTAATTTCAAACATAGGATACTGTTTGAATCCAAATAGATTTGCAACAACAAGTGAAGGGAAAGTTTCTGTCATGTTATTGTAATCACGCGCAGTTGCATTATAGTAGCGACGTGATTGCGCAATTTCAGTTTCCATTTCCTTAACTTGATTTTGAAGATCCAAGAAATTCGTGTTTGCTTTAAGATCAGGATAACTCTCAGTCAACGCAAACAAACGACTCATTACCTGATTCAATTCACCCTCAGCTTGTAACTGACCTTCAGGTGTATTTGCTGAAACAGCCTTATTACGAGCAGAAATAACAGCATCCAAAGTTTCCTTCTCATGTGATGCATACCCTTTAACAGTTTCAACCAAATTAGGAATTAAATCATAACGCTTCTTCATAAAGACATCCATGGTAGAGAACGCTTCCTTCACCAAGTTTCGAGCCTTCACAAGTCCGTTATACATTGATACGACAACAAGAGCCAACACGGCAATTACTCCAAGAACAATATAAATCATATCACATCTACCTCCATGTGTTATATCTATCATACAACGAACGCATGCAATTTACAATGAATATCCTCGCACATAAAATTATTAAATAACGCTAGAAGTTATACTTCCAAAACGACACAAATATTATAGACCATCCAGTGGTATTTTATAAATAATCGCAGACTCAAACGCATCACTGATTCCAGCATACATTTCAAGGAGTACATAAAGATCTGTATCCGTGAGTGCCAACCCGTTTTCAGGTTTAATTCTAAAATAAATATTGTTTTCTTCAATCTTATCTACAGACATACTATCAACTAAGTTGCGCTTTGTTTCGGCACCATAGAATTGAATCAGGTTTTCGTCAAAGCCATTTTGAATATAACTTTCCACCTTACTCAAATCCGTATTTAATAACGCAAAGATTTCAGAATGGTTCAACTGCTTGGAATCTGTATTACTGAACGCATAGCTTTCTAGATTGTAACTCGACTCACCCGGTAGCACCATTTCGGATGTATAGACAATAAAGGAATTCAACAATTCATGGGAATAGGTTCCGTATAAATGTTGGGATGGCCATAATACACCGTCTGCGCATTCCTTAAGTTTAGATTCAGTGTTTTTTCTCACACTCATAAAATCATCAAAACGTGTTTTTAAGATCTTTCTAACTGCTTCTGCATCTGAAGAATCCAGATTTAAGTCAATTTCCTCATTAACCAAGAGTTTGTCTTCATCAACTTTCGGTAAATCAAACTCAATCTCAAAATGTAATACATCTTGATAAGTGTCTAACAAATTCTATGCTTCTAGTAAACTTTTTAAATCCATTTCATCCGTTGACTTTACATAAGCAATGATATCTCTTTGATCATCGTCACCTGTTCCAGGTAACGTTTCAGGTTGAGAACATGCCCCTAACATCACGAGGACCAAGCCGATAATCAATAATTTAATTTCTATTCTTTTCATATTTCCCTCCGAAATTTCAACCAAAATAAAGAATAAGATACAAACCCAAACCATAAATCAACAATTCCAAAAGAATACGATAGCTTTTTTTCATTACCTTTTCCTTCCTAATTCGAGGCATCTTTCATTTCTTGTATATTAGCAAATTATAGGTTTCTTCCTTCATTTTTTGATTAAATGGTATGTTTTTTGATTAAGTGGTACAAAAAAAACGTTAAGCTACATTGTATGCCTAACGTTTTATTGATAATCACCCTTCATTGCTTTTTGGATTTGACGGTCCATGGTCCGTTCTTTCTCAACTTGACGCTTATCATAAAGGTGTTTACCTTTTCCAAGTCCAATTTCAAGTTTTGCGTAACCGTTTTTTAAATAAAGATGCAAAGGTATGACTGCGTAACCTTTAATTCGGGTATCATTGAAAAGTTTGTTGATTTCTCTTCTATTGAGCAAAAGTTTACGATCTCGGATGGGATCATGATTAAAGCCTGCCCCATGATCATAAACAGAGATGTGCATGCCTTTTATAAAAGCTTCTCCATCTTTAAAAGATATATATGATTCTTTGAGTTGCACCTTGCCTTGGCGGATGGATTTTATTTCCGTTCCCACTAAGACAAGGCCTGCTTCAAAGGTTTCTTCTATAAAATAATCATGGTATGCTTTCTTATTTTTTGCGATACTTTTTATCACGTTTTCTACCTCGATTCTTTATCTTTAAGATAACATCGGATTCTAGTTTTTCTATTTCAACCACTTGGACCTGTATTTTTTGGCCCAGTTTATATTCGTTACCAGAACGTTCTCCCACTAATTTTTGAGTGATACTGTCCAGTGAATAGAAATCATCATTCAATGAACGCAGTTGAACGACACCTTCAACAGTATTGGGAAGTTCCACAAAGATACCATAGTTGGATACTCCAGAGATAATACCCTCGTAGCTTTCTCCAATCTTGTCTTTCATAAATTCTGCCTTCTTTAATTTCTCAACTTCACGTTCAGCTTCCAAAATTGAACGTTCTTTCTTAGAAATATGTTCACCGGCTTCTTGGGTGAAAATAATGGCTTCATTGTATTGGGAATAATCCCCTTTGAAGACATAGTTTCGAATTGTGCGATGTAGATGTAAATCAGAATAACGACGAATGGGTGCTGTAAAGTGAGCATAATCACTCAAGGCCAAACCAAAGTGACCCAAGGGTTGGTGCGTATAGCGTGCTTTTTTCATTGATCTCAGTGTCAATCTTGAAACAACCAAACTCTCCGGTTTGTTTTCAAAGTAATCCAAAACATTTTGGAGTGCTTTGGGATGCATATTGGATAAATCACCTTTCAGTTTATACCCTAAAATACGCAGTACATGGGATAAGTCCTGCATCTTATCGCGATCAGGAATCTCATGGACACGGTATAATACTGGTAACTCCAAGTGCTTACAAAACTTTGCGACCGATTCATTGGCACTGACCATAAAGCTTTCAATCATTTTCTCGGCTTCTCCTTGAGATCTACCAAAGATATCCAAAACTTTACCTGTATGGTCCACTAAGAACTGACTTTCATCACTATCAAAGTCAATGGAACCCTTCTTGGTTCCTTTTTCTTGAAGGACGGCAGCACAATCCAACATCATTTGAATTACCTCGGTGAATTCACCAAAGTCATCACCATTGTTGATTTCATTATAACTCATACGACGCTTAGAATTAATAATGGATGGATAAACCTCATAATTATAAATTTCACCCTCATTATCAATGTCCATCTTACACGTTAAAGCCAAGCGATCCACATTGGGATGAAGGGAACAAATCCCGTTGGAAATACTAGTTGGTAACATCGGAATGACACGATCCACCATATAAATTGAAGAAGTGCGTGCATAGGCCGTATGGTCAATGGCAGTGCCTTCTTTTACATAATGGGAAACATCCGCGATATGTACATATAAACGATACCCATTATTTAATCGTTCTAAATAAACCGCATCATCCAAGTCTTTCGCGTCTTCACCATCAATGGTAAATGCCATTTGATTACGATGATCAATGCGTCCTTCAAAGTCCTTTGAGTCAACCACTTCAGGGATTAACTTCGCTTCTTCAAGGACTGCTTCATCAAAATCTGTTTCTAAATCATGTTCAAAGAGAATTGATAAAATATCAATTCCAGGTTCATCAACCATCCCCAATACCGAATGCATCGATAAATAAAGGATGCCCGCTTCAACTTTTTCAATCTTACCAATAATCCGTTGATTCGGTAGGACTGTTTCATATTTACTATCAAATTTAACCCTATTTGGAATCTTGCGATCAAAGGGTAAAAACCAACCTTTTTCATTGATGGTTCCCAATACATATTCTTTCTTACGAGAAAGAACGTGTTCAACTTTTCCTGAAATACGATCTTGGTGTAACACTTTAACTAAGACTTCGTCTTGGTCAATCGCATCCCCAAAGTCAGCACTCGAAACATAGACTGCAGATTCACCTTCCCCCACAAACGCAAATTGGCCTCTGATAACGCGTAAAGTCCCCACCTTATAGTGAATTTCGTCAACCATGTAGATATAACCTTCTTTTATGACGACTTCACGATCCACTTCCATATCGTTTAAAACAGTATTAATATCTTTAATACTGATGTTTAATGTTTCTTTGATTTTTAAAACTGTTTCTTCTAAATCATTCTTAATGACATTCTTAAAGAGAAACAACTTAATACTTTCATAGGATTTATTCATAATTTATCCTTCCCTTTGAAATAAAAAAACCGCAAAACGCGGCTTTTCAAATTTAATTTATCCAGCAATTAATACCAAAACAACGAGTACAAAATAAAGGATTCCTACCACCATCGTTAGATTTGATATAACCTTTTCTGCACCACGTTCTTTGGTGTTCGCAAATAAATTAAGACCAGTACTACCGGTGAATGCACCCGTAAAACCTTCTGATTTTCCGCCTTGTAATAATGATAATAAAATCAATAATACGGATACGATTAATAATAATGTTTTTAACATACTATCATGCCTTTCAAATATCGTTACTATAATATCAAAAAAGCCTTTAAATTACAAGAAACTCGTCTAATATGAACAAATATTTACCAAATCAACTGTGATATACTTAACAAAAGGAGCGAAATAAAATGAAAAACAATCCCTATAGTATCAAATGGAACCTAATGTACAATATGAATCCCAATTCAAAAAATCATCCCTTAACAGTTGCAGATATGGAATTTGAAATGGCCGATGAAATTAAAAATGCATTAAAGAACTATATCGATCAATATGCAATGGTGTATTCCGAACCCCTACCCACCTATTCTGAAGCGGTTGTGAATTGGTTTAAAAAGCGACATCAAGTTGAATTTGACAAAGATACCTTGGTTCAAACCACCGGTGTTGTGAGTGCTTTATATACTGCAATTGAAATCTTAAGTGAAGTGGGCGATGGAATTTTAATTCAAACCCCTGTTTACTCTCAATTTATGCATGTGATTGAAACCACCCAGCGACGCATCGTAGATTCACCCCTTGTATATAAAGACAATGCCTATACGATTGATTTTTCAGATTTGGATCAAAAATTAGCAACCGCAAAGGTCATGATTCTTTGTCAACCCCATAATCCAGTAGGGCGTATGTATTCAAAAGAAGAGCTTCAAAAGATTTATGAGCTCACCTCAAAACACGGCGTGAAGGTTGTTTCAGATGAAATCCATGCCGACTTCACCATCACCAAACCCTTTGTGTCTTTTAGAGCGGTTGATAAGGAAGCCATCATTTGTACAGCAGCCAGTAAATCATTTAACCTTGCGGCACTACAGACAGCCAATATCTTCATTCCCAAACAATATACACGCGATAAATTTAAGGAACGCAATAATAAATTGGGAATCCATGGCCCTTCCATCCTGGGCTTAATCGCAACTGAAGCAGCCTACTTACATGGAGCTTCATGGCTGGATGATAAACTAGAAATCATTAAACACAACTACCAAATCTTGGTGGATACCTTATTTGATGCATCCTTAAAAGTGCTGCCACTTGAAGGTACCTATCTTGCATGGATTTACCATGGAAAAGATGAAGCCACGTTTATGGAAACACTTAAAAACCACGACCTCTATGTCAGCCCCGGTTCATCTTATAGGGACAGTCGTTTCTTTAGAGTCAACCTAGCGGCACCCACCAATGTGATTATCAATTTTTCTAATAATTTACTAGATGTCGTAAAAGAATTCAAGTAAATCACGGGGTTGACATTTTAACTCCGTACAAAGCGCATTGAGTGTGCTAAAACGAATGGCCTTCACATGGCCATTTTTTAGTCTGCTGAGGTTGACTTCAGAGATCCCCGTCTTATCAGAAAGTGCCCTTAAAGTCATTTTTTTATCCGCCATAATGCGGTCAAGTCTTATCACGATCATTTTTATCGCCTCCTGGCTATATTTTAACACAAATAACGATAAACATTAAATAATTAATGATAATCACTCTGAAAATACTTTCATTTACCAAAAACACGGGTTATCCATTGATTCAAAGTGTTTTATTAATTATGCTAATAGTGCGCAAAGGAGTGTTTCAAAAATGGAAAACATTAGAATTTTAAAAAGAGATCATCAGCAAGATACATTTAAAGGCGAAAAAATCGCAGTTGCGATAAAAAAAGGTTTTGATTCTGTTGAAAATTCTCAATATACTGGGGACGATGTAAACCATGTTTATATGGCCGTTTTAGAGAGTTTGAAAAACGATTCCAAAAACCATGCCTTAGAAATTAACGGCGCAAATTTTATTTCCATTGAATTCATTCAGGACTTAATTGAAAGAGAACTTTTAAGACAAAATTATATGGATGTCTATGAATCTTTTTCTTCATATCGTAAGCGTCGTAATGAATCACGCTCAATTTTTATTTCTAAACAACATAAATTCTTGAAAGCAATTGAAAAATTAAACCATTGATGAAGACAGTAAACGCGAGAATGCGAACGTAGACGGAAACTCTCCCATGGGAATGATGCTTCAGTTTGGTTCAACTGTGTCTAAAGAATATGCGAAAGCATACTTGATGGATGAAACCTTCTATCATGCCCATGATTCAGGTCGGATTCATATTCATGATATGGATTTCTTGCCCATGGGTACCACAACATGCCAACAGATTAATTTGGAAAAGTTGTTTGAGAACGGGTTCTCAACCGGACATGGACATTTACGAAAACCAAAACACATTATGTCCTACGCCGCTTTGGCAGCGATTGCGATTCAATCCAACCAAAACGACCAACACGGGGGTCAAAGTATTCCAGCATTTGACTATTATATGGCACCGGGTGTCTTGCATACCTTTAAACGCCAATTCCAACAAACCTTATTTGATTTCTTAGAACTCCTTGATAAAGTGGACACTAATTTAATTGATAAAATTTATGAATTTGATTCCATGAAATTATCTCGTAAAGACTTTATGAAATTAACCGACAAGGATGACATCTTGGATATCATGGAGAAAGCTTATGATAAGGCTTTGGTTTTAACCAATCGCCAAACTTTCCAATCTATGGAAGCTTTCATTCATAACCTCAACACCATGCACTCTCGTGCCGGAGCCCAGGTTCCCTTTAGTTCTATCAACTTTGGAACCGACACTTCTGCTGAAGGTAGAATGGTCACAAAGAACTATCTCTTGGCTTTAGAGGATGGTTTGGGTAAAGGTGAAACACCCATTTTCCCCATCTCAATCTTTAAAGTTAAAGAAGGGATTAACTATTTTGAGGATGATCCAAACTACGATTTGTTTAAGCTTGCCATTAAAACTTCCGCGAAAAGACTCTTCCCGAACTTTTCATTCTTAGATGCTGATTTTAACCTTCAGTATTATAAAGAAGGAAGATATGAAACAGAATGTACCTATATGGGATGTAGAACCAGAGTGATGGCCGATGTAACTGATCCAAAGGATGAAGTGGTTACAGGTCGGGGTAACTTAAGCTTTACATCAATTAACTTGGTGCGTTTGGGAATTAAACACGGAATCCTCAATCATGATACGCCGCAAATGGAGGCCTTCTATGAAGAGTTGGAGAATTTAATGGAACTTGTTAAGGACCAACTCCTTGAAAGATTTGAGATTCAATGTGGTCAATCTGTCAGTAACTTTAAGTTCTTATTGGGACAAGGTGTTTGGAAAAACTCCGAAACATTAAAACCCGGCGAAAACTTAAGACGCGTTCTCAAACATGGATCACTCTCATTTGGATTCATTGGTTTGGCAGAATGCTTGAAAGCATTGATTGGATCACACCATGCAGAAAGTGATGAAGCAAGAGAGTTGGGTTATGAAATTGTGAAATTCATGCGCGATAAAGCAGATGCATACGCAAAAGAATACACCCTTAACTTCACCCTCATCGCAACCCCTGCGGAAGGCTTATCCGGAAGATTTGTTGGGATTGATCGCTCCATTTATGGAAAAATTGAAGGCGTCACCGATCGTGACTACTACACCAACTCATTCCACGTACCGGTTTACCACGATATCTCAATTAAAGGAAAACTAGAGATTGAGGGACCTTATCACAAACTCACAAACGCAGGTCACATTACCTACGTTGAATTGGATGGAGATACGACCAAAAATCTCGATAGTTTTGAATCGGTCATCAGAATGATGCGCGAAAACAACATTGGATATGGTGCGATTAACCACCCTGTTGATAGAGATCCTGTCTGTGGATACACTGGCATTATCAATGATTTCTGCCCAGAGTGTAATAGAACCGAACACACAGGACCCAACTTTGAACGTATTCGAAGAATTACGGGATACTTAGTTGGAACCTTAGATCGTTTCAATGATGCGAAACGTTCTGAAACAGAAGAAAGGGTGAAACATAGCCTATGAGTATACGACTGGCCTCACTCATCCACGATTCAATCGTAGATGGTGAAGGACTGAGAAGTGTCGTATTCACGCAAGGTTGCCCTCACAATTGTAAAGGATGTCACAATGCCGCAACCCAACCCTTTGATCAGGGCATGGTTTTGGATATTGATGTGGTCATTCAAGAAATCTTGGATCGCAATCATAAGAAAGTGACATTCTCAGGAGGAGAACCCTTTGTTCAAGCAGAAGCGTGTTATACGATTGCCAAAAAATTAAAAGAACATGGATACAGTCTTTGGTCCTATACTGGATTTGACTTTGAAGTGTTAATGAGACTTAACGACCCCTACATCAAGAAGTTTTTAAGCACCTTGGACATCTTAATTGATGGTCGATTCATTTTGGAAAAAAGAAATCTCACAATTTTATTTAGAGGTTCCAGTAATCAGCGCATCATAGATGTGCCCGCATCGCTCAAAGCCAATGCGGCGATTATTTCCAGTCGATTTAAAGACCCAGTCCAAACAAATAACCGAGATCAACAAGGAATATACCTCTAGTTATCCCGTCTCTTTATGCTATAATAGTTAAAAAGATGACGAGGTAGACCATGAAGCACATTCCGAATATACTATCCACATTTAGAATTGTAATGATTCCCTTTTATTTAATCGCAATTTTCAACGAAGATAAATTGGGCGCCGGATTGATACTCATCGTATCCGGTATCACCGATTTACTCGATGGATTCCTGGCGCGTCAATTTAATTGGATGTCAGAGATTGGAAAACTACTCGATCCACTGGCTGATAAATTAACGCAAACCGCCATCTCCTTGAGTTTCATCTTTTTGATTCAAGAATACGTGATGTATTTCTGGATTATCTTAACTAAAGATACACTCATGATGATTGGTAGCTATTATGCCTATCGAAAAGATCTTCAAATATCCAGCGCACGCTGGTTTGGTAAAATTGCAACCTTCTGCTTTTATATCACGATGATTCTCATCATCTTGTTTCCTAATATCAGCACCATCACCATCAACGTTTTACTTTCCATTGTTGTTGTTCTATCAGTCTACGCAATGGTCAAGTATTTCATACTCTTTTTCAGTAATTTAAATAAGGTGGATATGCGTACTTCTTAGGACAATATATTTAAGCAAACTGGGACTTACTTTTTTAGGTAGGTCCCTTTTATATTATTAAACCAAGGAAAGGATATAACATGACACAACCCAAACTCATTACCAAACGCGATCACAACGTGGTCACATTTGAACCCGATAAAATTACTCAAGCCATCTTCAAAGCAGGCAAGCAAACAGGCGAATTCGACCTAGAGGAAGCCAAAAGACTGACCGAAGATACGCTACAAAGAATTGAGGAACATAACGACTATGAAAACCTCACAGTAGAAATCGTACAGGACTTAGTCGAAGAAGCCTTACTCTATTCAAAACATAAAAATACCGCAAAAGCTTACATTCTCTATCGTGAAAAGCGATCTCAAGCAAGACGCAGAGATATCTTTAAATATAGACTCAATCTAAAACCCTATGAATATCCTGAACTCGCCGAATATAAAGAGGCCATTCAACACTCATATTGGCTCCATACGGAATTCAACTATACCTCTGATATCCATGACTTTAAGGTGAATGTGAATGAAGCAGAGCGCAATGCGATTAAAAATGCCATGTTGGCCATTGCACAAGTTGAAGTTGCAGTTAAAACATTCTGGGGTGATTTATATAAACGCGTTCCCAAACCAGAAGTCGGATCCGTTGGGTTTACTTTTGCGGAAAGTGAAGTCCGTCACCAAGATGCCTATGCACACTTACTGGAAATCTTGGGCTTGAATCATGAATTCGAAAAAATTCAAGACATCCCAGAACTCATGCAACGTGTCGACTACCTCACAAAATCAACGGTCCTTGCCAGAACAGAAGACAACCGAGACTACACACTCTCAATCCTACTCTTCTCACTCTTCATTGAACACGTATCTTTATTCTCACAATTCTTAATTATCATGTCCTTCAATAAGTATCGTAACATCTTTAAGGGAATGTCCAATGCAATTGAAGCGACCTCAAAAGAAGAACAAATCCATGGACTTTTTGGGATTGAATTAATCAATATCATCAGAAAAGAACATCCAGAATGGTTCGATGATGAAATGGAAAATGCCGTCATGGAAGCAAGTAAAGAAGCCTACCGTTCAGAAGAAGTTGTGATTGACTGGATTTACGAAAAAGGTGACTTAGATTTCTTACCCAAGAAAACAGTCAAAGAATTCGTAAAGAATCGTCTCAACAACTCACTTGAGAGTATTGGTTATGATCGCATCTTTGAGGTGGATGAAGCCTTGGTTGAATCCACAGATTGGTTTGATGATGAAGTTGTAGCCACAAAACACGTAGACTTCTTCGTAAAACGATCTATCAACTATTCAAAACGCACACGCAGTATTACAGGAGACGACTTATTTTAAATAAGTAAAGGAGAAATAAATATGAAATGGTTAAATGAGCACAGTAAATTATTCTTATCCCGTGGTTACCTTACTGAAGGGGTAACCGCTGAAGAACGCGTACGCATTATCGCAAATAAAGCTGAAGCATTCCTTCAAATAGAAGGGTTCGCAGATAAATTCTACGACTACATGGACAAAGGCTACTACTCACTTTCTTCCCCTGTTTGGTCAAACTTTGGAATTGACAAAGGATTGCCCATCAGTTGTTTTGGATCCTACCTTCCCGACAATATGGGTGGCATATTGTATACCCAAGGTGAAGTGGGGATGATGAGTAAATTTGGCGGCGGTACTTCTGGTTACTTTGGTGACTTAAGACACCGTGGTGCACCCATTACCAATAATGGTGAATCATCCGGAGCCGTTCACTTTATGAAGCTTTTCGAAACCATCATTGATGTGGTCAGTCAAGGATCCACAAGACGTGGACGCTTTGCGCCTTATCTTCCCATTGATCATCCAGATATTGATGAATTCTTAAAAATTGGTACAGAAGGTGACCCTATCCAAGAATTAACACACGGGGTGACTGTTACAGACGCATGGATGGAATCCATGATTGCTGGCGATGCTGAAAAACGGGCTACATGGGCTAAGGTCATCCAAAGACGGGTTGAAATTGGTTACCCTTATATCTTCTTTAAAGACACCGTCAACAACAACACGGTCGATGTATATAAAGATAAAGGTCTTACCATCCATCACTCAAATCTATGTTCAGAGATTGCTTTACCCAATAACGACGACTGGAGTTTTGTTTGTAACTTATCCAGCATGAACTTACTTCACTATGATGAGTGGAAAGATACGGATGCTGTTGAAACCATGATTTTCTTCTTAGATGCAGTCATGACTGACTTCTTGGAAAAACTTGAAGCACTCAGAGACTCCAAAGATAAAGAAGACCAATTGGCGTTTTACTTCATGGAACGTGCCTATAACTTCGCCAAAGCCAACAGAGCCTTGGGCTTGGGTGCTTTGGGATGGCACTCCTACCTCCAATCAAAGATGATTCCTTTTGAAAGCAATGACGCTTTAAGATTGAATGCTCAAATCTTCAAAAACATTCAAGTGAATGCACATAAAGCCAGTGAAAAACTCGCAGAACTTTATGGTGAACCTGAGGTCATGAAAGGTTATGGAAGACGTAATGCAACGTTAACTGCCATTGCACCAACCACATCATCTGCCTTTATCTTGGGTCAAGTATCCCAAAGTATTGAACCTATTTGGTCAAACAACTACGTTAAAGATGTCTCCAAAACAAAAATAACCATCCGTAACCCTTATCTCATGGAAGTCTTGAAGAAATATGATAAAGACACCCGCGAAGTATGGAACGATATTCGTGACCATGATGGTTCTGTTCAACACTTAGATTTCTTAAGTGATCTTGAAAAAGATGTCTTTAAAACTTTCAGTGAATTGGACCAATATGTTATCTTGGACCAAGCATCCACCCGTCAACAATTCCTTGACCAAAGTCAATCACTGAACTTAATGATTAACCCAACTGCAAGTGCAAAACAAATCAATGAATTGTATCTCTTTGCTTGGGAATCTAAAATTAAATCCCTATACTACCAACACAGTACCAATGCTGC
Organism: uncultured Erysipelothrix sp.; assembly: GCA_947631935.1. Taxonomy (GTDB): domain Bacteria; phylum Bacillota_I; class Bacilli_A; order Erysipelotrichales; family Erysipelotrichaceae; genus Erysipelothrix. The sequence goes on from CANRNG010000013.1 coordinate 25,877, forward strand.
TCAGCAATTCTCTAAAGATAAACTCTGTGTTGTCTGTGAAGCTTAAACCATTGGAAAAGGAAGTTGATAAATCTATCAACTCCCTTTTTTTGTACCTATTTTTATCAACCCAAAGCAACATCCAAAATCATCATGATCGCAAATCCAATCATAAAACCCAGGGTTGCCAAGTCGGTATCCATATTGGTACCCACTCTTGATTCAGGAATGAGTTCCTCAACCACCACATAAATCATGGCCCCTGCTGCAAAAGCAAGCGCAAAAGGTAAGATCGGTTGCATCTGTGTTACCAATAAAGCACCCAAGACACCCGCAATCGGTTCAACAATACCCGAAGCTTGACCATATAGAAATGCTTTCATTCGAGAAAAACCTTCACGTCTTAGCGGCACAGAGACAGCGGTTCCTTCAGGAAAGTTTTGGAGTCCAATCCCAATTGCCAAAGCAATGGCACCGCCAATGGTTGCGCCCCCTAAGCCCATCGAAGCTGCTCCAAAAGCAACACCGACCGCAAGACCCTCAGGAATATTGTGAAGCGTAATCGCCAATACCAACAACACCGAGCGCTGCCAAGACGTTTTAATCCCCTCAGCCTCAGACTTAGGCTGATTCATATGTAAGTGGGGTAATAATTTATCAGCTAAAAACAAGAACAATCCCCCTGCCAGAAAACCAATGGATGCGACCAACACCGCATTATAACCCAAAGATTCCGACATATCGATTGAAGGTGCTAAAAGCGACCAAAAGCTGGCAGCCACCATAACACCTGAAGCAAATCCCAACATCGTATTTAAAACCCGTTTATTAACACTCTTAAAGAAAAAAACCAGACCCGCTCCAAGCGCTGTCACACCCCATGTAAATAAGGTTGCCAATAAGGCCAAGAAAACAGGGTTTTGGTTTTGAAACCACGTTAAATTCATAAGCTCACCTCTTCTTCTGATTTTATTATACACTAATTTTTAAGGTATACCATAAAATTGCATAGAATTACTATAAAATAGAAATGCTTCATTCCTATCTATCTCAAAGTGTGAAATTAAATTAAGTCAGACACAATCTTACGTGCTGTATCTGTATTGATATTTTCTTCTAACAACAATAAGATGGCTGCTTTTTCCAAAAGTCCTTCAGGACAACCCACACTCAATAAAATGTTTTT
>CANRNG010000014.1 GCA_947631935.1 uncultured Erysipelothrix sp.
TTAAATGCGATTCAAGGGTTAGGACATCCTCCAACATCGAAACTTGAATATCCGATGTTTCACTAAAGTTAATATAGTCTCTAACCTTGGTTTCATGCATATAATGGGAGTGTGCATCAATTTCTACAATCAGTTCCAAACCAGAAATATATCCATGAATGGTATAGATAGATTCAGATAGATTATATTCCACATCTAAAACAGCCCAGCCTTCATACTTATCTTTAAACATCTCATAAGCTTCGATGGCTGATAAAGGTTGCACAGCATTCTTAGTTAAATCCTCTGCATCAGAGCTGAAGTTAAAACTACAACCCGTCAAAATTAATACTAATATCCATATATATTTTTTCACATGATTCACCACTCATATTATAACATAGGTCAGCCTTTCTTTTGTGCAATTAAGCCAATTTTTATCAATCATGATGACGCATAAAATAGGTTTGTACAAGACGGGGAGATTCGCCGACCACCTTTTTAAAAACTTGATTGAAATACTTATAGTCCGCAAAGCCCACCCTTTGTGCAACCTCATATAAATGCAGTTCTTTGTTTGCCATCAAGTCGATGGCTTTTTGAATTCTAAGACGGGTTAAATATTCATTGAAGGTCATCCCAAAATCGCGTTGAAATCTATTGTTAATTGAAGTGACTGAACGCTTCGTATATTCAACCAAATTATCCATCAAAATCTTTTGACCTATATTGTCTTCAATATATTGAATGGCTTTAATCAAAGTTACTGAGTCAGTGTCTTTATAATTTCTAAATATTTCATAGGGATCTTTTTTCCGTTCAGAAATATAGCGACGCTTCATTTCTAAAACATCAATTGCCTTTTCAATACTTTCCTTTAAAGATTTCGCGTCAATGGGTTTTAACAAATAAGAAACCACATCGTACTGAATGGCTTTTTTTGCATATTCAAATTCAGATTGCCCACTGATCACAATGGTCGAAAATAAGTTTTGAGGCAAAGCCTCCAACATTTCTAAGCCATTCATGATGGGCATGTTTAAATCCAATAAAACAATATCCGGTTTACTGGACTCAATCACCTTAATGCCTTCTTTACCATTACGCGCTTCAGCCACAACACGACAATGATCCATGAGTTCATGCACCATTTGAATCAAACCATTTCGAATAATATCTTCATCTTCAATAATTACAATTTTATACATGATTGCCTCCATTGGGTATTTTAATCACAATATTGGTACCCTCATTTGAACTGGTGATACGCAGTTCAGAAGTATCGCCATAAATCAATGTCAACCTTTGTTTCAAATTATAAAGTCCAAAGTTATTGCCCATATTTTGTTTTTGTTTAAAGCTGTTGATAATCTCATCCAATCTTCTTTTCTCAATACCACTCCCACTATCATGAACACCAATATAGATTGAATTCTCATAAAGAAACCCATATATCGCAATTTCTAAGCGATCTTTATCTTTAAAACCATGTTTGATGGAGTTTTCTATTAAGGGTTGGATCAAGAGTCTTGGAACTTTTGTATTTAAAACTTCAGATTCAATCTCTACCAAATAGGAAAAACGATCATTTAACCGTGTCTTAATAATATCCAAATACTTATAAACATAATCCAAGTCCTCTTTAAATAAAATTTCTTCTTTTGTCACATCAAGACTGTATCGCAAAAGATAGGTCACATTATAAATCATCTCTGTTGCTTTTTTAGGGTCTTGCAGGATTAAGAAACGAATGGTATCCAGTGAATTATACAAAAAATGAGGGTTAAACTGTGCTTCCAACTGTTTAATTTGCGCTTGATTTGTAAGCGCAATGAGTGATTCATTTTTCTTGACTAAGACATCCAATGATTTTGACATTTCGTTGAATTCATCAATCAAATAACCCAACTCATCATGGGCAGTATAATCAGAAGTATATCCAAGTTGTCCTTGTTTAATATAGTCAATCAATCGAACCAATTCTTTAATAGCAGCGCTGGACTCTTCCCCCACCTTCTTTCCAATCATATCATTGGTATACTTCAAAACCCAGAAGGCCAAAATCATAAATACAATCAAAAGTCCCTGTGTATAAAATAAGGGTTGTTTAACATTGAGCACATGAATTACGATTTGGTTTCCAAAGTGATGGGAGATATAATCCACAAAGTTAATGTTTTCAACGGTTAGATTTCGAGTGAGGTTGGGATTAAAGCGATTTAATTTATCTTTAAAAATTTCAGAAGAACTACTTAAAATATAACCAAAACGATCGGTAATCACCACTTGGTCCACATGGTACTGATCAATGAGATGGGAAAGGGAATCTGGATTGATATAAATTAAAATAGCATAAGAATCATCCCCAAATACCAACTGTTTTCCCAGAACAAGCATATTATACTTAGTGGGGGCATCAATGCGGTTCACTGACTCAATCATGATATCGTCAGTATAATCTGTTTTGAGTCTACTTAAAAACAAGCGATTGAAGTTTGTGATATAGAGTGTTTTATCAAAGATGTTTTGGGTACTATACAATAATGAACCAGAATCATTATAGATGGCATAATCCAATTCAAACCCAGTGGTTTGGGTTAAACGATAATAAATTAAATTATACTGATGACTGCTAACACTTTCATGCTTCAGTGTTTCTATTAGATATTCTGATTCTTTTAAACTTTCAAAATACGCATCCAAATCATCCAAAGTCCGACTGAATTTTTTACTGATTTGACTTGTGGCTTGTTTGGGTTTTATAACGCTCTGGTTGATATAAACGCCCAAAATTACCACCACAAAAACACCCACCAATACCAAGAGGGGTAAACGACTGTATTTTCCAAAGAGTGCTTTTATCTTTTGTTCAAAGGATGTATATTCTTTCTTCATATCTATATTATACCAAAAAAAGGTAAGTGACTAAATCGTCATTTCCTTACCTTTTGAAAATTTCATAAAGATTAAGAGTGCACTTAAGGTTAAGATTGATAACATGGTGGCCAGTGCCGCCGCAATACCATAGTTACCACGAATGACTTGCGTATAAATCGCAACCGTCATGGTTTCTGTGCGCGAAGTATATAGTAAGATACTGGTAGATAACTCCGTAATCATGGTTATCCAGGATAAAAGGGCACCGGATATAATACCTGCCGTCATCATCGGCACCGTGATAAAAGCAAATGTTTTTACCTCACTGGCTCCCAATGAAATTGCCGCTTCTTCTGTACTGATTGAAATTTGAGACAAAGTCGCTGCCGATGATCGAATCGTATAAGGCAATCTTCGAATAATCAAGGCCACAATCATAATCGTCATGGTTCCTGTTAATACTAGTGGACCACTTGAGAATCTGGATACAAGCGCAATCCCCATGACTGAACCAGGAATAACATAGGGAATCATAGATACAGCATCCAAAGTTGTGGTGGCTGCATTTCTTCTTCTTACTACCAAGTAAGAAATAATAACCGCCAATACTACCGTAATCACAATGGCAATCCCTGGTATCAAGAATGTGTTTCTAATGGAATTACCCATTCTAGAAAATGCTTGACGGTAACTTTCCAATGAATAACCTTTCACAAAGATAAGACCGGATGTTTTTAAAAATGAAGTGTAGAATACATAAAGTTGTGGCATAAACGCCAATCCCACAAATCCATAAATAAAGGTATGGACCAAGATGGATTGACCCTTTTTCATTTCCTTGGGTTGAATTGAATGCAAGGCAGACATCGAGAATTGTTTTCGATTCGACAAATAGCGTTGAACCAAGAAAACAACGGTGGTTACAGATATTGCGATAACTGAAATCGCAGCTGCAAATCCTGAATCACCTGAAACCTCACCCAAGAAAGCATCAAAGATTAAGCGTGAAAATGTACGATAACCTTCTCCAATCAACATTGGAGTTCCAAAGTCTGCAAAGGCGTTCATAAAGACCAACAAACCACTCGCAAATACCGTAGGACGTATCAGTGGTAAAACAATTTTAAAGAATCGCTTTACTCCAGTTACACCCATTGATTCACTGGCTTCAAATAATGTATTATCCACATTGGAAAGCGCCCCTTGTGTATAAAGATAAACCAGTGGGAATAGTTGTAAGGTAAAGACCAGTAAGATTCCATTGAACCCATAAATATCGGGCACGGTAATGTTTAGAACATTTTGGAAAAACTTAGTAATCAATCCATTACGGCCTAAAAGTAAAATCCATGAGTAGGCACCGATGAAGGGTGCAGACATGGAAGCCATAATAATCACCAAATTGATAAAGCGTTTCCCTTTTATCTTATAAATACTGGTGAGATACGCTAAAGGGACGCCAATGGCCAAAGTGAAAACAGTTGCCAAAGTGGTTACCTTAAATGAATTGATAATTGTTTGCGAATAGTATTTACGTTCGAAAAACTTCGCAAAGTGTTCAAATGTAAACATCTTTGTGGTGGGTGAATAAACCGCTTCTTTAAGCAGGGTTCCGATGGGGCTGACAAAAAATATCAGGTAGATTCCCAGAGAAAAAACCGTCATTAACACCCAAAAATTAAGTACTTTAGATTTGTTGCGCATGATCGTTAACAACTCCTTTAATGAGGTTCAATGAACCATCATGGTTGAATACATTAATACGACCTTGACGTACTGTGACATACACAGTTTCATCTTTACTATAGAGGTGTGCAATATTTGATTCCTCAACAATATCAACAGCGATGCCATTTTCTAATTGAACTGTATAATGCGTATTTAACCCCAAGAACTCAGTAGTTCTCACAATCCCCTTCATCGCATTATCAACCTCATTTTTATGAATCTTGAATTCTTCTGGACGAATGGAAATCTGAACCTCTCCTTGATAGTTGTCGTTGAAGTCATCTTCACTGTACATCAATTTCAAACTACCATTAATATTAAGGATATTGTCTTGTAAAGTACCCTCTAAAATATTAGACCTTCCGATAAAGGTTGCAACAAATAAGTTAGCAGGTCTTTGATAGATGTTTTGCGGTGTACCCACATGTTGAATATAACCATCTTTCATGACTGCGATGCGATCTGAAACACTCATGGCCTCTTCTTGGTCATGGGTGACATACACGGTTGTGATATTCACATTTTGTTGAATTTCCTTAATGGCCGTACGCATATCAATACGCAACTTTGCATCCAAATTACTCAAAGGCTCATCCATTAAAAGCACATTGGGTTTGATAACCACAGCACGCGCTAAAGCAACACGTTGTTGTTGCCCACCTGATAGTTTTTCAGGCATTCTTTCTGCATACTCTGAAATTTGCATGGTCTTAAGCATTTCAACCACACGTTCATTGATTTCTGTTTTCTTTAGTTTTCTTTGTTTTAAACCAAAAGCAACATTTTCTTCCACTGTTAAATGCGGAAAGATAGCATAGTTTTGAAACACCATTCCGATATTACGTTGTGATGGTTCAACATTGTTGATTAAGGTATCATTGAAGTAAAATTCACCACCTTCAATGGAGTTAAATCCAGCAATCATACGTAAGAGCGTGGTCTTACCGCATCCAGATGGACCAAGGAGGGTGAAAAACTCACCCTCCTTAATTTCCAATGAAAGTCCTTCAATGACTGTATTATTACCATATCGCTTAATGGCGTCTTTTATTGATATATTTACACTCATGTTAGTACTCCCTTTATTGCTATTAATCTTGGCTTCTTGTGAAGATATCCATGTAACGATCGATGATGGTGTCTCTGTTATTATGTACATAATCCATATCTTCGTAGATTAATTTAATTTGTTCAAATGGTTTCAAATGAGATCCCACTTCAGCTCCGATTCTAACGGGTCTGTTGGTGAGTTCTGTACCAAAGATATTTTGAACTTCTTCTGATAATAGGAAATCCACAAACTTCTTCGCATTATCTAAGTTCTTCGCATCTTTAACAATACCTGTTCCAGCAGGCAAGAAAACTGCGCCTTCTTCTGGATATACGATTTCAACATTGTCTGCACCTGATTTTAAAAGGGTTGAAACTGGATCTTCGTAAGTTAATCCAACATACATTTCTCCATCCACCACTGACTTATAAACACCTGAGGAACCGGATTGAATCTTGCCATCCCATTGGGTAACCAAGGATTCAACATATCCCCAAGCTGCATCAGACTCATAACCGCCCATCGCCAATAGAATATTGGCAAGTTGTGCAAATGCACTGGATGAGTTTGCAGGATCGGCAGTCGCAATTTTTCCTTTCAAATCTGGATTGAGTAGATCTGCATAAGAAGTAATGTTCATGCCTTCTGTAAGTTCTTTATTAACAATCAAGACTGAACCATCTAAAACTGTGTAGGTTACATAGCCTTCTGTGTTGCGATAGGCTTCAACCACATTTTCATTTTCAGGTGAGACATATTCTTGGAATAAATCTTTATTGGGAATATATTGTGTATACCCACCACCGAATAAAACGTCCGCATTGGGGTTTGCTTTTTCTGATTCAATACGCTTCATAAGCTCACCAGTACCACCTGAGATTAACTCAACTTTAATACCGGTTTGTTGTTCAAAAAGTGGCACAACGGCTTGAATCATACCTTCACTGTTGGGTGAATAGACTACAAGCTTTTGTTCGTCACTGGAACTATTGCCACAGCCAACCAAAACGATAAACGCTGTCAATAAAACAGCTAATTTCTTAAAAGTCTTCATATTTCCTCCTTAAGACCTTCGTCTATCCATATTATTGCATGGATAAAAAACCTTTGGCATCCGAATATTTCAATAAAAAAGGAAAAAAATAACACCCCGAAGGATGCTATATCTCAATATCATTATCGTGAATCAATAAAGCCTCATAAAGCGGGACTAAAAATGAACACACAATACCAATCGCAAAGCCAGTATTATATAGGTTCAAACCCCCATGTAGAAATCCTGTATTCAAGAAAACCGAGGAGGTAATATAAGACGCAATTAAACCCGGAATAAATCCAAACTCACCCACCAAAGGGGCCAGCCCTGTCGCAAAGAGCGCGCCTATAATAACTGAAGGCGTGGTCAGCGACCATATTTTGGTTAGAGAACCCAAATACACGCCTAAGAAGATGGGAATGATATTTCGAATGTGTTTACCAGAAGCCGCAAAACCAACAATCGTCAAGACCCCACCCAAAGTGGGACCATTAAGGGGTGCTTGAATCAAGTTTAAGAATAATAAAGAAACAATCCCCGTCATGCCTATATTAATTAAGACCGCTTCAAAACCAAAGTCTTTAATATAATCTGCTTTATGACCCGATGTTTTGAGTAAGAAGAGATATTTTTTTATTGACGTATTATCTTTAAAGACTGCATAAACAATACACAGTATAAACAATATATAAAACACCCCATACAAACCCATACGAATTTCAGAATACCAAAGCACATGGGTCGTAACCGACAATCCAAATGACCTCAAAAGTGAAACATAAAGGGTGCTGATAATACCAATTGAGAATCCAACATTATATAAATTATATCCCTTATGTACCTTATACATATGACTTGAAAAAAATACAATAATAAATCCAATACTGATCCCCATCGCCAAAGCCATGATGATCCGAAGTAAAACATGCACATGATAAACATATAACAATTCAGAAATCAAAGGCGAAATACTGGTCGCATAGAAAGCAACCGGTAATATGGGACCAAATTCTATTTTCTTATAACGAGAATAAAGATAGGTTCCAAAAATAATGGGCCAAACATTGAGCAAGTTTTTCCCAAAAAAAGCGAAGCCACTCATCAACATCATAGCTGGAAAGGAAGCGTTGATTTCTAAAGCATCGAAGCGATATAACAAATAAATAGAAAACAATCCCACCAATCCGGCATTTAAAAAGGAACTTCCAATACTTCCTTTAATAAAGTAGTCCGTAATTAAAGTGTCGCTGCCGATTATGAGATGATAAAAATTTGTAAAAATTGATAAAGAGGGTTCTAATATGAAGCCCATTAGAACCAAAAGGACATTAAAATAGATTAAAAAATCTTTTGCTTTCATATTATATTTCTCCTCACCCTGTACAATATATTTTATAAGATTTAGAGAGCGCATTCAAGTTATATTCATGAAATATATTTGAACTGGTCACACACGTGTCACAATTAATATGGTATGATATGTATCGTTAAGTTGAAGGAGTTAAATTATGAAATTATTACTGACCCTGGTCTTAAGTGCCCTCTTTGTCATTCCAAATAATACACAACTACAAGATGATTTTGAAAAACTCAATTTATCCAGTGAAAACTATCTTTTATATTCAATCAATGCGGATGAAATTTTAATTGAGAAAAATGCCAACAAAGAAGTTAAAATTGCTTCGATGCAAAAGTTACTCACAACCATCACCGCCATTGAGTTACTTGAGGATACCGATCTAAATACATATATAACTGCAGAACCCATCGTCTTTCAAGGCATCTCCAATGCATCCCTTGCTGATTTGAGAGTCCATGAACAGTATCGCATCATTGATGTGCTCTATGGCATTCTTTTACCATCAGGTGCAGATGCAACCCGTCTTATCTCTTTATATCTAACTGGAACTCCTGAAGGTCTGGTTGATGCGATGAATCAAAAAGCCCAAGAGATTGGGATGCTTGATACCCATATTGTAAACACATCTGGACTCGATGCCCAGGGTCAACATGCTACCCTCCATGATTTATTGCGTTTGGTGCAATATGTCCAAAACAATGAATTATTCATGGAAATATTCTCTACACAATCCTATACTTTTGTAGAAAATGGCATCCGTTATGAATACGAAAACGCAATTCTTACTGAAGCCAGCGACAAAAACTTTAACTATATTCACAGTGCCAAATCAGGATATACCACGCTTGCTGGCTTTAACCTCATCAGTATTGCTGGTAAGGATGATTTGGAGTATATCTTTATTTCATCTAAAGCAGAGGTAAACTACATTGAACACACGTCTTTAACCGACGCCATTAAAGTCTATGACTACCTCTTTAATACTTACAGTCTAACAACATACCCCTCTGAAATCTTTGATGTTTCTGTCAATATTAAGAGCAGATTCGCTGATTATACCTTAACTTTCGATGAAAATATGGAAGCCATTATTCACGAAGACTTTGACTTGAATAAACTGACTGTGGATTATGTATTGGATGAATCGGCACTGGTCGCTCCCATTGATAAGGATACAAAGATAGGGGTACGAAACATTTACTATAATGAAATATTACTTGAAACAACCGATGTTTACACCCAAGAAGACATCCCCAAAGACTTACTCTTTAAAACATTGGATGTCTTAAAATGGGTCTTCCTTATATTTGTTGGGATGGTGGGTGTGCTTGTCATCTATCGTAAATCACAAACAAGAAAACATAGAAAACACTACCGTTATTGATGATAAACCTGTGAAAATATACGTCATCAACTTAAATCTGTTGTATAATGACTCTAGAGGCTGGAGTAATTGATGCAAGATTTAAAGGAGGCGTATATTTTTGTCTAACATCATTTATCATCCAATCACAGGAAAAAAAGTTAATATCAACACCCTTAAACCCGATGATATTCGCTCACCCAATCGTTTATATAAACCCAAAGAATGGCAATCATTTTATAATCCCAATGAAGATCCAGTTACCACAAGACTCTACGGGCTTGAGTTTGAATTTAATGCGCTTAAGGGACGCGACGATATTGACTTCAGTGAAATTGGAAAATCTTTCTTAAAAGCCATGAACCATCACGGTCAACACATTCATATTTTGGAGGATCACTCTGTACGCAATGGTATTGAAGTGATTTTTCAACCGATGAGTTTTAATTACATCAAAGATAATATTGACTTTGAAACTTTTTTTACGTTAACTCAAAAATATGATCTCAAAGCCTCCCATGATACGGGCTTTCACATTCATGTTGATTTTAAACCGACTTTAAGAGAACGCAATTTATTATTAAGACTCTTTTCGATATCCTATCCCTTATGGTTGATTTTATCGGAAAGGAAAATCATCAGACTTCAAAACCGCTATGTTTCAACAGAATTTTTCATGATGTCTGATAAAATTAGAAGCCGCCATCGCAAAAATTTAATTAAAGTTTTAGAGACTGGCACTTCCCATGTTTCTTTTGGCGACTTAAATTTTGATAACTACAACATCCAAAACAGGTATGATGCCATCAATTTTACCAACCCAAAAACAACTGAATTTAGACTTTTTGGGGGTACTGATGATTTTAAACACTTCATCAATGTCTTTAATTTCGTTAAACAATTTATCAATTTGATTGATGAAATCAGTGAAACTCGCGTAGATGATGTATTTACTTTGGATACATTTGTGAAAAGAACACAAACTGAATATCTATTGAAGAATACACATAAGCTACTAAAAAAGGCCGAGGTCTTAATCAGACACAACCGCCTTTATTACAATAATTTCTATCTACTGGATACTTATTGGTATGAAAGCACCTTTAAGCATGCTACATTGCATGACTACATTATTTCGAAGGAAAACTATCGTGATTACAGAAAAATGTTAAAGGGGCTTTTGGGTTTAACATCCCTAACCCAGCACCAAAAACACAAGATTCAAGAAGATATCAATGACTTCCTACTGGGTTCGGTTTATGAAGTGCTTTACAATAATGGTAAAGTAATTGAAGTCGTACCCGTCATTCATTCAACTTTTAAAACGACCCATGATGAAAAAACAATCAATGATCACTATGTGGTTTTGAGATGTATCAATCAAGATTTATTGAATGCCTTCTTCTAAACAAAAAAAATCCCGAAAATCGGGATTTTATTTTTGTGAGTCAATAATCTACATTGAGCCTAATCAAGAATCTAAATCTTCACCATTGGTTTCAATCACTTTTTTATACCAATAGAAAGAATCTTTACGATATCGATCCAAGGTTCCATTACCTTGATCATCTTGATCAACATAAACAAAACCATAGCGTTTACTCATTTCAGATGTTGAGGCTGAAATTAAATCAATGCAACCCCAGGTTGTGTAACCCATTAATTCAACACCATCTTCAATGGCTTTTTCCATTTCTTTAATATGTTCTCTTAAGTATTCAATGCGATAATCATCATGAACCTGACCGTCTATCAATTCATCATGGGCCCCCAAACCATTTTCAACGATAAATAGTGGCACTTGATAACGATCATAGAGTCGATTTAATAATATACGTAAGCCAATGGAATCAATTTGCCATCCCCAATCAGAACTTTCCAAATAAGGATTTTTCTTACCAAACATCATATTTCCTACGGCATTATCCTTATCTTTGGAGTGCGCTGATACAGATGACATATAGTAACTAAAGGAAAGGAAATCTACTTTACCTTCTTTTAATAGTTTTTCATCCCCTGGCTCAAAGATTACCTTGATGTTTTCATCTTTAAACAATCGTTTGGTATAAGCAGGATAGGCTCCGCGCACTTGAACATCCGCAAAGTAATTTGTTTTTTGTTCGTTTAGCATGGCTTCTTGTGCATCCAGTGGATTACATGTTTCAGGATACGTTTGCGACATGGCTATCATACAGCCAACCTGTGCATCAGGGCTAACCTTATGAATATACTTCACAGCCTGAGCACTGGCTAAAAATTGATGGTGTAAAGCTTGGTAATTGGCAGATTTCAAATCTTCAATGCCATCGGCAAAGATACCACCACTCATAAAACCAGTCATCGTGATTACATTAATTTCATTGAAAGTTAACCAGTATTTGACACGGTCTTTATAGCGATCTACTACTGTTTTAACATAGAAATCAAAGTCCTTAATTGTCTCGCGACTGAGCCAACCATTTTGTTTATAAGCCAAACCCAATGGTACTTCAAAATGTTGTAGACTTACCAATGGTTCAATATTATATTTCTTGAGTTCATCAAACACTTTATCATAAAAAGCTAAACCTGCTTCGTTTGGTACCAATTCATCACCATTGGGAAAGATTCTTGGCCAGGAAATAGACATTCTAAACGTTTTGAATCCCATTTCTGCCATCAAGGCAATATCTTCTTTATAGCGGTGATAAAAATCAACACCACGTCTTTTTGGATAATCACCTTCTGTATCGTTCAATGCAAATTCAACATCTTCCTTCGTCGTAGGTTTGAAAAACGATAACATCGATTCTAGATCACGACTGGGTAAACGTTGGGCGATATCTGTGGTAGCAGGTCCCCTTCCATCTTCACGATAGGCGCCTTCATATTGATTGGCAGCGGTAGCACCACCCCATAAAAAATCTTTTGGAAATTTACTCATTTATAATTCCTCCTAATTATTTTCTAATTTTTCTTTTTGTTCTTTTTCATACAATTGTTTGTCATAAAGCTTCATAAATGGATACCAAATCAAGGTTGTAACCACAACGATAACCAAGGTCGTTACTGTATTTCTATAGCTTAAAGTACCCAGGAATTCACCCAATCCAATTGGCATAACTGATCCTACATTAATATATCCTGGAATATTCCAGCCACTGATATAAGCCAGATGACCAATCACCATCGCAACCACAATATTTAAAATATAAGGAATGACCATAATTGGGTTATACATAACTGGATAACCAAATGTGATGGGTTCATTGATGTTGAAGATTCCTGGAATAATTCCTGCTTTAGCAACAGCATTTATTTGTTCAGATTTTGCTTTCAAACCCCAAATTGCAGCACCAATGGTGTTTCCGGTTCCCCCTGCAACCTGTACATATGTAAACAAGAGCACTGGGTAATAAACCAAAGCATCAACACCACCAGCTTGATATGCAGCTGCATTGCTTGCAACAGCCTCTAACATAACTGGCATAATCGCAACATAAATCATCATGGTTCCATGAATACCAAAACCCCACAATAATCCACCTAAAATACCCAATACTAACATACCGCCAAAACCTGTCAAGTATGATAGAGGCATGGATATTAAACCAATAAACAATTCAGGGAAAGTAACATTGGTCATGCTTTGGACTCCCACACTAATTCCCAACCAAAGAGATACAGAAAGCACTAAGGGAATAATGGATGAAAAACTCTCTGATAAAAAGGGTGGTACTACGTCTGGCATCTTAATAATGACATTTTTCTTTACTGTAAAGTTATAAATACCCACGGTAGAAAGACCCACTAAAATTGCGATAAAGAGTCCAGTTCCACCAAGAAAACCAGTGGTTAATGATTCCATTGCAAGGGTTCTATAACCCGTTGTAGTCACAATCAAGAAGTTTAAAGTAGAAATCAATGCACCTGTCATGGGTTTTAGTTTTAATGATCGCGCATAATTATAACCCAATTGAAACACAAACCAAACGGATAGTAGATTCATGGTTAAATTATAGACACCATACAATGAAACATAGATATTACTTTCTTGTGATAACCATCCAAAGTTGGAAGGTATAACGACCAACAATTGGAAGAATGCGCCAACCATAATGATACCCATTGAACCCATTAAAGCTCCCTGGATTGCGTTTACTGCTAAGTTAGATCCAATTTTTTCTCCAGCTTTTTCTAACTTTTTAAAAAACTTTGATTCAAAAATATTACTCATTTTCTTTCTCCTTATTTAATAATGTATCAATCTGTTTAAATATCTTTTGGGCATTGCCAATCGCATAATCAGCAGGTTCAATTTTCCCAATGGGATAACCTACAGGGGCAATACTCTTTAGATAATCAGCCTTATTTGCGATTTGAGGTGCATAGAGTGTTACATCCCAGTCCTTGTACATTTCTTCAAAGGATGTAACCCCATGGGCTTCACAAACAAAGTTCTCAATTCCAATTTCTTCAGCATGTTTTTCTAATTTTCGAATCAACATACTGGTACTCATACCTCCAGCACAAATCAGTAATAGTCTCATTTCAATCCTCCTTTTTGATTCTATTTTTCACTGAGTAATAAGATTAATTCTTCAATCAATTCTGCAGCCATCATGGTTGTCATTAGATGATCTTGTGAGTGAATCAAAAGAACATCTAAATCAATATTTTGGCCATTGGCATTCATCGTCAACAACTCTGTTTGTGATAAGTGCGCCTTATGAATATATTGATTGGCTTCCTTGAGTTTATCCAAAGCTTTTTGAACATTTTTTTCTTTTCTCATAATGCCCAGTGCACTGAAAGCCAGTCCTTTTGCCTCTCCTGAATTGGCAATGATATTCATCGCAAGTTCTTGCGTTAGGGTATTTAGGTTTTCATTCATCTTAATTCTCCTTTCTAACTATTTCATAAATATTCGCAATTTCAGAATCTGGAATAATAATGTTAAATCTATTTTCTATATTTTTAATGACCTTTTTAATTTGGTGCATTTCTTCCTTTTTTATTTGAAAATACAATTCAGTATTTTTATTTCCAGGTATTGATTTATGATGGGTTAAACGGGTAATTAATGCGCCAATATGCAGAAATAATCCAACTTTTTGGTCAATGTTTAAACCATATAAAATATCAAAATTTTCAATTGTTTTGGGCAGTGTATCTTTTAGATCTAAGATATCTAAATCACTTTCTTCACTCAAATAGTCAAGCATCGCTTCATAATCTAATGCTTTGGATTCCATGTTTGAAATTAATAAAGCATCCAGTGCATCTTTCCCTAACTCAAATATTTTTGAAACAGGAATAAATGGAATACCAAACAATTTGGGATCATAGGTCCCAATGAAAGCTTTAATTTCATAAAACTGTCTGATTTTCTGAATTTCTTTTATTAATTTTTGGCGATCACTGATCGCATAAGCATAGATTTTAATATCACTTCTATAATTTTTATTTAAGTATTCTTTAATCTCTTTCGCGCCCCCTTCCCCTGTATGACAAAGTGCAATAATAGCCATTTGATTGGTTTGAACATCACTCAATTCTCGTTTTAAACCAAATCGAAGATCATGATACACTGTGTCAATATCTGATTCCATCGCTGCTTTACGACTGGCTTCAATTCCAATTAAAGTTAAAGGTAAATATAAAGTCCTAATTTTCGTATCAATCTCTTCGCTTATTTTATCGAGTAAAGTTTTAATGGATCCCATATCATAAATCACAATGACACCTTTACCTTGATCAATATCTAAAATAGTCTCTTTTAAAGCTTCATAAGCTTCTTCAGTTGTGCTTTGAAGCGACATATCATAAGCATAGGTATTGTCCAAATTTACCAAATCATTAATCACTTGCGCAATTGAGGAAGCAGATGAAGAACCATGCATCGTAATTAAAATTTGAGGATACGCTTCATCTTGTTTTTTATCTTCAATGATTAAAAACATGGTTAATAAGATAACTTCATCATCTGATATAATTAAGTTAAACTCACTTTCAATATCCGCAGCTAATTTTTGAGCGAGTAAATAAGTACTTTGGTGATTTTCTTTAATTTCATCAATTTTATCTTGTTGTAAATATTTTTCTGTACGTTTTTGATGAACTAGAGCATTGATATGAAGGCTCAAACCATAAACTACGGAATTTGGAAAACTAATGTTTAGAACTTGTGAACTTTCTTCAATAAAATTTTTAACCATTTCGATAATATTGGTATCTACAATTTTAGAAAGTTGTGCAACATTAATTTTTGAATCCTGTAATTTATTCTTAAACTCATGAATTAACAGATTAATTTTTTCATTGATTAAGCGATCAACATCTTCTTTATTAACCTGGTTATTCTTTAAATCTTCTACAGCCTGATTCAAATAATCATAAAAACTTTTATATTCTAAATCAGCTTCATTGGACTCACCTTTTTTTGAGTAAAAATACTTAAAATTATCAGGTAATACAGCATTTAAGTTAACTTTATGGTTGCGATACTTAAGTAATCCATCTTGAACCGACTGCTCAAAATCATGTAGGACAACGTTAATGGTCTCGATGTTTTGATCATAACTTCTCAAATAAGCATTTGCGACCGCCAACTTTATAACACCTTTGAGATATTTAATATTTAAATCACTCTCAACAAACATTAATGCCGATAAAACAATGGGTTCAATTTTTATATTAAAATTGGTAGAAATGGCTTCTTCAGTAAATAAACTATTAATCAACTCAAATTTCTCTTCCCAAGGCCGATCACTCAAGTTGGGCAATTTCAATACTACAGGTATTTTTGACCGCAAAGATTCAAATAACTCGGGGATTTCATTCGGATTTAAAGATAAAATTAAGGTTGTATTCAATGGTTCTGACTCACTGCCATCAAGATAAGTTAAGCGGTTTGTTTCAACAAAGTTAATAATTCTACTTAGGCTGGAGCCATCCAAATACTGAATGTTATCTATAAAAAGAAATGAGCCTACAGCTTGTTCAATCAAATTGTTTAATTGATCATTCGTTTTGGAAAATAAATGCACTTTTAATTCATCCATATTATGAATGAAATGACGACAATTTATTTGAACAAAAGAAGCATTGGGTTGAATCACTAAACTTCTTAAAGCATGTTGATAAATCGAATGGGCTAAATAACTTTTCCCTGTTCCCAAAGCACCCACAATTAAAATGTTTAAACTTTGATTGGGATAATGAATGGCAGCTTGTGCTAACTTGATGATGGGCGCTAAAGAACCCTCATGTCCAATTAATTTAGAAAAGCTATCTTCATCTTGAATAAAAGGCAAACTAAAATAAACCGGCCTCGTCTTTGTTTTTACGATACTTTTATCCCGAACCAATTCATTTAAGATTGCTGATGTATTGGTGCGTTGTAAGTCCAGTTCTTTCGAAATGGTCATAGTATCAACCAGTGCGTTTCCTTTTGCGGTTTCTTGTTTAATAAAATCTAAAACCATCTCTTTTGCTGTTTTGATCATGCTCTTCATACCTCCATTAAAAACGTATTACACATTGATGTCAAACACGAAAATGTAATCGCTTACTTCTATTTATACACAAATTATACACAAAATATAATATTATTAATATCTTTCATATTATTTGTATAGCATTGTTTATAAAATGACCTTTAGTGTATGAATTAATCACCTGTTTTTAGTTTGTGTATATATGTTTTTTACAGAAAAAATAATCGGCTTAACTTTAATATTGTTATAAAAAAATCACAATACAACGATTATATTCAAAAAAAGACTAGAACCTCGATTCTAGCCTTCCAATTCAATTTCCTTATAGCGCCTTTTTTAGTCTCTGATTATTAATAAAGACTTAGCTCATAATGCTTTGTTTCTAAAACAAAAAAATCCCGAAAATCGGGATTATATTTTTAGTCTCTAATTGTTTTTAAAGCTTTAGCCCATGTTAAGACTTGGTCAAACATTTTATCTGCATTGTCTGTATGGTATGCATTTGGCTTAAATACTGAGAAGTTTTCAAAGTCTGCCATCAATGAGAATGTCACCATCGTTCTGACATCTGCCATTTCTTGTTCACCATTAATCAAACGTAGTGTTTGAATGGATGAAAGACCACCCAATCCTCCAAATGCTGTATATCCGACAGGTTTGTTGTGGACTTCTGGTTGTAAGTAATCTAAAGCATTTTTAAAGAATCCTGGTAAAGCACGGTTGTATTCAGGTGTTACAAAGACATAACCATCAAATCCAGTAATGGTGTCTTTCCATCTTTGGATATCGGCACCTTGAGCATCTGTAGGTGTGGTTCCAAACATTGGTAAATCAAAATCCTTTAAGGATACCAATTCGTATGTTACACCTTCGTCGTTACGTCCGTTTGCATAATTCAATGTCCAATTTGCAACTTGTTCAGTGTTGCTTCCTTCGCGCACAAATGCGGCTACAATTCCAATTTTCATCATAAATATGACCTCCTATATGTTACGTATCCTATTATATTTCGAATTCGAAATATATTCAAATCATATGCTCACACTTTTTTTAAAAAAAATAAATAAAAGGTAATATCCCAAAAATTGCACCTGCAATCACATCCTTTGGAAAGTGAACGCCCCCAAGTACACGACATACAGCCAAGACAATTCCCAAAAAGAGTAAGACAACCCCTCCCCAAGTATAAAAGTATAAAACATTCATCGCAATCGCAAAGATTGAGAATACATGTCTTGAGGGAAATGATTGACCCAATTTCTTCTTTTTTATTAAAGGTTCATAATCATAAATCTCATAAGGGCGCTTGGCATTGTATTTGCTGCGTAAAATACTCACCAAACCAAAAGATATGGCTGTTACCAGTAAAATAGGATATACATCCTTATTTTTATTGATAATCAAATATAGAATAAATAATGGATACAATAAATATACCCCATTGGTGATGGTCTTGTTTAAGATCATCACGATTTTAACACGGTAATCTTTTGCACGGGTCCAGTTTACAATTTCAATCATCCAAATCTCCAATCTTCAAAATTATTTTTCCAACATTTAAGTTATCCATCATTCTTTGGTGGGCTTTTTCAACTTCTGTAATGTGGTAAATAGAATCCACAACTGGTTTCAAAAGACCCCTTTCAAAGTAAGGAGAAGTTTCTTGGTAAAAAGCTTGGCAAAGTCTTTCCTTATAGGATTCACTTCTAGAAAGTAAGGCTGTCCCTTTTATTTGAATGCGTTTCTGATGTATTTTTGATAAATTAAAACTGTCAACATAATAGCCACCCATTGCGGCAATCATCATCCAACGTCCATCTACTTTCAATACTTCCAAATGCTTCTTAAAATAGGGCGCACCAATGGGATCAATCACCACATCGACACTTTCCTTCAAGAGTTCACTGAAATCTTCTTCTTTATAATTGATCCCTAAGTCCGCTCCCAGTCCAAGACAGGTATCTATCTTTTCTTGTGTACTGGTTGTGATGACCACATGCGCATCTTTTAAAACCTTTGCGAGTTGAATGGCTGCAGTACCCACCCCACTGGCTCCTGCATGAATTAAAACATGCTCTTTGTCTTGAAGTTCACCCAACCAAAACAGGTTTTGGTAGGCTGTTAAAAATACTTCTGAAATGGCTGCACCTTCTACATAGGTTAAATGATCCCAAATGCGCATTGCTGAAGATTCTGGGATAATGGCATGGGTTGCATAACCCCCACCTTGAATAATACCCATAACTCGGTCGCCTACTTTAAAACGAGAATGAGCATCTGCCTCAATCACTTCACCTGCAATCTCAATTCCCAAAATAAAATCGTTGGTTTGGTTTTCTTTCATCCATAAATCCAAGCGATTAAGGGCAGCCGCATGCACACGCACCTTTAATTCTCCTGCGTTTCGAGTGGGCATTCTTACTGTTTCATAAGCAATGACACCGGGCTCTTTTACTACAATTGCTTTCATTTCCAAGACCTCCTTGCTTTAAATCAACTTATATCATCTTTCTAAAACTTAAGTAATCATCTTTAAGTTCAAAGCCCAATCCTTCAAGCATTTCAATCATATTTGACTCTTTTTCTTCTACTAAATATAATATGTTTTGAATGCTTTGGTCTTTAAGCGCATTGATCAATGAAACTAAGATTGAACTCAATGGACTCTCACCTTCCACAAAATAGATCTCTGCATACCATTCTCCATCTTTTTCAAAGGTAATGGCCCCTGCAATCGAAACCAATTCATCATTTTCATCTTTTTCAAGTAAAACAACCCAGCGTTCCAAATGAGAAATAATTTGTGTCGCAGTCCAATAGACATCCCCAACATAGGATTTATGAAATGACTTAAAATTTTCAAAATCATAGGGCATCAAATGTTCAATAGACACAAGGGTTTGTACAGTTGAGAAATGATTCAAATCCAACTCATATCTTAAAGCAACCTCATCCAGAACATATTGGTGTTTCTCATGATAATCGATGGCTGCAACATTGGAACTTGGATATCCTGCAGCATAAATATAATCTTTATATGAATCACGCAATCTTTCTTCAATGGTTTCCATAAAAACATCAAAGTATGCTATTGCGGCCAAACCACCATTCGCTTGCACAAACATCATCTCATGGTCTTCAATAAGGGGGAAAACACCCCAAACACCTTCATATTCATATAGCCACAAATCATTGAACATAAAAGCCTGTTTATAAATCGATTCTAGATCATCCCTTTTATCCACTACGGGGTAAAACTTCGTATTTTTATCTTGGTATCGTTCCCAAGCATAATCAATCACGTTTTTTAAATTTTCAATGGTTACTGGTATTTCCTTTATCTTTGTCATAGATACCTCATTTCTATGACCATTATACTTGAGTTTCTACCAATGTCCAAGGATTGGATTTATCAAAACTTACACAAAAAGTTAAATAATTCACATGCATAGGGGGTTTCGTTTCATGTTTGGTACTTTTTATATAAAAATTAGAGAATTGTTTCACATGTATAGAAACATGAATCACCTTTCATGTTAAACTATAATCAAGAAGTAAACGGAGGTATTATTGAATGAAAATTACAGAACTTTTGGGTATTGAGTACCCCATTATCCAAGGGGCCATGGCCCAAATATCCACATCAGAATTGGTGGGTGCCGTATCAGAAGCGGGAGGTCTTGGTATCCTTGCTTCAGGCGGTATGACAAAAGAAATCTTAAGAGATGAAATCCATAAAGTAAGAGCCATGACCAAAAAACCTTTTGGAGTTAATCTGATGTTGATGATGCCCAATATTAAAGAATTGGTTGAAGTCATTATTGAAGAGAGCGTACCTGTTGTTACCACAGGAGCAGGCACACCCAAACACATAATGCCTTATTTAAAAGAAGCGGGTATTAAGGTAATTCCAGTGATACCCAACGCTAAGATTGCACAGAAAATGGAAGCTTTGGGTTGTGAAGCGGTGATTGCTGAAGGCGCAGAAGCAGGCGGTCATATTGGAACAGTCAATACCATGGTCCTGATTCCTTCTGTGGTTAACACGGTTAACATACCCGTCATTGCGGCGGGTGGTATCGCAAACGGAAACACAATGGCGGCTGCATTCGCACTGGGCGCAAGCGGTGTTCAATGTGGTTCTGCCTTCTTAGCCACAGAAGAATGTCCCATTCCCGATGCCTACAAACAAAAAGTTATTGAAACCATTGAAACAGAGACTGTTGTTACAGGCACAAACTTAGGCCACCCTGTTCGTTCCATTAGAAACACATTGACAGATACGTATCTTCAAATGGAAAAAGAAGGCGCAAGTGAAGATGAACTTGAGAAACTTACCGAAGGTTCACTTTATAAAGCAGCCAAGTTGGGTGATATTGATTATGGGTCTATGATGTGTGGTCAATCTGCCGCATTGGTCCATGAAATTCGTTCATCTAAAACCGTGATTGAAACCATGGTTAAAGACGCAAAAAATATTATCCATAATTTAAGTCTATAAGAAAGGAGTCTACCCATGCAAGGAAAAACAATTCAAGAACTCTATATTGGCGAACATGCTTGTCTAGAGAAAACCATTACTGAAAGTGATGTCTATTTATTCGCTGGGATTACTGGCGACATGAACCCAGCCCATGTGAATGAAAAGGCTGCATCTGAAGGCATCTTTAAGACCCGTGTTGTTCACGGTATGCTCAGTGCCAGTTTAATTTCAGCAGTATTGGGAACACAACTACCAGGACCGGGTGCTATTTATCTTGGACAAGACATTAAATTTGTCAAACCCGTCTACTTTGGTGATACTGTTTGTGCCAACGTAGAAGTAGTTGAGCTCAAGCCTGATAAAAATATTTGTATTATGGAAACAACCTGTACCAACCAACATGGAGATGTGGTGGTGAAAGGAACTGCCACCATCATGCCTCCAAAATCCTAATAGAGCACTGTTTATTCAGTGCTTTTCTTTTTAAATCGTTTGAATCCCATGCATACTTGCGTTACAATTAAAGTAACTATAAACAGATTTATTGAGGGAGGATCTTATGAAAAAACTAATAATGGTGTTATGGATTACCTTGGCTCTGGTGGGTTGTTCAAGTACCCCTTCAGAGAAGCCAACAACCCCACGGGTCTACGTTGATGGTAATGATGGACTTGAATTGGGCGCATTGATGCAAGAAGGTGGACTGAGTGAACAATACGAATCCAGTTTTACTTTTGATTCTGGATTTGAATTGCCGCAAATATCACAGGATCAACTATTTTTAAATGAGTCTATCAAAGTTGAAATAGATTCAGCCGAAGCTGCCAAGCTTCAAAAAACTTTATCTGATAATTATGACCAATACCTAGAAATAAGAAGCGACGCCAAAGATATTATCTTGGCTCAAGAGACACCTTGGGAATGGTCCTCACAACATCTCTATGATGTATATGAAACAGATCACCTACTTTCATTTACAGTCTATGATTCTTGGTTGATGTATCCTGGACATGCTTATTACAGCCTCAGTAGCTATGCTTTCTCAAAAGAAACGGGTGACCTTTTAGAGATGGATGCTGTCCTTGAATCCTTAGATACCAACCTTGAAACAGTGATTTCGTATATCAAAGAAGATTTTGCCAATAACCCTATTGATTATTATGGTGAAACAGCAATGCGTTACTTAGATGACAGTATTAAAGAAGGAACAGAGATCCCTGCCAACACACTTTACTTCAGAATTAAACCTGATTCAGCCATCGCTGTGACCGATTCTGAAATATATCTTGTGCTCGAACTTTATCTTGAATTCAATGGCAGTTATTCTGTTCCTATTTTATATAAAATTCAAAGAACTGATTTACCCACGCAATAAAAAATTGGAAATCTAACCATGGTGACCCTTGATTAACTCAAACATTTAAAAAATACAACCCCAAATGAAGGGGCTTTGATTCAATTTATTTTGAATGAGCCCACTCAATTTTTATTGATGAAACCTCAAGAAATTTCAGATACAACCTTTGTCTCAAAGTCTACGCTATATCGCTTATTGGATAAGCTTGGTTACAGTGGGCTAACCGAATTTAAGATTGATTTCGCGGCTGCAATTCAACCCAAAAACAATCAAAATCTCAACCTTGATGTCGACGATCCCATTAAAGAAAGTGATAGTTTAAGAGAAATTTCAGAGAACTTATCTGATTTGTATCAAGAAACCATCCATGAACCTCGCAACATTTCGATTACCGGCAGATTACTGAAATCATTGATATCATGCTAAACGCAAAATCTATTACAATTTTTAAAAACCTCTTCTAACTTGAGTTTTCCGGGGAACTTTGCGTTTCAAATGAAAGAGATTGGTTATCCTGTTAATGTACCTAAAGATGAATATAACCAAAGCCTTTATGCGGCCAGTGCTACTCAAGACGATGTTGCGATCATTATCTCCTATCAAGGTAGAAGAAAAATCTTGCACCATGTTGCGGATACCTTACATGCACAGGATATTAAGACGATTTTAATCACTTCTGTTCATGACCATGAAATTAAAAATAAGGTAAAGTATTGCCTTTATCTTGCATCCAATGAGAATCATTCCAATAAGATTTCTTCATTTCTTCTCGGTTTTCACTCATGTACATCTTAGATGTGATTTATTCTGGAGTTTTCTCAAGAGATTATGCAAAAAATATTGCTTAAAAAAAGATACGTACCTTAAAATCAATAAAGACATAAAGTGACATTTTTGTTTCAATTTAAACTCAAAATATATATTTTGAATCCCCCTTTCCAACTTGATGGCATCGGGGTTTTTCTTTTATTTTACATGATATAATAATCCAGTAGGAGTGATAAACATGCACAAGATTGATACCATCGTACTGGATATAGACGGTACGCTTCTAAATCGAGAAAAACAAATCAGTCAAAAAACAAAGGATGCTCTAATCAAAGTTCAAGAACATGGGGTTAAGGTAATTCTTGCTTCAGGAAGACCCACTTCAGCTATGAAAAAATTTGCGAAGGAACTTAAAATGGATACCCACCATGGTTTTATTTTATCCTTCAATGGCGCATACCTAATGGATTGCCAAAGTGAAACCTTACTTTATGGCCAACCCATTAACGCTGAAGTGACCACCTTATTATTGGAACACCTTAAACAATATGATGTCATCCCCATGGTCTCAGATGATCAATATATGTATGTCAATAATGTTTTTGGTGGGATGATTGATACCAGTCAGATGTTCAATGAAACCGGTCACAAAACCAATATCATTGAATATGAATCACGGGGTGGTAATTATTTACTCTGTGAAGTAAAGGATCTACCCTCATTTGTTGACTTCCCACTCTATAAAGTTCTGATTGCAGCCAATCCAGATTATCTTCAAGAACATTACCAAGCCATCATGGCACCTTTTATTTTGAGTTCACGGATCGTGGCATCGACAAAGCCGCAACATTACAACACGTCTTGGGTCCATTAGGACACCACCAAGAAAATATGATGGCATTTGGTGATGGTCATAATGACAAAACCATGCTCATGTATGCTGGAGTTTGTGTCGCCATGGGCAATGCAGAACCAGAAGTATTGGCGATTGCTGATGAAATTACTTTGTCTAATGATGAAGATGGTATTGCTGTTATATTGCACGCGCATTTCCCAGAATTATTTTAAAAAAACACCCGGACCTGAGTCTGGGTGTTTAAATTTATCAATGGTGCCGACGGCGGGATTCGAACCTGCAACCTATCCATTACGAGTGGATTGCTCTGCCGTTGGAGCTACGTCGGCGTCTAGGATATTATATCAATATCCATTTCATTTTTAAAGGGCTTTTAATGTATATTATGGATAAAATGTCGTATTATATTCTTAGGAGGCATGTCATGGATAATCATAAAATTTACAGTATGCCCTTTTCATCAATTTATCCCCTTTACATTAATAAGATTGTGAAGAAAGGACGTTTAGAATCTGAGTTGATTGAAGTCATTACTTGGTTAACGGGCTACAATGAGAAAGAATTAAATAAAGTTTTAAACCAAGATATTGATTTTGAGACATTCTTTAAGGATGCTCCCCACTTAAATGACAATCGTACTTTGATTACCGGGGTTATTTGTGGTATTCGGGTTGAGACGATGGAAGATTCTTTGATGAGAGAGATTCGTTATTTGGATAAATTGGTAGATGAGTTGGCTCGGGGTAAAAAAATGGCGCAGATCTTAAGATCTACACCTGGCACTTGATTATTCAGGTGCCTTTTCTTTCTTTAAAAAGAATGCCACGGCAATACCATCTTCGCCCACATGGGTGCCAATGGTGCCTCCAATACCAGAAGGCCCTCTATAATTTTTGATTCCAAATTTTTCCACCGTTTCATCCATGAAGACTTTTCCAGCCTGATAATCTCTAGAATATCCAAAGTATACTGGATGACCTTCATGATAACCCATTTCTATAAGGCGTGATTCCAAATAACGCATTGCGGCTTTACGCCCCCTTGTTTTATGGGTCATGACAACCTTACCGTCTTCTAAGGTAATAATGGGTTTGATGGTTAAAAGATTCCCCACGACTGCAGATGCCTTTGAAAGACGTCCGCCCATTTGAAGATATTTCAAGGTTTGAACCGCACCAAATACAACAACATCTTCTTTAATATTTTCTATTTTATCTACAATGGATTCGGTTGATTCATTACGATCCCTTAAGTCAATTGCATAATCAACCACCGCCCTTAAGGCCATGATGGCCTGACGCGAATCAATCACAAAGATGCGGTCATATCCGACCATTTCACGTGCGATGCTGGCAGATTGATAGGTACCACTTAAGCCACCGGACAAACAAATTACAATCATGTCATTGCCTTTAGCTTTTGCGTCTTCATAAAGGGCCGCAAATTGACCGGGTGCAGGTTGGGAAGTGGTAGGCAAGTTTTCAGCACGCACCAATAGATCATAGAAAACGCTAAAACGTACATCATCCTGATGACTTTCATAGCTTTTATCCACAAAATTAATGGATAGATTAACCATTTCAATATTTTTTTCTAAAATTTCAGCTTGCGTAAAATCAGAAGCTGAGTCTGTGACAATTCTTAACATAATTACCCTCTTCTATAGTACCTTTACCATATAGCTTTTGGGAATCTTTCTCAATGGTTAATAAGCGAAATACCCCATAATTGCACCAATAAGTAAAAGGTGAGTTGGTTTTAGTTTGAAGAATATGCCCAAGACAATTGCAATCAATAGTATCGTTAGCAAACTGATATCGGATATTACAATCCAACCCAAGTTGAGAACTACGGACACCATTATGGCTA
>CANRNG010000015.1 GCA_947631935.1 uncultured Erysipelothrix sp.
AGCGGCAGAGATAGCTAGGCTTGCCCTAGTGAACCAAGCGCATTGCCAGTTAATTGGACCCTTATGGGTCCTTTTTTAAATCTTAAATGATGAAGAAAGACCTTCGCTTTGGTATAATGGTAAGGGTGAAAGACATGAAGAAAGAATATATTTCAAATAACGACAAAGAAACAATCGAAATCGCAAAAAAATTTATGGATGACATACAAAGGGGCTGTGTCATTACTTTAGAAGGGGACTTGGGTGTTGGAAAAACTACTTTTACTAAAGGAATTGGACAATCTTTAGAAATTGATGAACCCATTGTTTCACCTACTTTTACATTATTAAGACAATACAAAGGTCGTCTTAACTTAAATCATATTGATGCCTACCGCTTAGAAAATATGGGTTCAGATACATTGGGTCTGTATGATCTCATGGATGAAGATGCGGTGGTTGTTATTGAATGGAGTAATTTTGTATCTGAGTATTTAGATCCGGATTACCATATAAAAATTGAACATCTTGATGATAGTAAACGTCGTATTATCATCCAACAAGGAGAGTAATATGGCCACATTAATTTTAGATACCTCTCATAAGTTTTTGGTTGTGGGTGTCGCAAAAGAAGATAAATTGATTGCTTATATGCAATCTGAAATGAAACAAAAACAGTCTGAATATTTAATTAACTTTATTGAAGCAGTTTTAAAAGAAGCTGATATCCATAAAAAAAGCATCGATACCATCGTTTTAACTGATGGACCCGGTAGTTATACTGGACTCAGAATTGCGATGACATTCACAAAAGTTTTTGCGTTAACACAAAATATTCAAGTATACACAATCAATACACTTTTATCACTTGCTGGTAATTTAAATGGATTTTCTTTACTGGATGCAAGAAGTAAACGTGTTTTCGGTGGTTTTGTTGAAGATGGGAAGATTACGCAGGAATCCATTTATCCTATATTGGAATTAACACTGGATGTTCCTTTATACGGGGATGGTAGTTTATTGGGTAAAAGCGACCATTTTCTAAATATTGCTCAAAATATTTTAGATTTGAAAAGAGAATGGATTAAGGTTGATAACGTTGATACATTGTCTCCAAGGTATCTAAAATGATTTCACAAATGAGAATAGATGATGTACCCCATGTCTTTAAAATCAATAAGGAAGTTTTAGACTCGAATTGGGGACTCTTACTTTATAAACACGAATTGTTGGATCTGAACACAAGAGCCTTTGTTTATAAGGTAAATGATGTCATTGATGGCTATGTGATTGCGAAGTATATTGGTGAAACTTCCGATTTACTCCAAATCGCAGTTAAAGAATCCAAACAAGGTCAAAAAATTGGATACAAACTTTTGACATATGTATGGGAACTTTTAAAATCAGAAGGTGTCGAAGAAATGATTTTAGAAGTTAAGGAAAAAAATGAAGCTGCTGTTTCATTTTATAAAAATTTTGGGTTTAAAACAATTTATAAAAGAAAAAACTATTATGGTATGCGCAAAGATGCGCTGGTGATGAGAATGAGGGTGAATGATTGATGATTATTTGTGCAATTGAATCAAGCTGCGATGAAACATCGGTGGCTTTGATTGAAAATGGTAAGGTTTTATCCAATGTGGTAGCCTCACAAATCGAAATTCATAAAGAATATGGTGGGGTCTTTCCTGAAGTTGCTTCAAGACTCCATGTAGAAAACATCAACTTTGTGATTAAGGAAGCCTTGGATAAAGCCGATAAAGGTTTCGATGATTTGGATTATATTGCGGTTACACAAGGTCCAGGTTTGATTGGATCGCTTCATATTGGCATGATGGCAGCCAAAGCACTTGCTTTTAGTTTGGATATTCCTTTGGTTCCGGTGCATCATATTATTGGACACATATATGCCAATGAGTTATCAGGAACCCTAACTTATCCATTATTAAGCTTGGTAGTTTCAGGGGGGCATACTGAACTTGTTTTGATGAAGGATGATTTTGAATTTGAAGTATTGGGTCAAACTCAAGATGATGCTGTTGGAGAAGCTTATGATAAAGTAGCAAGACAGATGGGTCTTTCTTATCCAGGTGGGCCTGTCATCGATCGCTTGGCCAAACTGGGTGAAAAAGGATACATACTTCCGAAAGTAAAATTAGAGAATCCTTTAGACTTTAGCTTTTCTGGTTTAAAGTCTGCTGTTAGACAGTTGATTTTGCGCGAAGAGCGAAATGAACGTCCTTTGATTATTGAAAACCTGGCCTATGCTTTTCAAGAAAGTGCAACGGATCAGTTGATTGAAAAAACCAACATAGCATTGAATACCTATGGCGTTAAAACTTTGGCCCTTGCGGGTGGGGTGGCAGCCAACTCGCGATTGAGAGAAAAAGTGAATCTTTTGAACGATGAATATCCTGATTTGAATATTCTAGTGCCACCCATTTGGGCCTGTATGGACCAAGCAGCCATGATTGGTTTGGCAGCAACGCACTATATTGAGCATAATATCTTCGGAGATTGTGAAATATCTGCTGTTTCTAACAAACCAATCGAAACTTATTAATTATTTCACATTTATTAAAAGATGACTTTGTGATATGATTAATTAGGTGGTGATATTATGTCAAACAAATTAAGTGTACCAAAGGCAACAATGCAACGATATCCTATTTATCTAAAGGCTTTGCGTAAGCTACAGTCAATGGGTGTCGATCGTATTTTAAGTCGAGAATTGTCCCTTTTCGTGGATATTGAATCCACAACGATACGAAGAGATTTCTCCTTTGTGGGCTCTTTGGGTAAACAAGGTTATGGGTACGATGTTGCCAATTTGATAGAAACTTTTGACGAACTTTTAGGTGTTAATTTTGATGAAAAAATTGTTTTAGTTGGGGCAGGTAACCTGGGCCGCGCCATTTTAAATTATAACCGATGGAATCACGTAGTGGGTGAAATTGTTTGTGCCTTTGATGTTGATCCTAAAAAACAAGGCGTTGCTTCTGATATTCCCATTTATCATATGAGTGAATTGGAAGAGAAAATTCCTAAAGGCTGTAGAATTGCGATACTAACCGTATCTCATAACATCCAAGAAACCGTAGATCATTTGGTTGACTTGGGAATTGTCGGTATTGTTGACTTTTCTAGTGAGCACATTCAGGTACCAAAACATGTGACCATTAAAACAGTAGACGTTGTTTCTACTTTACAAGAATTAATTTTTCAAGCAAACAGTATTGAGTAATAAGGAGAAGATTATGATAACATTTATGACCATTAGAGAGTGTTATGAACTGGTAACACAGGGATCTGATATTGAAATAGATTCTATAGAATATGTTCAACTTCAAGGTTGGATTCGTACCAACCGTAAGAGTAAGAACGTTGGGTTTATTGAACTCAATGATGGAACCTATTTTAAAAACGCACAACTTGTGTATGAAGGTGAAAATCCTGAATTTGATACCATTGGAAAATATGGTATTGGGACCGCTTTATCCATTACTGGTAAATTTGTTTTAACACCAGATGGGAGACAACCCTTTGAGATTGTGGTTAAAGAGGTTAAGTTAGAAGGTGCAAGTGATCCAGACTATCCTTTACAAAAGAAACGTCATAGTTATGAATTTCTAAGAGAAATTTCACACCTACGTCCACGAACAAATTCATTTTTAGCGATATTTAGAGTACGTTCTGTTCTCTCTATGGCGATTCATGAGTTCTTTCAAAACCAAGGGTTTGTTTATGTGCACACACCCATTATTACAGGCAATGATGCTGAAGGTGCAGGGGAAGCCTTTACCGTTACAACACGTAGTGATGGTCAATATGAAAAAGATTTTTTTGGTAAACAAGCGAGTTTGACCGTTTCAGGACAACTACATGGAGAAGCTTTTGCGTTAGCGTTTAGAGATATTTATACCTTTGGACCTACCTTTAGAGCAGAGAACTCTCATACACCCAGACATGCGTCTGAGTTTTGGATGGTGGAACCAGAAATTGCTTTTGCGGATCTTGATGATATGATGGACTTAATTGAAGATTTAATTAAGTACTGTATTGAGTATGTGCTCGCAAATGCTCCTGAAGAAATGAATTTCTTTAATGAAAGAATTGATAAAACACTACTTGATAGACTGAGCGCATTATTAAACTCAGAGTTTAAGAAAATGTCATATACAGAAGCCGTTGATGTACTTAAAGCATCTAAAGAGGAATTTGAATTTGAAGTTGAGTGGGGCATGGACTTACAAACAGAACATGAACGCTATATTTCAGAACAAATTGTTAAGGGACCTGTATTTATTACGGATTATCCAAAGGATATCAAATCATTTTATATGCGATTAAATGATGACAATAAAACGGTGGCTGCCTGTGATTTATTGGTGCCATATGTTGGTGAACTTGTCGGTGGATCACAACGTGAAGAACGTTATGATCATCTTCTAAAGAGAATGAATGAAATGAATGTTCCAGTTGAGGGATTAGAATGGTATCTTGACTTAAGAAAATATGGCGGTGTTAAGCATGCTGGATTTGGAATTGGTTTTGAGAGATTCTTAATGTACCTCACATCCATGACCAATATTCGTGATGTTATTCCTTTTGCAAGAACACCCAAAAATCTTGATTACTAGGAGAATATTATGAAAATAGACCCAAATTATGTACCTAAAGAAAGAAGAATCAATTATAAAGTTGTCCTTCTTTTAATTGTACTTGCTTTGGGTCTTTCTACTTTTATATTTTATCGTTATACACAATCTTTGAATAAAGAAGATCTTGGGTTTAAAATTTGCGAACTCAGTTCAAAAGAGACCACCCAACGTCTTTCCAATCTTCAAGAAACAGTCTATAACGAAGCGAAATTTATTGAAATGAAAGATTATAATGTTTATGGAGAAACTTTAAAGCTTTATCATGAAGATTTTGATTTTTTAAACCATGATATATTTATTGGAAATACCGTATTTCTTAATAATATATGTGGGTTATCTGTAGATGAAAAAATACCTTATTTACTATCACATGAGGCAGATATTGGTATTCAGTTTGCGAAATTAGAAGATGGCTTTTATGAAGTAGAAATTTTAAAAGATTTTGATTTTCATTATTTAATTTCAACTGCTAATTTTGATGAAGTCATTACCGCTATTAAACGTGATGGTGTGATTAAACAAGTCCGTATTTTTGCGAATAAAGACTTAATCAATCAAAACCAAGAAACGCCCATTTTAATAGAAAATATGCTTTATCTTGAAGTAAGTACGCTTGAATCTAACGATCTTTATGATATTGTCATAGACCCCGCAGCACTTAACTTCCATGACAATGGCATGACCAATTATGGTCATTTCTACGGTGATATTTATGAGGCAGATGAAACCTATAAAATGGCAGTCGCCGTAAAGGAGAACTTAGAAGCGAAAGGTTTAAGAGTTTATCTTACACGAGATAACGAAAACCCCATAGATTATTATAGTGAAACAGGTAGAATCGTGAACGCATATAATTCGGGCGCAAAATACTACGTTCACTTACGATTTGAATCCAGTGGTTCATCTATTGATAAAGGTTTATCCATCCTTTATTCTAATAAATCATCCAATCGATTTGCTACCAATATCGCAAAACAACTGATCAACCAAACTCAAATTCAAACATCACCCTATCTGGATGGCATTAATATGGCCGGTGTATACCAAACAAGTCTTATTGATAATATGTATGACTATAATGATTTGATTAGAGAAGTGGGGGGGAATACAACCGGTGCTGGAAATTATGATATCTTTTCAAATTTAATGGCAATGCATCAAGATGTAAAAGAAGGTATGTATGGGGTAGATATTTTATATGGATATATGACAGATACTGAAGACTACAACCATTGGATTGAAAATTTTGATGCGATCGCGAAAGCGACTGCAGAGGGGATTTTAATCCAACTTGAACTTAACGGCGGTGAATAAACAATGCTTGTGAGAATTAAAAATGCTTACAAAGGTTTTGGACATCAAGATTTATTTGAGGACTTAAACTTTGAAATCAAACAAAATGAAAAAATAGCACTCATCGGTGCCAATGGTGTTGGTAAAACAACACTTTTTCGTGTTATTTTGGGTGAAGAATCCTTAGATAAAGGCGAAGTCATCATTCAAAAAAATGCAACCATGGGTTTTTTAAGTCAGATTCATGTGGATGAAACCCATAAAACTTTGGAAAGTTATATTTCTGAAGTTTACCAGGATGTTTTTAAGCTTCAAGCGGAACTTGAGCGGGTTGAGAAACAACTTAAAACAGATCACTCTGAACAAATTTTAAGTAAGTATGACCGACTTCAAACTGAATTCTTAAGACGGGGTGGTTACAATTTGGATACGGAAGTCAACACCCTCTTAACTAAATTTGGATTTGAAGTTTCAGATTTAAAGAAAGATATCCATGAATTTTCTGGGGGTCAAATGACCCGCTTGGCTTTTGTGCGATTGTTGTTGTCAAAGCCGGATATCCTTTTCTTAGATGAGCCTACCAACCACCTTGATATTTCTACCATTGAGTGGTTAGAGGGGTATCTTAAAAGTTATGAAGGTACCTTGATTATGATTTCTCATGACCGCTTATTTTTGGAAAGAATCTGTAATGTATTAATTGAGATTGATCATAAAGAAGCGACGCGGTTTTCGGGAACGTATTCTCAATACATAGAATACAAAGAGAAAATGATTAAACAGCATAACGTGCGTTATCAAATCCAACAAAAGGAAATCAAACGTCTTGAAACTTTAATCGAAAAATTCAGGTATAAGAAGAACATGGCTTCTTTTGCGAAGTCCAAAGAAAAGTATTTGGATAGAATGGATAAACTTGAAGAAAAGAAATCTTCCAATCATGAGTTTAAAGCTGCATTCTCACCCAGACTACAAGGTGGGCGGGAAGTTTTAATTACAGATAATTTAACCGTAGGTTATGATGCACCTTTGGTGTCATTGACCCATACCTTTGAAAAGGGGCGTCGCTATGCGATATTGGGAGACAATGGGACAGGTAAGTCGACTTTACTTAAAACCATTTCCAATCGTCTTAAACCGCTTAAGGGAGAGATGTTGTTGGGGCACCAAATCGAAATGGGATATTTTGACCAACAACTTTTAGATTTCAATCAAAGTGATACTGTTCTTGAAGCTTTATGGGACGAATTCCCCAATCTAGACCACACAGAAGTGAGATCCGTTTTGGGACGATTCTTGTTTAGTGGGGAAGATGTTTTTAAATCAGTCTCGGTCCTAAGTGGGGGTGAAAGGGTGCGTCTTTCATTGGCCAAGCTTATGTTGAGTAGAGACAACTTATTGATTTTAGATGAGCCTACCAACCACTTGGATATACCAGGTAAAGAAGCTTTAGAGAAAGCTTTAAAGGATTATACAGGAACCATGATTTTTGTCTCACATGATCGTTATTTCATTGAGAAGATTGCGACCGATATTCTTATCATTAAGGACCACCAAATTATCCATACTCAAAAAACATTAGAGCATGTTTTAGAACAAGAAAAAGTGGAAGATGATATTGAAAAGAAATCGCGAAAAGAACTTTATCAAGAATTCAGAAAAAATCAAAACAGAGTTCAGAAAGTGGAAGGTTTACTGATTGACCTACAAGAGCAATTGGAGTTACATCGAGAATTGCGCTATGAACCAGAGTATTACCATGAACCCATTAAAATGGATAAGCTCAATGATGAAATTGATCGCATCCATGTTGAAATTGGGCAATTGGAAAGGGAACTTGAAAGCTTATATATTTATTTAGAAAATGCAGAAGAAAAAGGCGATTAATCGCCTTTTTTG
Source organism: uncultured Erysipelothrix sp. (assembly GCA_947631935.1). Lineage (GTDB taxonomy): Bacteria > Bacillota_I > Bacilli_A > Erysipelotrichales > Erysipelotrichaceae > Erysipelothrix. Next base: position 7,833 of record CANRNG010000015.1, read on the forward strand.
TCGTAGATTTCTCCATACACTTCATCCTTGAACCAAGACGCATTGTCTTTTTCCAAAAGTTGATCTGCTTGTTTTAGAGTAGTATCATCTTGGTAAATAACGGGTTCTCTTTTGGGCGTATTTTCCAAGATATCCTCAATAAACTTCCATGAAGTCATGACTTGGTTTGAACTCGCAAAGAGTGTATGGTCATGATGCATGGCAGCATCCAAGAGTCTTTCATAAGCTTCCTGAGTATTTATTCGATACTCTAGATTACATGACTGACAGAAATCCATATATACCGCTTCCACCTTATCAGTATAGCCAGGTGTCTTGATGTTGAGTTTTAAGTAAACCCCTTCATCTGGTTGTACCTTAATAACCAATAAGTTGGGTTCCATACCGTGGGTCGATTTAAATTGTAAAGTCACCTCAGTAGAACGTTTTGCCATTTTTTTCCCTGTTTGAACAAAAATAGGAACACCTTCCCAACGGGGATGATTGACTTCAAGTCTTAGCGCAACATAGGTTTCTGTATTTGATTTTGGATTGACATCTTTTTCATTTCGATAGGAAGCATATTGTCCAAAAATAACATCCGTTTCATAGTTTTTTACAAATAGGTTGTTCAAGATTTCTTCTTGTTTCTCATGGACTGCTTCAGCGCTATTGTCGATTGGTTCATCCATTAATACGATCGATAGAATCTGTAGTAAATGACTTTGAACCATATCTTTTAGGGCCCCAGTTACATCGTAAAAGTTTGCGCGATCCTCAACCCCAACGGTTTCGGTTGCTGAAACCGTGATGGCTTCCACCATATTACGATTCCAATTTTGTTCGATCAAAGCATTCCCATATCGAATGGTATGTATATTTTGTACCATCTCTTTAGCAATATAGTGGTCAATACGATAGATGTTTGATGGCCCAAATAAAGCTTCAAGTTTTGTTGAAATCTCCTTAGCGCTTTTTAAATCCTTACCAAAAGGTTTTTCAATGATGATTGCGCCTTCTTGGTGTAGATTATGGTCAAATAAGTGTTGGCCAATGGTTAAGAAGTAACTGGGATCCACGGCCAAGTAATACAATTTCTTATGAACTGTATTTTGGTCCAAAGATTGATAGAAATCATACAATCTTTGGTAACCCTCAGCTTCAGTAAAAGTCATTTTAAAATATTGAATGTGTTTGGAGAAGGCTTTAAAACTTGCTTCATTAACTTCAAAACGTGCATGATCTTTTAACCATTCAATGAGATTCTCTTGATAGGTTTCTGTGGTAAAATCACGGCGACCAATCACAACGATATGAAATGAATCGGGAAGGCTGTTCCGATAGAATAAGTTATAGAAAGCAGGTAGGAGTTTGCGGTAAGTTAAATCTCCCGTACCCCCAAACAAGGTTACAATATAATTATCAGGCTTCATTATCTTCACTCCACTGGTAATGGAATGCGCCTTCTTTATCAATTCTTTCAAATGTATGTGCACCAAAGAAATCCCGTTGTGCTTGAATTAAGTTTGCACTTGAGTTTGCGGTACGATATGCATCAAAGTAGCTTATTGCTGAAGTAAAGGCAGGAATTGAAACTCCATTCATGATTGCCATAGCTGCAACTTTTCTTAAGGTTGGTTGATAGGTTTCAATAATTTGACTGAAAGCGTGATCCAACAGCAAGTTTGGTAAGTCTTTATCCAGTTCATAAGCGTCTGTAATTCTGTCTAAGAATTTAGCACGAATAATACATCCTTCTCTAAAAATTTTAGCAATTTCACCATAATCTAAGCGCCAGTTATAAGCCTTAGCTGCACGTTTCATCAAATCAAAACCTTGTGCATACGCAATAATCTTCGAAGCATAGAGTGCTTGTCGCACCTCTTCAATAAATGTTTGTGTGTTGTCAATTTCAGTGGTTTCGCCATTAAAATGGAGTTTCACACTGGCGTGGACACGTTCTTCTTTATGCGCAGACATAAATCTTGCAAAGACTGCTGAAGTCAAAAGTGAAGCGTCCGTTCCGGTTTCTAGCGCTTCTTCAGCTGTCCATTTACCAGTTCCTTTTTGTTCGGCTTTATCTAAGATTAAGTCAACCAAATGTTTATCGGTTTCTTCATCGATGACTTTAAAAATTTCAGAAGTAATTTCGATTAAGTAAGAATCAAGTTCTCCCTCATTCCATTGGGTAAAGGTCTCTGCCAATTCTTTATTGCTTAATCCACCCACATGTTTTAGCAGTGAGTAGCTCTCTGCAATCAATTGCATATCTGCATATTCAATACCATTATGAACCATTTTCACAAAATGGCCGGCACCGTCATCACCAATATAAGTTACACAAGGGTCACCATAAGCTTTGGCAGAAATATCAACTAAAATATCTTCAACATGTGAATACGCTTCAGCATCCCCACCAGGCATAATTGAAGGACCAAAACGTGCGCCTTCTTCACCGCCTGAAATACCCACACCCAAATAGCGGAAACCTTTCTCATTGATATAGCTGTGACGTCTGATGGTATCTTTGAAATAAGAGTTACCCCCGTCCATGATGATGTCACCTTGTTCCAATAAGGGTAATAAAGAATCAATCACCAAGTCAACAGGTTTACCTGCTTTAACCATGATGATAATTTTTCTGGGTTTTTCTAATGAATTAACGAAGTCTTCCATTTCTTTATATAGTGTAAGATTGTCATGTGGATTTTCAGCCATAACCTTTTCTCCGACACTGTAAGTACGATTAAAAAGGGCCACTTTATAACCGGTATCAGCCATATTTAACGCTAAATTTGAGCCCATGACTGCAAGGCCCATCACACCAATATTGTTCATAACATTTACCTCCATTACAGTTAATATTGTACACTATTATTAATGATTTGACTAACCTTGTGTATCATAGTTTTATTTGGTATAATATTGTTGTCTAAGGCGTGATGAACCTTAGATGAAGGTGGATTGGTTGAAGAAATAGGGAAACCTATGAAAAAATAACACTTGATAATATAACGGTGTTATTTTTTTTACTTGTTTAATCAATCAGAACTCGTTAAAATAAGTAATAAGAAACGGAGAGATATTATTATGCAACAAGCATTACTGAAACTATTTAAAGATATTGCTGACATTCCTCATGCATCTTACCAAGAAAAGGCATTGAGTGATTATATAAAACAGTTCGCCATGAACTTGGGGTATGAAGTATTTCAAGATGAATACTTAAACCTTTTGGTAAAAAAACCTGCCACTTCTGGATATGAGGATGCACCCGTTGTGATGCTGCAATCGCATTTAGATATGGTTGCAGAAAAGAATATGGGTTCTACGCATAATTTTGATACGGATCCTTTGGAACTCATTATTGAAGATGGCATTTTGCGTGCCAATGAAACGACCTTGGGTGCAGATGATGGGGTAGGTGTGGTTTATATGATGGCGATTTTACAAGATCAAAATCTGCAACACCCTGCACTTGAAATGGTATTCACCGTTGAAGAAGAAGTCGGACTTGTGGGTGCGACCAAATTTGATACAAAAGATCTTAAAGCACAACTTTGTGTTGGATTGGATAGTTCAGGTGAAAGTGAAGTCTACGTCTCTTCATCAGGGGGCGCAAGGGGAACTTTAAGAAAAGATATAAAGAGAAACTATCAAACTCAAAGCGGATTAAAACTTGAAATTAGAGGTCTTCATGGGGGTCACTCGGGTGGCGACATTCATTTAGAACGTGGTAATGCCTTAAAACTTGCCGGTATCATTCTAAAAAAAGCCATGGATAAATTTGAAATCCTTATTTCTGATATTCAAGGTGGGCTTAAAATTAATGCGATTTGTAGAGAAGCAGATGTTATTTTTACCGTCGACAATGTCGCATCATTTAAAAAATGGTTTGAATCTATTAAAGAAGCGCTGAAAGTTCAGTATGAAATTTCAGATGCGAATCTTGACTTTACATTACAAGATGTAAGTGTTGATTCTGTCTTAGTTTCTGAAGACTCAAAAGCAATTGTAGATACACTCTTCATGCTTCCATATGGTGTGCTTCAGGTCAGCTTGGCAATTGAAGGTTTGACTACAGCTTCTGCCAATATCGGGACTGCGAATTTATATGATGATCATATGCTTATCAATGTATCTTTACGTGCGACCCAAGAATTTGTGATTGAAACTACCATGAGTACTGTGGCTTGGATCGCTGATAAAACTGGATTTGAAGTCACCTATTCGTCAAAATATCCAGGATGGAATTACGAAAAGGATTCAAAATTCAGAAAACGTCTCTTTGAAGTTTATGAAGACTTAAGAGGGGATACGATGAAAGAAGTTGCGACGCATGGGGGCGTAGAATTGGGTATTTGGAAAGGAAAAATGCCACAATTAGACATAATTGGATTGGGACCCATTATGTGGGATATTCATACCCCAAAAGAGCGTTTGGACATTGCTTCATTTGAGCGAACCTATGAAGTTTTGGTTGCATTATTGACATCTTTAAATAATTACTAAGAGAGAAACTGTTATGAAAAGAATTGATCATATTGTACTGCGCGTTAAAGATTTGGACGTGATGAAAAACTTCTATGAAACCGTAATGGGCATGGACGTAATTCATGAGCATGAAGAATCTGTAACCTTTGATAATCCAAAACTGACATTGGTCAAGGGTGCTGATGTGGTGAATAAAGAGGCTTATAATGGTTTATATCATCATGCTTATTTGTTACCCAGTTTGAAAGATTTGGGAACTTTTCTTATTCATCTCAAGAATTTCGAAGTAACTTGGATTGGTGGCAGTGACCATGGTTTTTCAAAGGCCATCTACTTCAGAGATCCTGAACACAATGCGATTGAAGTTTATGTTGATATGGATCCATCCGTATGGCCCATGGCAGACAACAATAAAATACGGTTTGTGACCCAGCGCTTGGATATGAAAGCCATTCGCGATTTAAGTGACGCTCAGTTTACCAAACTTCCCAAAGAAACCATTTGGGGTCATGTGCATTTGGAAGTCGATGATATCGAGAAAGGAAGACCTTTCTATATTGATACTTTGGGATTTGAGGTTAAAATAGAAACCGGTCCTTCACTATTCATGTCTAAAGATGGGTATCATCATCATATCGCGATGAATAATTGGCATCATGCGAAAGGTTTACTTCCAAATAATTACACAGGCATTATTTCTTATACGCTTTTGTTGCCTGAACTGCCAGCCCAAACCTTAACCGATCCATTTGGAATTATTGTAAAAATAAATGAAGACTAAAAAAATAGCTGCAAGGGCGGGGCTGATGGGGATTTTTGTGAATGCTTGTCTTTTTATAGCTAAATATACTATTGGAACCTTTACAGGGTCTATTTCGATTATCTCTGATGCTTTTAATAACTTATCAGACTTTTTATCATCTTTTATTACTTTTCTAGGTTTTAAAATCAGCCAGAAACCTAAAGATAAAACCTATCCCTTTGGATATGAGAGATTCGAGTATATTTCAGGTTTTCTAATTTCAATTATCATGATTTACATTGGGATTGATACGCTAAGAAACGCGATCAGTGTTTGGATACATCCCAAACCAATTCAATACTCAATATGGATGGTTATAATTCTCATCCTGTCTATTACCTTGAAAACTTTCCTATATTTTTATTATCGTTATAAGAATAAGAAAGTGGGATCTGATGTCCTTTATGCGGTTAGCCAGGATTCGCTTTTTGATGTCCTAATCTCAGGTTCATTACTGGTGGGTTTTGCGATTTCTTATACGATGGACCTTAATTTAGATGCGGCCTTGGGCGTTTTAATTTCGCTTGTCATTACTGTATCTTCATCTCAAATGATTCGTGGCTTTGTCAGAAACTTGGTTGGTTCAAGACCTTCCAAAGAGACCATCGAAAGCATAACTAATATTCTAGATGCCAACCACGATATTTTCGGGTATCATGATTTATTAATTCATGAATATGGTGAAGAAACAGTCTATGGTTCAGTTCATATTGAATTGGATGAAAACACAAACCTCAATGAAGCCCATCGTATCGTTGATGCGCTTGAAAAAAGAGTGTTAAATGAAGCCAAAGTTGATTTGACGATGCATCTGGATCCCATTGATGTGACCAGCCAAAAGATCAAGAAGATACACCACCAAATTAAATCGGTACTAAAGTCTTTAGATCCTGAATTAAGTTTTCATGATTTGCGTGTCGTTTTTGATGTGGTTAGTTTTGATATTAAAATGGTAGAAGATTGCCAGTACACAGATACGGAAATTCAAGAACAACTGGCCGATGTTTTGGGTAAGCAGTATGAACTTAAAATAACCTTTGATTATCATTCGTTAATCTAGTTATTAATTTGACTATCCGTAAAAGTTATGGTAATATATCTAAGCAATAAGAAAGTAGAAGCACACTTCTCACCTGATGGCTTAAGTCATGGGTTCAAGCTTGAAACTTTATTTTTTAGTAAATAAGCGGTGTGTTCTATATTTGTAGAGTACACTTTTTTATTGTAATTCACGTAGGAGGTGAACTTTATCAGTAATAAGAAAAATCAAGGAGACTTGGTCAACGATCGTATTCGCTTTAAAGAGGTTTTAGTCATTGGTCCTGAAGGGGAACAATTGGGAATCTTAACAAGAAATGAAGCTTTAGAGAAAGCTGCAGAGTATTCACTTGACTTATTTTGTGTGTCGCCTAACGCAAATCCACCGGTATGTAAAATATTGGATTATGGAAGATATCGTTATGAACAACAAAAGAAAACAAGAGAAGCGAAGAAGAACCAACATCTAACCCAAATTAAATCAGTGCGTCTTTCACCTGTAATTGAAGAACATGATTTTAATACGAAGTTACGTCATGCACGTAAGTGGTTAGAAGACGGTAACAAAGTTAAGGTCGATATGCGCTTTAGAGGGCGTCTGATTACCAGAGTTGAAGTTGGTAAGAAGACCATGAATCGATTCTTAGAAGAGACTCAGGATCTTGGATCTGCTGAAAAGAACCCGAAATTGGAAGGAAATACAATGTCGGTTGTGATCTCACCAGCTAAAAAATAACAAGAAGGAGGGGCAAATAATGCCTAAAATGAAAACTAAACGTACCCTTGCGAAGCGTGTAAAACGTACTGGTACAGGAAAATTGAAACGTAAACATGCATATGTATCTCACTTTGCAAGACATAAATCACAAAAACAAAAACGTAATTTACGTAAGTCCACCTTGGTCCACCCAAGTGACTTTAAACGCATTAAGCATCTATTAGTGGATTAAGAGGAGTAATGAAACATGCCTAGAGTTAAAAATTCAGTTGCGAGCCGTGCTCGCCGTAAAAAAGTATTAAAGTTAGCCAAAGGTTATTTTGGCTCAAAACACATTCTATACCGTACAGCAAACGAACAAGTGATGCGTTCACAACGTTATGCTTACCGTGACCGTAAAAATCTTAAACGTGAAATGCGTAAATTATGGATTACACGTATCAATGCGGCTGCACGTTTGAATGATATTTCATACAGCCAATTAATGTATGGCTTAAAACTTGCAAATATTGAGATCAACCGTAAAATGTTGTCTGAAATTGCAATTCATGATCCAAAAGGTTTTACAAACCTTGTAGGAAAAGCCCAAAAAGCTTTAGAAAAGTAATATGGATAGAAACATTCGTGATGTTTTAAATAATTTGTTGGTTGATATGTTCAATCAGATACTGACCCTTGAAGAGTATTTTCTAAAGGAACGGGGAATAACACTCTCCATGAGTGAGGTCCATACTTTAGAGGCCATTGATAAAAGCGAAGGTAAGACCATGAGTGATGTTGCGAAGCGTTTGCGCATTACCCAGGGGACACTGACTGTTAATGTTAATCGGCTTACCAATAAAGGGTATGTTTATCGTGTCCAAGATAAAAAAGACCGACGCATTTATCGTTTAAAACTTACGGATAAGACACATTCTATTTTACAAATTCATGACTTCTTCCATCGTGAGATGGTGGATCAATTGATATCCAAATTATCGACACAAGAAAAAGAAGTCCTTGCGGACTCCTTGTCACAGTTAAATCTATATTTTAATACCTTATTAGAAAAGTAGCTTCGGCTACTTTTTTTTCATACAGGCCACCAAGCGTTGGTATTTAAGTGCTGCGATTTCATGATAAATGGGCTTTTGGTACAACTCATACATCATCATGGCCCATTCACACCATAAGACATGGTGGACGATTTCAAAATGGTCGAGTCGTTTTTGTGTAGTCGCATCGGGTAAGGATCCGAAGTACTCAAGGTAAAATTCTTGGCGTAAGTCAATATCTACAATATCATTTTCAGTAATAAAGCTCATCACATCAAAAAGTGGGTCATTGTCTGCAGCGTATTCATAATCAATTAAATAATCTTTTGAATCGGTGAAGATGAGATTGCCCTCCACCAAGTCATTGTGACAAAGTGTGATGTTTTCTAGTTCCAAACTATCAATATAACCATGTGCAAAGGTGGTATCAAAGATGGGATTGATTATTTTGTTTTTAAATTGATTGAATTTTTCTTTTATATCAAAGGTTTTGCCACTGGATATTTGTGATTCATGAAGTCTTTTAATCAGTGTTGCAGCGCGTTTCATATACATGGGTTCAAAAGTCTTTGCATTTTGAATATATTCACTACATTTAACCCCTGTAATTTTGTTATAATATAAGAGCTTTGGTTCTAGATCTAAATCTTTGATTTTATTTAGGATTTCTGATTCCAAAGCATAGTCAAAAAGACCCTCATTTTCCTTGCGGGGTATACGTAAGACAACTTTTCTTTGATTTAAGGTCACAATATAATTATCGTTGGTGAGACCTGATTCAATATAGACAAAGTTTTGGGGTTCTTCATGGAAGATATTTTGGACAATTGTTTCTTTTTTCATGAGACTATTATAGCATAAAGGAGAAAATTTAATGAAAATACTCATAGCAACCCACAATCCAGGGAAATTAAAAGAATTCAGATTGATCTTAGAACCGCAGGGTTATGAAGTTTTAACTTTAAAAGAAAGTGGTGCTTCCTTAGATGGATTTGAAGAAACGGGTGCCACATTTGAAGAAAATGCACGCTTAAAAGCAAAATTTATTCACGACCAATTGGGTGTCGATGTGATTGCGGATGATTCAGGATTGATCATTCATAGTCTTCCTGATATCTTGGGTGTTAAAACAGCCCGTTTTATGGGTGAAGACACGGATTACAAATTAAAGCATGAACGTATCTTAAAGATGCTTGAAAATAAAAATAGAGAAGCGACTTTCTTTGCGGTCATTGCTTATTATGGCAAGAATGTGGATGAAGTTTTTGAAGGCAGATGTGAGGGTCAGATTGCGACCTCAATTCAAGGATCTGATGGCTTTGGGTATGACCCCATATTCATCCCAATGGGTTATCAAGATACTTTTTCAATATTAGGTGCTGATGTTAAAAACAAGGTTTCGCATCGCGCCAAGGCTTTGGTTAAGCTAACGGAGTTTCTCAATGAAAAGTAAGATACTACAACCATTGGGGTTTGTTTTCTTGATTTTCTTTTTATTGGTGACTGTTTTTGAATTGATCGTTTTCAATGAAAGTTTCTATGATACGCAGTACCAAAAGCTAAACACTGCTCAAAATATGGCGATGTCTCATGATGACTTAATGAAATCAACCCATGTCTTATTGGATTATATTAAAGATGAACGGGATGATATTGATGTGATGGTGTCGGTGGATGGTGAACTTGTTTCGATGTTTAACCAAAGAGAAATTGATCATATGGTTGATGTTAAAAATCTCTTTCTAACGGTTGATACATTGAAATGGGTGAGTGTGATAGGATTGGGTGTTTTATTGTTGACGGGTATCTATAAAACGACTTATTACGAAGCCATGAAGAAAGCAATTGTGATTTATTTAATTGTGTTTGGAACCATTGGCTTTTATGCCTTGATTGATTTCAGTAATTTTTGGATTTTATTTCACAAACTGTTATTCACCAATGATTTATGGCTTTTAAATCCTGCCACAGATCGTATGATTAATTTATTTCCAGAAATATTCTTTAATCGTTTGGTTATGCGTGTTATACTTGGATTTGTAATTGTATTTGGTTCTCTATTTGGAGTGTCAAAGTACTTAGAAAAGAGGGATCGTGCGTGATCCACATTGTATTATACGAACCTGAAATTCCTCAAAATACGGGAAATATTATGCGGACGTGTGCTGCCCTGAATGCCAAGCTTCATTTGATTGAACCTTTGGGGTTTGTGTTGGATGAAAAAAGAGTGAGACGGTCTGTTATGGACTACATTGATATCTTGGATTACACTGTTCATAAAAATATTAATGATTTTATACAAAATGCGCAAGGTACGTTTTATTTTCTAAGTCGCTATGGTCAAAAAACACACAGTGAGATTGATTATACTCAAAGTAAAGGGGATATATATTTGATTTTTGGTTCTGAAAGTAAAGGGATTCCGATGCCTGTTTTAAGTAGACATCGTGAACAAACTTTTAGGATTCCAATGAGTGCGCATGCACGTAGTTTGAATTTATCCAATGCTGTTGCGATTTGTGGATATGAAGTGATGCGACAATTGGATTATCCGAATTTAAGTAAAGTAGAAGTTTTTAAAGGAAGTGATCACATTGAAAAGTTCTAAGTTTATACGTTATGCGATGTCAGTTGCACATGATGTTTATTTTGTGTTCTTTTGGCTTCAAATGGTGTTGCTGGGGAAATCTCTTTATATTATGAAGGATTTATCAGATGGATTGAGCATCGTTCAAAACTCAAACCTATATATCATTAATGTAATTCAAAATTATCTCGCAACCACCAAGGGTTGGATGGAATTTGTTTCTTTGTGTTTTCGTGATTTGTCGTTGGGAACACTTATTTTATTAATTTTGTTTTATTCGGTTGGGAAACGAAAAATGATGACATTGACGTATATGTTTACCATGATTTTTGTGCTCTTGGTCTTGTTGATTTTAAGAAGTGCAAATTATCAAGAGGGACTTTTGAGGATGCATTATCTGGGTTTGGGCATGATCGTTATCGCCACAATTATGGTTGGTTTTAACTTTTTTATGATGTTTACCACGTTTTCCCATAAAGATAAGAATACCTTTGGTTGAATAAAAAAAACAATTGGACTATAATGCAAAAAGAGGTGGCAATATGATTGAAAATTTTGATGACTTTATTAGTTTGGCGGCAATCGCAGGTATCTTTATAGTAACGTTAACTGTAGCGGTGCGCGTCTTTTTTATGTCGAATAAGAAGGACGATTCTGAAGACTTCTTTAGGGAGATTCTCTAATGTTATTTCGTCAGCAATTAAATCCAACAGAACAGAAACCAAAAGGTCCTTATTCTTATGGGATTCAAGTAGGGGATGCTGCTTTTATCAACGGGATGGTGGGTATTGATTTAAAGTCTCAAGCATTAAAATCCACCGAGTTTAAGGCGCAATTGATTCAAACATTTGAAAATATTGAGTATGTTTTATCAGTTTCAAATCTTAGTTTAGAAAATATTGTATCACTTACCATTTATGTCAAAGACATGTCCAATACCAAGATCATCAACCAGGTTTCTGCGCTCTATCTCAGTGCACCCTATCCTACACGAAGCATTATTGCTGTCCAAGATTTGGGTGAAAATATTGAAGTAATGGTAGATGTGGTTGCTTATGATACGCGTAAATGTGATGCGAAAAGAAAAATCCTGGAGGATGATTGTGGAGGATCAGGGTGTCAAGATTAAAAGATAGACCCATGCGTGTTTTTGGGGTTATAGTGGGTGCTTTTTTATCTTCAATTGCTTTGAAGATATTTGTTCGTAATGCTAGTTTATTGCCTTCGGGTGTGACGGGTGTTACAACATTGATTCAAAGAGAAGTGGATGTAATGTTTGGATGGTCGATTCCCTTTGGCCCCCTGTACTTGGTTTTGAATGTATTGATCTTTCTACTTGTAGCGAAACATATTGGTAAAAAGTTTATGGCCCTTTCTTTTGTTCATATTATCTTTACGTCAATATTTGTTTCTATCATTCCAGAATTTACGCTAACCAATGATATTATTTTACTCGCAATTTTTGGTGGGATTTTAAATGGATTGGGCGTCACCTTGGCTTTAAAAATGGGTGGCAGTTCCGGGGGAATTGATTTTATTTCAATTTACTATTCAACGGTCAAGAATAAGCCGATGTGGGATAAAGTCTTAATGTTTAATATCGCGCTATTGATTTATAATGGCTATCGTTTTGATTGGACTTTATCGTTTTATTCCATTATTTATCAATTTGTGTCTACAGAAATATTGTCAAATTATCATGATCGGTATAAGTTATCAAGTCTTAGAATCATTACCGTACAACCAGAACCGGTCTCTGAAGCCATTCTGAAGGTTGTAAGACATGGTATAACCCGTTTTGAGGGGATGGGTGTGTATCACCGACAAAGTCGTTATATGCTTTATATGGTGGTCAACTCTTTTGAGATTAATGATGTTTTAGATGCCATAAAAAATGCAGATCCAACGGCCTTTATTGAGATTTCAAATGTGTATCGTATTGAAGGCAATTTTAGACAAAAACCGATTGACTAAGCAAAAGGGAAGAATCCCTTTTTTAATTAAAAAAGGTTTGCGTATTATGGGTTTATTTGCTATGATGTACAAGCAATTATCAAGAATTGAGGTAGAGAGTTAGATCAAAGACCTCATGCCAACCTACCCATTGGGTAAGGTGGTACAGCTAACAACGATAAGGTCCTATTTATAAAGATATAAACAATCCCTTTTCGTTAACGTAGGGATTTTTTTATTAGAAAAGAGGAAGAGATATGAGTTTAATATATTTTACATCGGAAAGTGTTACGGACGGACACCCCGATAAGATTTGTGATCAAATCGCAGATGCGATATTAGATGCCGCTTTAAGTGAGGACAAACACTCAAAAATGGCAGTTGAAGCCACCATTAAAGACGATTTTGTATTGGTTTATGGTGAAGCCAACACAAAGGCAAAGATAGATTACGAAAAAATTGCCAAAACGGTTATTCGTGATATTGGATATCCCGAAACCTATGAAGTGTTGGTTAAAGTTAGCCAACAATCCAGTGAAATTAATATAGCAGTGACTGAGAGTGATACCATAGCTGCCGGAGATCAAGGCATTATGTTTGGGTACGCAACCAATGAAACAGACAGTTATATGCCTTTGGCCATTGATTTGGCACATAAGTTATCCAAACAATTATCAGATTTAAAACAAGAAGTAGCGTGGTTAAAACCAGATGGAAAAACGCAAGTTACGGTTTGTTATGAAGATGGAAAACCTTTATACGTGCATACCATTTTAATCAGTGCATCTCATGAAGCAGGGATTGACCATGATTTAATTGAAGCAACATTGATAGATAAAGTAATCAAACCCGTTGTGGATGAAAAATGGTTGAGAGACGATACGCAGTATGTTATCAATCCAAGTGGTTCTTTTACAATTGCAGGTTCTTTCGGGGATTCAGGGACTACGGGTCGTAAATTGGTGGTTGACAGTTATGGTGGCATGGCGCGAATTGGTGGGGGTGCTTTCAGTTCGAAAGATCCATCCAAAGTCGATCGGACGGCTGCTTATTACCTAAGACATGTCGCAAAATCAGTTGTAGCTGCGGGTTTATGTGATCGTATGGAAATCCAGTTGTCATATGCGATTGGAAAAAATAAACCATTATCTATCCATATTGAAACCTTTGGTACAGAAAAAAAAGACAAAGCTGAGATCTTGGCAGTGATTGATCGTAACTTTGACTTCTCTGTAAACCAGATGATTGATGAATTGGACTTGTTGCGACCCATTTATCGTAAAACGGTAAACTTTGGTCACTTTGGTCGTGATGGATTCCCTTGGGAAGATATTAGAATTCTTAAATAATAATGGGAGGTTGCATTTCTCTTTGGAGTAGTGCATCCTCTTTTTTATAGGGAAGCCCATAAATGAAGGCGGCTTTTAATTCCAAGTCTTTGAAAGGATAGTCCTTAAATTGGGTGTAAATTTTTGTTTCCTTCTTAATTTGATTCAAGTAAGCTTGACCTGTTTTGTTCATGCCCAAGACTCTTATACCCTCTATATTGATTGGGTTTCTTGGGTGTTTTAGTAAAATATGACATAGCGTGCGTTGAATCTTGGATTGTGTATATCTTTTAGAAGTGGCGTCTTTTATAAAATCATCTAAATTATCATGTTTTAAAGCCAGTTTGATAAAGTGATTTTCAATCCCTTCATCAACCAATAGATATTGATTAAGCTGTGCTTGTTCAGTCAATATTTGGTAACGAATGAGGGGATAGTAATCTTCGAGTTTGTAGATGCTATGTGCATCTAAAATGAGGGGGGTATTATTCTGGGTATTGATGCCTTTAAAATATGCATGTCGAATACCGGATGCAGATGCAATTTTATGATTCATTGATAAATCGTGATAATCAATGGTTCGTAAAATGCGATGTGTCTTAATATTATGGTTTGAAGCAAACTTTTCATAATAGGCGCCCAGGATCTGGTTAGACTTTAAATGTTGGCTGTTTTTTGCATAGGCATAAGCGTGACCTGCTTTGAGAGCATCTTTATCAATTGCGCCAAGTTCTGGTTTTTCTAATGTTTCTGAACCATAAACAATAGAATCGACTTGTGCCATATGCAATAAATCAAGAGCCGATTTCGCAAAATGTTCAGCGGATTGGAGTGCATAATAAGTGGGAAGTTCAATAACCAAGTCAACGCCGTGTTTTAAAGCGGCTTCTGTGCGTATCCATTTATCAACAATAGCGGGTTCGCCGCGTTGGACAAAATGAGGGGACATAACCGCAATTAAAACATCACATTGGGTAATTTTTCTGGTTTCTAAAATGTGATGGATGTGTCCATAATGCAGTGGATTGTACTCTACAACAATCCCAGTTATGTGTAATTTTGTGTTCATGGTGTTATTTTAACATATTTCTGAAACAAATTATGAAAATTATGAAAAATTAAGTCCCATAAGCGTTAAATAAATTATATATTATGGTACAATTATAGAAGAAAAAGGATGATAAAATGAGACTTCGTAAAAAAGCATGGAGTAAGGATATGTTTGAACTGCATGCAGATATATTAATAGATGAAACCAATACTTTAAAAGGAAAATGGAAAACCGCGTTGGCTGTTGATGATTTAAAACTTGAAATTGGCGCAGGTCGCGGTAATTATTGGCATGGGCTGGCTGCTCAGTTTGAAGATTCAGGTGTGATCGCCATGGAACGTGATTTTACCGCTGCTTCAATTGCCCTTAAAAAAATTGATGAAAAAACAAACAAGCGTATGATTTATGGTGATGCAAAAGATTTGGATATATATTTTGATTCTAAGGAGTTGGATGCGATTTATTTGAACTTCTCGGATCCTTGGCCAAAGAAAAAACATGAGAAGCGTCGCTTAACCTATAAAACAAAATGTGACTTATATCATCGTCTCTTAAATGATAAGGGTTCCTTGATTATGAAGACCGATAACAGGGGTTTATTTGAATATTCCTTGGTTTCGGTTGCACAAAATGGATTTGAACTTGAGGAAGTTTATTTGGATTTTAGAAGTGAACCTCAGGAAGATCCTTTTACAGAATATGAAAGAAAGTTTGTCGATAAAGGGCAGGTTATCTATCGTGCAGTTTGGAGGAAAAAAGATGCTAAGTAAACAACAATTAAAGTGGTTTGAGGATTTAACGCAAATAGATGGAATTTCAGGCCATGAAGAAAAGGTGGCTGCTTATTTAAGCCAAGAGTATAAACGCATGGGCTATGATGTGGTTTATGATAACTTGGGCAGTATTGCGGCCTATAAACCAACTAAAAAAGAGCATGCTGAAACGGTGCTTATTTTGGGGCATATGGATGAGATTGGATTTTTAGTCAAAGATATTACAGAAACGGGTGTCTTAAAAATGCATCCTGTTGGTGGTTGGTTTGACCAAACCTTATTGGCACACCGTGTGAATGTCCATACGCGTAAAGGTGATGTGTATAAGGGTGCGATCGGTAGTATCCCACCCCATATGTTAAAACCTGAAGAAAAATCAAAGCCCATGAATATTTCGCAAATGATTGTAGATATTGGGGCAACTGATAAAGAAGATGTCTTATCCAAAGGGGTCCAAATCGGGGATATGATTGTGCTTGAGGGATCTTTTGAAGTGTTGAATGAAAACCGTCTTTTGGCTAAAGCCTTCGATAATCGTTATGGCTGTGTCATGGGACTTGATTTACTGGATAGCTTAAGAGATGTTGAACTGGATTTTAACCTTTATGTGGGGGCTTCGGTTCAGGAGGAAGTGGGCCTACGTGGTGCCCAAACCATGACCCAAATGATCAATCCTGATTATGCCATTGTGCTTGACTGTTCTCCTGCAAATGATGCCTTGGATTCCAAGGCTTTGGGATTTTTAGGTCTAGGGGTGCTCATTCGCATGATGGATGGTTCCATGATTGCGAATAAAGATTTGGTTTATGAATTGGTGGATATTTGTGCTGAAAATGATATTCCACACCAATTCTACTATTCAAATGGGGGTACGGATGCCGGTATTGTTCATAAGGTCCATGATGGTGTGAAAACACTGACCTGCTGTATCGTGGCTAGAAATATCCACACTTCAAGTTCAATATTGGATACCCGTGATTATGCAAATGCTAAAAAAGCCATTCTTAAATTGCTCGAAAAAAGGAATGATTTGAAATGAAGCGCCTAATTATAGTGGGAAGTATCTTATTTTTACTGGTTGGTTGTGGCAATAATCAATCCATCGAGGCAGCTTATAAATCGGGTTTGGCTCAGGCTTTACCGATTTCTACCAATCATAAGAAACCTTATTATCGATTCTATTTACCACCTCATGCGGGTGTTATGGTTCAGGATGAGATCAGTTCCATCTTTACAGTTTCGGGTTCTGAAATCTTAATGAATTTAAAAGTTGATTATATTGTCGGTACTCAGTTTGAATACGAACAACAAGAAAAAGATATTAAAAAAGAACCTTACTTTGAAGCAAGTGCTTCATATATAGATGTGAA